>JBFELU010000045.1:0-20985 GCA_041551965.1 Acidimicrobiia bacterium
CACCACCGCGACATCCGGGGTCACGGTGGCGAGATCCTGGAGAGACGCCTGGTATTCGGCCCGCCGGGTCTCGGCTCGCCGCTCGGGGATGCCGAGCGCGATCTGCACGAGGAAGACGGCACCGACACCGAGGGTGAGTGCCATCAGGATCACCGACCAGCGGAACGTGCGCGAACTCCTGGCTCCCGACTCGAGGGGGCGTGGCTCCCAGCCGAGATCCTCGTCGGGAAGCGCCTCGTCGGGCGCGTGAGAGTCGCGCGCTCGAGGAACGGTGGCTGGGGTGGTCTCCAGCCTCCCGATGATCGTCGACCGGTCTACGCGTCGCCGTTCCGCCAGGGTTCGCCTCCTGCCAGGGGCATAATCGTCGTGATGAGGGTATTGCTCAAACGGCTCGATGCAGATCTTCCCATGCCGCAGCGGGCACATCCCGGTGATGGCGGGGTCGATCTCTATGCCCGACGGCCGTGCCGTCTCGAGCCGGGGGGCCGCGACACCGTACCGACCGGGGTCGCCGTTGCCATCCCGGATGGTCACGCCGGCTTGGTGGTGCCTCGCAGCGGACTCGCCGATCGGCACGGTCTGTCAGTCGTGAATGCCCCCGGTCTCGTCGACTCGGGATATCGAGGCGAGATCCGCGTGATCCTGGTCAACCTCGGCGCAGAGCGGATCCGGATCGAACGCGGTGACCGCATCGCCCAACTGATGATCGTGCCGGTGGCGGCGGTGGACTTCGATGAGGTCGAGGAACTGCCCGATTCGGAGCGGGGGGAAGGCGGTTTTGGGTCCACGGGAGGCGGGCCCGGGGTCTGAAAACGGGCCGTGATACACTGCCCGGCGCGCGGACGTAGCTCAGTTGGTAGAGCGTCACCTTGCCAAGGTGAAGGTCGCCGGTTCGAGACCGGTCGTCCGCTCCGAGGGGCGGCCCGCCGGTCGCCCCTTTCGAGTCGGCGGCGTGGCCGAGTGGTTCAGGCGAGGGTCTGCAAAACCCTTTACCCCGGTTCGATTCCGGGCGCCGCCTCGGTACAATCCCTCACGCTCGGGCGCTTAGCTCAGGGGGAGAGCGCTTCCTTGACGCGGAAGAGGTCACAGGTTCAAATCCTGTAGCGCCCACCGACCGGAACCCCATGTTGTGCGTGGGGTTCTGTTGGGCAGGGGTCCTTCGCTGCGAGGCAGTGCGAACGGGTCCCGACAGTCGGCCTTCGAGAGTGGCTACTCGTCGCGGCCCAGGTGCTCTCGGACGGCCTGCTCCAGCTTGGCCAGTCCCCGGCGTTGCAGGGCCTTGGTGGCTCCCTGCTTCTTACCGATGGCGGCGGCGATCTCGGCGATGGTGAACCCGCCGACGATTCGCATCAGCAACACGTCCCGCTGGCTCTCGGGGAGTTGACCCAGGAGTTCGCGGATCTCCGCCACCGTGAGCTTCTCAATTGCCTCGTCTTCGACGTCTCCGCCGCCGCGATCCTCGAGGCTGGCGACCGGGTCGGCCGGCCGGCGGGTGCGGCGCCGCCGCTCGTCGATCACCCGGTTGTGGGCGACGACGAAGGCCCACGACCGGTACTTGGAGGCGTCACCGCGAAACGTGGCGGTGTTGCGGGCCAGCTGCAGGAACACCTCGCCGAGCAGGTCCTCCGGTTCATGGGCGCCTCGCAGCCGCAGGTAGCCGAGAAGCGGTGGGGCCAGCTCGTGGTAGAGGCGGGACCAGGCCCACTCGGCGCCGTTGGTCGCAGCCGTCAGCAGGGACTGCCACTCGTGGGTGTTGAGATCCCCGAGAGCGCGCGTGGTGGAACCGGCGGCGCGTCGCCGATCGCGTTCCTCGTGGAATCGTTCCGCCCGAGTCATCCCCACTCGTTCTCTGGACGCGCCCCAGGGCGCTGTGTCGCCATCACGCTAACGGTTCCCGGTGTGGCGGGTGGTGAAAAGCGCGAAAAGCCGAAACGGCAGCGAGGGAACTGGCGGCGCTACTGGGTGGCAGCAGTCAACCGCCCGGTGGCGTCGATCTGAACCGTGACCGGCTCTCCGAGGTCGGCCTGGAGCCTTTCGATGATGTCTCGGGCCAATGCCAGGATCTCGTCGCGGGTCCCGACGACGTTGGGATTCACCACCACCTGGACCTGGCGGCCGGCCTCCATGGCGTAGACGCGGTCGACACCGGGGAACTCGGCGGCGATCGCATTGAGCTGGTCGAGGAGGTGGACATAGCCGTCGCCGGCCTCGGCGGTCACGATTGGGGTCACCACCGGCTGTTCCGTCACCACGGCGGGTCCCTCGACCACCTGGCTGCCCGGGTTGAGCACCCCGGAGGCCACCACCCCTACCAGACCGGTCGCAACGAGGGTGACCGCCCCCGCCAGGCGGGCTGCGGTCTCGCCGAAGCGGCTTTGGCGGGGACGCCGGGCGGCGGCCGGGCGGGCCACCGGAGTGGAGGTGACGGCCTCACGTGCCGCCACAGCTGCGGCAGTGATATGGGAGGAAAGGTCGGCAATCGGTCGCGCGGCCTCGGCCCGCATCCGATCGACCAGGGCGCGCAGCTGCGGCGTCACGTCACCGGCCTCGGGCTCGTCGAGCCCGAGAGCGGTGAGAAGCTCGTCGTATTCGGTCTTGCGTCCCATATCACCTGGCCTGTTGTGGAGATGACACGGACGATGGCTCAATCATGCCGTGCGCGCGGGCCCGAACGTGGCCTTCACAGATGATGGAGCCATCGCGCCATGCCATTCCATGTCGGTAACCGTCGCCGGGGCCCCGCGGGATACGCCGTCTCGTGGTCGGGCTCACTACGCTGCGTTCCACCGAGCAAGGATCGACACGTGCGACGGTTCCCCACGCTGTTGCTGGTCGCCGCTCTCCTGGCGGCCTCCTGCGGCGACGACGACGGAAGCGGCCTCAGCAGCGAGGAGCAGGGTCTCGCCGATGCCCTCGCCATCTCGATCATGGCGGATGCGGATCCCGACAATCCCTTCGGCCGTGCCGAGGACGCGCATTGCTTCGCCGAGGGCCTGGTCGGCACGATCGGTGTCGCTCGGCTCGCCACGCTCGGTCTCACCGCCGAGAGCGAGAGCCCGGAAGCGGCCTTTGACGCGATGACGCCGGGCGAACGGGACGACGTCGTCGAGGTGGCGCTGGGGTGCACCGATGCCGAGGGCGTCATGGTGGCGGAGTTGGAGGCGACCGGCATGAGCAGCGACAGTGCGGCGTGCATCGCCGAAGCCCTCGGCGAATCGGACTTCTTCCGCGACGCTTTCCTGGCCGGAATGGCGGGTCGGGAGTTCGACCCCGAAGCCAACCCCGAATACACCGTGCTGCTGCTCGAGGCGGCCACCGACTGCCTCAGCCCCAGCGAACTCGGCCCCTTGTTCGGCGGCGACGACTAGGGGGCAGGATCAGGACACTCCGGCGTCCCGGAGTGCCCGCCACACCTTCTCCGGGGTGAACGGCGTCTCCGTCAAGCGGACGCCCACCGCGTTGGAGATGGCGTTGGCGATGGTCGGGATCGGTCCGTTGATGCCGATCTCGGCGATCGATTTGGCGCCCATCGGCCCGGTCGGCTCGAAGGAGTCGACCAGGATCACCCTGATCGGGGGCATGTCGACCGTGCCGGGGATCTTGTAACGAGCGAGGTCGGGGTTGCGGACCCGTCCCGTGGGGGTGAACTCCATCACCTCGGTGAGGGCGTAGCCGATCCCGTTGGCGACGGCGCCCTCCATCTGCCCCTCGGCCATCTTCGGGTTGATGGGGGTGCCGCAATCCACCGCCGCCACGTAGTCGAGCACGGTGACGAGCCCGGTCTCGATGTCGACCTCGACCTCGGCGAAAGAGGCGAGGAATGGCGGAGGCGACTCCTCCGGCACCGCCGAGGCCGTGGCTCCGATCTGGAACTGATCCGCCCCGTACATCGCTCGGTCGCACACGGCGGCCAGGGTCACGCTCTCGCCGTCGGGAGCCGTGACCCGCTCATCGCCGACCTCCAGGCCCTCGGCCTCGGTCCGCAGCATGGTGGCGGCCACGCCCAGGATCTGCTCCTTGACCTCCACGGCGGCCCGCTCGACGGCGGTCCCCGACACGTAGGTGGTCGAGGAGGCGTAGGCGCCCACATCGAACGGCGTCATGTCGGTGTCGGAGGAGTAGACGATGATCTTGTCGAGGGGCACTCCGAGGACCTCGGCGGCGATCTGGCCGAGAATCGTGTCCGAACCGGTCCCGATGTCGGTGGCTCCGATGAGAAGGTTGAAGGAGCCGTCCTCGTTCATCTTGATGGTCGCGGCCGCCATGTCGATGAGGGGGATCCCCGATCCCTGCATGTGGATCGACAACCCCACTCCGCGCCGCTTCGGGCCCTCGCCGGGTCCGGCCGCCCGCTTGGCCTCCCAGTCGATGCGCTCGGCCCCCAGGGTCAGGCATTCGGCGAGGGCGCACGACTTGACCGTCTGTTCCACTCCCTTGCGGCCCTCACCGAGCTCCTCGAAGATCGGCGAGCCTTCGCCCTCCCGGATGTGGTTGCGGCGGCGCAGCTCGATCGGGTCGAGCCCGAGCTCGTCGGCGAGACGATCCATCGCCGTCTCGAGTGGGAAGTAGCCCTGAGTGGCCCCGTACCCCCGGTAGGCGCCGCCGACCGGCATGTTGGTGTAGACCGCCTTTCCGACGAACCGGACGTGGGGCGCCTTGTTGTACAGGGGCAGCGTCTTCGATCCGGTGTTCGACAGCACGGTGAGGCTGTGCGTGCCGTAGGCGCCGGTGTTGGAAAGGGCCTCCATCTCGATCGCCTTGAGCACGCCGTCGTCGCCGGCCCCGAGCTTCACCCTCACCCGCATGGGGTGCCGGGTTCGCGACGAGACGAACTCCTGTTCTCGGGAGTAGGTGAAGCTGGCCGGGCGTCCGGTGCGCAGGGTGACGAGACCGCAGATCTCCTCCAGCAGGATCTCCTGCTTCACGCCGAAGCCGCCGCCGACCCGCGGTTTGACCACCCGGACTCGATTCACGGGCAGATCCAGGACCCGGGCCACGATGCGGCGGGCGTGGAACGGCACCTGGGTGCTGGAGTAGATGACCAGCCGGCCGTGATCGTCGAGCCACGATTGCACCACGTGGGGCTCGACGGGGGCATGCTGGGCGTACTGGGTCTCGCAGGTCGTCTCGATCACGACCTCCGAGTCGGCGAACCCGGCCTCGACGTCGCCGACGGCGATGTCGACGGCGGCGGCGATGTTGCGGGCGGCATCCCAGATCCCGGTGGCGTCGTCCTCGTCGTGGATGACGGGAGCGTCGGGGGCGAGGGCGTCGTCGATCGACAGCACCGGCGGGAGCACCTCGTAGTCGACCTCGATCAGCCCCAGGGCCTCCTCGGCGACGGCCTGTGATTCGGCGGCCACGGCGGCCACTCGGTCGCCCACGAAGCGGACCTTGGTGTCGAACATCCGCGCGTCGTACGGGCTCGGCTCCGGGTGGCCCTGGCCGGCGGTGGTGTAGCGGGTGGTCGGGGTGTTGGCGTGGGTCAACACCATGGCCACGCCCTCGAGGTCCTCGGCTCCGGAGGTGTCGATTCCCTTGATGACGGCGTGAGCATGAGGCGAGGTGAGCAACGCCACAGAGAGCGTGGCCGGCAGGTCGAGGTCGCCGGCGAAGACCGGCTTGCCGGTGACGAGGGCCACCCCGTCGACCTTGCGCTCATTCGTCCCGACGACATCGAACTTCTCAGCCATCGGCGCCCTCCCTCAGCATCGTGACCGCTTCCCGGATCGCCTCCAGCGGCTTGGTGTATCCGGTGCAGCGGCAGTAGTTCCCCGCCAGCGTCTCGGCGATCTCCCGGTCGGTGGGATCGGGGTTGTGGGCCAGCAGGTCGGCGGCCGTGAGGATGATCCCCGGGGTGCAGAACCCGCATTGCACCGCCCCGGTGTCCAGCGAGGCGGTCTGCAATGCATGGAGCGCCCCCTCGGCGGCGAACCCCTCGATGGTCGTGAGTTCGGTCCCTTCGGCCCGGTACGCAAACACCAGGCAGGCGTTGACGGCCCGCCCGTCCATGAGAACGGTGCAGGAGCCGCAGTCTCCGTGATCACACCCGTTCTTGACGCTCTTGTAGCCGAGAGCCCGCAGTGCGTCCATGAGGCTCTCGCCGGGACCGACGTCGGCCGCGTGCCCGGTGCCGTTCACGGTGAGTTGCACTCTCATCCGGCACCTCCCAACCGGCCCGCTGCTGCTTCCAGAGCCCGGCGCACCCCGACCCCGATCAACTGGCTGCGATACTCGGCGCTCGCCCTCCCGTCGTCCCCGGCCTCGATCGCCTCGCGTGCCGCCGCCGCCGCGGCCTCGAAAGTGGCGCCGGTGGGGGGGTTGCCGGTCAGTGCCTCGGCGGCCGCCGGGACCAGGGCCCCCACCCGGGGCGTCTCGCCGACGGCGACGCGGGCCCAGGTGATCGCACCGCCGTCGGTGGCCAGGGCGCACGCGGCGTTGAGGATGGCGATGTCGTAGAAGACTCGGGAGAACTTCACGAACGCACCGGCGGCGCCCGCAGGTGCGGGGGGGATGCCGATCTCGGTGATGAGCATCCGGGTGCGGTGGACCTCCTCGGCGAGGAACTCGCCGAGCGGGGCCTCGTGGTAGGACCCGTCGAACCAACGAATCGTCGCCTCGGCGACCAGCAGCGCCGGCACGACATCCGACAGTCTTCCGCGGGCGAGATGGCCTCCGATCGTGGCGATGTTGCGAAGCAGCGGCGAACCCACGTGCACGAGCATCTCGGGAAGCAGGCCGCCGAAGTGCCCCGCCAGGCCCGGGTGCTCCATCATTTCCGTCAGGGTGACCATGGCGCCGACCCGATATCCGCCGTCCGTGTCCTCGACGGCATCGAGGGAGAGGCCGCCGAGATCGATGAGCGTGGTGACCTCCGGCGGGGCGTGGAGCATCAAGTCGGTGCCGCCCCCGAGGGGTCGCGATCCCGGCCCCAGAGCGGCGAAGGCCTCCTCGATGCTCGCCGGCCGCACGTGCTGTTCGATGGTGTGAACCGACAAAGGGAACCTCCTTGCGCCCCACTCTAAGCCTCGACCCCGCGACCCGGTCCGCGACCCATTCAGGCCCGATTACTGTGGCGCGTTGGGCCCAGCGCGAAGGGTTCGCCGTCGGCTCGAGGAGGACATCGATGAGGAGTTTTGCGGGGAGGGACATCCTCTCGCTGAAGGGTCTCGAACGGGCCGAATTCGAGCACGTCTTCGAGATCGCCCGCCGGATGGAGCCGATCGCCCGCGAGCGGCGCAACACGGATCTGCTGGCTCACAAGACGCTGGTGACCGCGTTCTACCAGCCCTCGACGCGGACCCGCCTGGCCCACGAGGCGGCCATGCATCGCCTGGGCGGGCACGTCACCGGGTTCGCCGACCCCAAGATGACCCGGGCCGGCGATTTCTATCAGGAGTCGATCAAGGACACCGTCCACATGCTGGAGTACTACGGCGACGCCATCGTGATGCGCCACTTCCAGCAGGGTGCTCCGGCAGAGGCGGCCCGGTGGTCGAGCGTGCCGGTGATCAACGCCGGCGACGGCTGGGGGGAGCACCCCACCCAGGTGCTCACCGATCTGTTCACCATCGACCAGGAGTTGGGCTCGGTGGACGGCAAGACGATCCTCTGCATCGGTGACATGCGGATGCGCACGATGCACTCGATCGGGTACGCCCTCAGTCAGTTCGACGCCGAGGCGATCTTCGTGTCCCCACCGGACATGTCGCCGACCGACGAATTCAAGGCCGAACTCGACGAGTTGAACGTGCGCTATCGCCAGGCCGATCACGTGGCCGACGTGATCGCCGATGCCGACGTCATCTACATGGAGCCGGTGGTGCAGGCCGACTACACCGCCAGCCGTGAGGAGCGCGAAGACGACTCCGTCGGGCTGACCCCCGACAGCTATCAGGTCACCCGCCGACTCATGGCGGAGAAGGCCAAGTCGAGTTCGATCATCCTCCACTCTCTGCCCCGCATGGACGAGCTGCCGCCCGATGTCGATGCCACCCGGCACGCCCGGTACTGGGAGGAGGCCTTCAACGGCGTGGTCATGCGGATGGCGTTGCTGGCACTCGTGCTCGGTGCGGTGGAGTAGGAGGAAGCGATGCAGACCGGACTTCGCGGACGGGACATGATCACCACCCAGGAGTGGTCGCGATCCGAGATCGACACCGTGCTCGAGGTGGCGATGGATCTGAAGCGCCGCCGGGCGCTCGGGGAGAAGCACGCGCTCTTGGACGACAAGGTGCTGGCGATGCTGTTCTTCTTCTCCAGCACCAGGACCAGGGCCTCCTTCGAGGCGGGGATGGCGCAACTGGGGGGACACGCCCAGTTCATCGAGAGCAAATCGACCCAGATCGCCCACGGCGACACCGCCAAGGAGATCGGCGAGATCCTGGGGCGCTACAACGACGGCATCGCCATCCGTCAGGTCGACTGGGGGGTCGGGAACGACTACATCCGGGCCGTAGCCGAGGCCTCCCGGGTGCCGGTGCTCAACATGCAGTGCGACCTGTACCACCCGTTCCAGATCCTCGCCGACCTGCTCACGATCATCGAGCACAAAGGTGACCCCAGGGGCCTCACGATCAACGTGTCGTACGCCTATGCGGCCTCCTATCAGAAGCCGCTCAGCGTGCCGCAGAGCCTGATCCTGCTGATGACCCGCTACGGCATGAACGTGCGGTTGACCCGGCCGCCGGAGTTCAAACTGGTGCCCGACGTGGTCGCCGCCGCCGAGGACAACGCCCGCACTTCGGGCGGGTCGTTCGAGATCCTCGAGGACTTCGAAGACGGGATGCGGGGTGCCGACATCGTGTACGCCAAGTCCTGGGGATCGATGCTGACCACCGACGACCTCGACGAGTCGGCGGAGATCGGCCGGAAGTACCAGGACTGGATCACCGATGAACGGCGCATGGCGCTCGCCGATCCGGCGGCCGTCTACATGCATCCGCTCCCGGCGGACCGCAACATCGAGGTCACCGATGCCGTCATCGACGGACCGCAGAGCATCGTCTACGACGAGGCCGAGAACCGCCTGCACGTGCAGAAAGCGGTCATGGCCCTCACGATGTGATCGAGAGGAAGGACATGGCACGTCGCGCCGTCATCGCCATCGGCGGAAACTCGCTCATTCCCGATGCCGAACACATCACCGTCCAGGATCAGTACCGGGCCGCGGGGGAGACCGACGACCATATCGCCCAACTCGTCCGAGCCGGCTGGGAGGTGGTGATCACCCACGGCAACGGGCCTCAGGTGGGTTTCATCCTGCGGCGCTCCGAACTCGCCTCGCATGAGCTCCACGAGGTGCCGCTCCACGTCTGCGGCGCCGACAGCCAGGGAGCAATCGGGTTCGCCCTCCAGCAGAACCTGGCCAACGACTTCCGCCAGTTGGGGATCGACCGCCACGTGGTGACCGTGGTCACCCAGGTCGAGGTGAACCTGGACGATCCGGCCTTCGAGAACCCCAGCAAGCCGATCGGGTCCTTCATGGACGCCGACGAGGCGGCCCGGCGGCGGGAAGGCGAGGGCTGGTCCGTCGTCGAGGACGCCGGACGGGGATGGCGGCGGGTCGTCGCCTCTCCACGGCCGATCAGGATCATCGAGGAGCAGGCGATCCGGTCCCTCCTCGAAGCCGGGGTCGTCGTCATCGCCGTCGGAGGTGGTGGGATCCCGGTGGCGCGCGACGACGCCGGCGACCTGTTCGGCGTCGACGCGGTGATCGACAAGGACCATGCCTCGGCTCTGCTCGCCAATGCCCTCGAGGCCGACCTGCTGCTCATCAGCACCGCCGTGGCGCAGGTGGCGATCAACTGGGGCACTCCGGAACAGGAGTGGGTCGACCTGCTCACCCTCGCCGAAGCCAGAGACCTGCTGGCCGAGGGGACCCACTTCGCCAAGGGTTCGATGGCTCCCAAGATCCAGGCGGCCGTCGACTACCTGGAGCGGGGTGGCAAGGAGGTCGTGATCACCAATCCGGCCAACCTGGAGTGGGCCGCCGAGGGAGGGGCGGGGACCAGGATCGTGCCGTGACCGCCCACGTGCTCCATCTCGAGTGCCTCGTGTGCGGCGAGCGCTACGACCCGGCCGAGATCGACTACGTGTGCCCCCACCACAGGACGGAGGGCATCGTCGACGTCGTCTACGACTATGAGGCCATCGGCGCCGGGTTCTCGCCGGACGATGCCGCCCGCTCGCCGGAATCCGGCATGTGGCGCTTCCGGAGTCTGCTGCCGGTCGAGACCGCCACGCCGGTGCCGCCCATCCAGGTCGGCGACACCCCGATGCACGAAGCCCCCCGGCTGGCCGAGGCTCATGGTGTCGGCCGAGTCTGGGTCAAGGACGAAGGTCGCCAACCGACCGCCTCACTCAAGGACCGCGCCAGCGCCATGGCCGTCGCCAAGGCCCACGAGCGCGGAGCGGCGGTTCTCACCACGGCGAGCACCGGCAACGCCGCCGCGGCGTTGAGCGGCATCTGCGCCAGCGTCGCCAAGCCGAACGTGATCTTCGTGCCGGCCGCGGCGCCACCGGCCAAGGTGGCCCAGCTGCTCGCCTACGGCTCGTCGGTGATCCTGGTCGAGGACACCTACGACCGGGCCTTCGAACTGTGCATGCACGCCGCCGAGACCCGCGGTTGGTACAACCGGAACACGGGGTTCAATCCCTACATGAGCGAAGGCAAGAAGACGGTTTCGTACGAGATCTGCGAGTCGCTCGGGTGGGAGGCCCCCGATGCGGTGTTCGTGAGCGTCGGCGACGGGTGCATCATCGGCGGCGTCCACAAGGGTCTGCAGGACCTGGTCGCCCTCGGGTGGATCGACCGGATGCCGCGCCTGTTCGGGGTGCAGGCCGCCGGGAGCAACTTCCTCGCCGAGGCCTGGGAGCGGGGAGAGGACGTGTTGACCAAGGCGCCGATCGAAGCCGACACCATTGCAGACAGCATCAGTGCCGGGCTGCCCCGGGATCGGCTCAAGGCGATGAGGGCGGTCACCGAGAGCGATGGGGCTTTCGTCACCGTGACCGACGCCGAGATACTCGCCGCCATCCCCGCCCAGGCCCGGGGGAGCGGGGTGTTCGGGGAGCCCGCCGGAGCCGCCGCCCTGGCGGGGCTGATCAAGGCCTCGGCCGACGGCCTGGTGGGCCGTGATGACGGGGTGGTGCTCATCAACACCGGCAGCGGATTGAAGGATGTGGCCGCCGCACGATCGGCGGCCGCAGAAGCGGGGAGCCGCCCCATCAGCGTGGAGGCCTCGATCGAGGCGCTGGAGCGCGTCCTCGCCGACCTGGAGGGAACGACATGATCGATCTGACCGTCAACCCCGAGGTGCTCGAGCGCACCACGGCCCATGCCCGGGAGCGGGGAATCACGATCCCCACGTTCGCCCAGATGCGGGACCCCTCGCTCATCCCCGACGACGTCGTCGAGCGGCTCTCCGGCGTCGGGCTGTGGGATGTGGATCCTCTCAACCTCTATCGCATCACCTGGCACAACGAGCCTGTCGCCGACGGTGGGGGCTTCGGCGGCGTGAACTGGATCGAGTTCCCTCCCGAGATCACCGGTGTCGATGCGCGCATCGTGGCGCTGGTGGGGAAGTGGTTCCCCACGGGGGCCCACAAGGTCGGGGCGGCCTTCGGGTGCCTGGTGCCGCGCCTCGTGACCGGCCAGTTCGATCCGACCTCACAGAAGGCCGTGTGGCCGTCGACCGGCAACTACTGCCGGGGCGGGGCGTACGACTCGGCGATCTTGGGCTGCGAGTCGGTGGCGATCCTCCCGGAGGGAATGAGCCGGGAACGGTTCGAATGGCTGGCCGGCGTCGCCGGGGAGGTCATCAAGACCCCCGGGTCGGAGAGCAACGTCAAGGAGATCTTCGACAAGTGCTGGGAGCTGCGCCGCTCCGGCTCCGACGTGGTGATCTTCAACCAGTTCGACGAGTTCGGGAACTACCTGTGGCATTACACCGTCACCGGACCGGCCATGGAGGAGGCCGCGGCGGCCGCCGGCGGCGAGGCCCGGGTGGCGGGCGTCGTGGCGACCACCGGATCGGCCGGCACGATCGCCTCGGGCGACTACATCAAGCAGCGTCTCGGGGCCAGGATCGTCGCCAGCGAGGCCCTGCAGTGCCCGACGCTGTTGATGAACGGTTTCGGGGCCCACCGCATCGAGGGGATCGGCGACAAGCACGTGCCCTGGATCCACAACGTGCGCAACACGGACCTGGTCACCGCGATCGACGACGCCGCCACGATGGGGGTGTTGCGGCTCTTCAACGAACCGGCGGGACGGGACTACCTGGCGTCGGTCGGGGTCCCCGGCGGCTTCCTGGAGCGGCTTCCCCTGCTCGGCATCAGCGGCATCGCCAACCTGCTGTCGTCGATCAAGTTCGCCAAGTGGTACGAGCTGGGCCGTAACGACATGGTGCTCACGGTGCTCACCGACTCGATGGAGCTGTACGGGAGCCGGGTGGACGAGCTGGGGGAGGAGGAAGGGCCCTTCGGCGTGGCCGACGCGGCCGGCGCCTACCACCGGCATCTCCTCGGCACCACGATCGACTGGATGGCCGAGCTGGGCCACTACGACCGCAAGCGGATCCACAACCTCAAGTACTTCACCTGGGTCGAGCAGCAGGGGAAGACCTACGACGAGATCCAGGCCCAGTGGTACGACCCGGGCTACTGGACGTCGGTGCAGGAGGCCGCTCCGGCGATCGATCGGCTCATCGAGGAGTTCAACGCCGCCGTCAAGCCCTGAGCGGGAGGCCCGAGAGGCCGAGGCGCGGTAGGTTGTGACGGATCAGGAGGTCGACGTGAACGCAACGACGCCGGGCATGGTCTGCGGCCATCACCACCTCTACTCGGCACTGGCACGAGGGATGCCGCCTCCACCGGCGACCCCCACCGACTTCCAGGAGATCCTGGAACAGATCTGGTGGCGGTTGGACACCGCCCTCGACCTCGACATGATCTACTGGTCGGCGAAGTTGGGTGCCCTCGAGGCCCTGGAGCAGGGCACGACGGCCATCGTCGACCACCACGAATCGCCCGATGCCATCGAAGGGTCGCTCGATGCCATCGCCCGGGCCTGTGCCGAGGTGGGGGTCAGGGTGGTGTGCGCCTACGGGGTCACCGACCGACACGGCCCCGACGGGGCCCGGCGCGGTCTCGAGGAGAACCGCCGATTCATCGAGGCCGGCGGGCGCGGCCTGGTGGGCATCCATGCCGCCTTCACCTGCAGCGACGAGACGCTGGAGGCCGCCGCCGGAATCGCGGCCGATCTCGGTGTGGGCGTCCACATCCACGTCGCCGAGGGACCCCGCGACATAGGGGCGCCCGACCGCCTGCGGGGCCTGGCGCGAGAAGATTGGCTCCTCGCTCACGGGGTGCACCTCTCCAGCGACGAGGACCTGCCGGGGACGATCCTCCACAACCCGCGTTCCAACCTCAACAACGCGGTCGGGTATGCGGCCCCGATGCGTTTCTCCCAGCCGGTGGTGCTCGGCACCGACGGGATCGGCGGGAACATGATCGAGGAGTTCCGCCTCGCCTACGTACTGCAGCGGGCCGTGGACGTCACCGCCGGGCCCGATGACGCCTGGTCGTGGCTGAACAACGGGCGACGGCTGGTTCCCGAGGCCGAGGGCGACGCGGTCACCTGGTCCTATGAGCCGATGGATCCCTGGCACCTCGCCTTCACACCGGGGGTCCGTCCGCTGGAGATCACCGTCGACGGCGAGGTGGTGTTCCGCGACGGCAAGCCCACGCGGGTCGATGCCGGCGAGATCCGGGCCAAGGCGGCCGAGCAGGCCGCCCGGCTCCACGCCCGCCTGTGAAAGGAGAGCGCTGATGTCGGATCGCTTCCATCCGATTTCGATGGAGCAACTGACCGATTGGGTCTTCGATGAACTGGAGCAGCAGGATGCGATTTTCGGGATCCCTCGCCCGCTCTTCTTCGACCCGGCCGGCAACGAGCGATTCGGTCTCGAGTTGTACGGGCAGCGGCTGGAGAGCCCTTTCGGGGTGGCTGCAGGACCGCACACCCAGATGGCACAGAACATCATCGTCGCCTGGCTGTGTGGTGCCCGGTTCCTCGAGCTGAAGACGATCCAGACGCTCGACGAGCTCGACATCAACAAGCCGTGCATCGACCTGGAGGATGAGGGCTACAACGTCGAGTGGTCCCAGGAGCTGAAGGTGTTCGAGTCGTTCGACGAGTACCTGCGGGCCTGGGTGCTCATCCACGCCCTCCATCGTCGCCTCGGGTTCCCGGGAACGTCGCCGGGCGTGATCTTCAACATGAGCGTCGGCTACAACCTCGAGGGCATCAAGCAACCCAACGTCCAGTGGTACCTGGACGCGATGGACGACGCCTCCGCCTACCTCGACGGGTACGTCGACCTGGTGGCGGCTCGCTGTCCCGAGGTGGGGGAGGGACCCGTCCCCGCGCGGCTCTCCGACAACGTGACCCTGTCGACCATGCACGGGTGCCCCCCCGACGAGATCGAGGCGATCACGACCTACCTGATGGAGGAGCGGGGGCTTCACACCAGCGTCAAGTGCAATCCGACGCTGCTGGGACCGGAACGGGTGCGAGGGATCCTCAACGATCGGCTCGGCTACCGCGACGTCGTGGTCCCCGACGAGGCGTTCGGTCACGATCTGAAGTACGCCGATGCGGTCCCCATGTTCCACAACCTCCGGGGTGTCGCCGAAGCGCAGAACGTCACGTTCGGCTTGAAGCTCAGCAACACCCTCGAAGTGGAGAACTGGCGGACGGTGTTCCCCGACGACTCGATGATGTACCTGTCGGGCCGAGCCCTCCACGCCGTCACCGCCAATCTCGCCCACACGATCTCCGAGGAGTACGAGGGCGAGCTGCTGTTGTCCTTCGCCGGGGGAGCGGACTGCTTCAACGTTCCCCGCCTCCTCGAGGGCGGGATGGCGACGGTCACCGTGTGCTCCGACCTCCTGAAGTCCGGCGGCTACCTGCGTCTGAAGCAGTACTTCACCGAGACCGGAGCCGCCATGGACGAGGTGGGTGCCGCGTCCTTGTCGGAGCTGGTGGCCGGGCGGGCGCGGGCCGATGGCTGCGGCGTCGATTCCCCGAAGGTCATGGCTCGTTTCAACCTGGAGCGCTATGCCGAGACGGTGCTCGAGGAACCCCACCTCCACAAGGACGCCTTCGATACCGCCCACTCCAAGACGGTGCGCCCGCTGGACCTGTTCGACTGCATCGAGGCGCCGTGCGTCGACGAGTGCCCCGTCGACCAGAAGGTCCCGCAGTACATGGCGGCGGTGCGAGACGGGGACTACGCCGAAGCGGTCAGGCTGACCCGCGGCGACAACCCGATCCCGACCATCTTGGGTCACGTGTGCGATCACCTCTGCGAGCACACCTGCATCCGGACCCACTACGACGAGCCGCTGGCGATCCGTGAGATCAAGCGGTTCATCATGGAGCAGGAGGCCGCCGGCGAGGTCGACCGCGCCGACCTCGAGTCCGGCGATCCGGTGGCGATCATCGGAGCCGGGCCGGCCGGGCTGGCCGCCGCCGAGAGGCTGGCGTACGGGGGGCGCCGGGTGGTGGTGTTCGAGATGTACCCCTACGCCGGGGGCATGGTCGGCGGGGCCATCCCCACCTACCGGCTTCCGCAGGATCGGATAGACCAGGATCTCTCCCCGCTGGAGCGGCTCGGGGTCGAGTTCCGATTCGGGCAGAAGGCGGGCGAGGACTTCACGATCTCCGATCTCAGGGCGGAGGGTTTCGGGATGATCGTCGTGGCCGTCGGGGCCCAGCTGGCCAAGCGCCTCGGATTGGAGGGCGAGGACGCCGAGGGGATCATGGACGGGATCCGTTTCCTGCGCAGCGTCCGGGAGGGCGACCCGCTCCCGATCGGGAAGCGGGTCGCCGTGATCGGAGCCGGCGACACCGCTATGGACTGCGCCCGCTCGGCGTGGCGTCTCGGTGCGGAGGTCACGGTCGTCTACCGGCGCACCATCGACCAGATGCCGGCGGATCGCGAGGAGATCCGCGCCTTGCTGGATGAGGGCATCATCGTCGAGGAGCTGGCCAAGCCGATCGGGGTGAAGGTCGACGGTGGCAGGCTGGCCGGTCTCGCGTGCCGCCGCATGGAATACCGGGGTGACCGGGACGCCGGCGGACGCAAGATCCCCCACGAGGTTGCCGACTCGGAGTTCGAATTGGCCTTCGACACCATGCTGCTGGCGATCAGCCAGCACGCCGTCCTCGACTTCTTCGAGGGTGAGCCTCCCGAGCTGATCGAGCGCGGCTACATCCGGACGACCCCCGGGACCCTGGAATCTTCGATCCCGGGCGTGTACGCCGGCGGCGATGTGGGGACCGGCGGCCCCGCCTCGATCGTCAAGGCGGCCGCCGACGGGAAGACGATCGCAGCGGCGATCCTCGGCACCGGCGATCCCGCCCCCGAACCGCACGTGCCGCCGCCCCAGCCGATCGAGCTCCTGGCCCGCAGGGCGCATCGCGAGTTCCGGGTTCCGGTGCCGCACCTGCCGGTGGCCGAGCGTCACGGTTTTGCCCCGACCGTGCTCGGGTACGGCGAGGAGCAGGCCCGTGCCGAAGCGAGCCGTTGTCTCGATTGTCACCAGATGTGCAGCCTCTGCGTCGGGGTGTGTCCCAACCTGGCGATCCTCACCTATCAGACCGCTCCATCGGCCGTCGAGCTCCCGTCGGTGGTGATCTCCGACGGTGCCGTCACGACGGGGGCCTCGGCGCCGTATCGGGTCGATCAGCATCTCCAGGTGGCGGTGCTCACCGATTTCTGCAACGAATGCGGCAACTGTGTCACCTTCTGCCCGACGGCCGGGGAGCCCTACCGGGACAAGCCCCGTCTGTATCTGGACGAGGCCGACTTTGCGGCACAGAGCGACAACGCGTTCCGGCTCGTCGGCGCCGACGTGATGGAGGCCCGGTGGTCGGGGGAGACCCATCGAATCGAGGTGAACGGAGATCTCCGGTACACCTCGCCGTCGCTGTCGGCGCGGATCGACCCGGCCACCTGGGAGATCGTCGAAGCCGAGCCGGGAGCGGCGGCGGCCGACGGGGACACCGTGGCTCTCGAACCGGCGGCCGCCATGTACGCGCTGCTCACCGGGTTGCGGGAGTCGGTGCCGCATCTCCCCATCGCCGGCGCGTTGGGTACCCGCATCGGGCACCCCGGCTACGACGAGTAGGGACGAAGAGGCGCCGTCGGCCCACAGGAGCGGGGTGCGGATCACCCGCTCGCCTCGTCGGGGACGCTCCGGGCCCTGCGATGCTGAGCCGGTCGGACGCTGCAGCGGACCCGGCCGGGGCGGGTCAGATCGGGCGCTCCAGTCGACCCGCCCGGCGCCCCGAGAAGGACTCCCACCACTCCTCGAGCCGACGGCGTTCGCCCAGGGTGGAGGATCACCGTGCCTCCCGATAGGGTCGAAAGACCCACCGGGCGATTCGCGGGTGTTCCCCACCCGTGTCGTCTAATGTCGTCCCCGTGACAGGGCGCTCCACGGTCCGATTGGGGATCGCCGTCGCCGCGGCGGTCCTCTTCATCGCGAGTGCAATCCCCGCCGGAGCGGAGCCGATGACGGCTTCGGAGCGTGGCGTTCCGGTCGAACCGACGCTTTCGCTCGACTCTGTGGGGCTCTTCGATCCGGTCACCGCCACCTGGTACCTGTTGGACCCGGGCGGCTCCACGACCTCCTTCGTCTTCGGGGAAGAGGGGGCGGTGCCGCTGGTGGGCGACTGGGACGGCGACGGCGTCGACACCCCGGCGGTCTACCGCCCCTCGGATGGCTTCGTGGCTTTGCGGAACAGCAACAGCGGCGGAGTGCCGAACCGGGCCTACTTCATCGCAGCCGGCGCCCTGCCGGTGGCCGCCGACACCGATGGGGACGGGCGCGATGCGGTGACGGCGATCCACGATGGCCGGATCATCCCCGGCGACGGTGTCATCGACGTGCCACCGTCGCGGCTGCCTTCCGTCCCAGAGGCGGCTGCCGCCGCCGACACCGACGGCGACGGGCGCGACGAGATCTGGACGCTCCACGCCGATGGGTGGCTCGCCGACGGCAGGCCGGCGCTGGGCCCCATCTACGACGATCGTCCCCAACCGGTGGCCGGGGACTTCGACGGGGACGGGGCCGCCTCCCTGGCGGTGTTCCGGCGGTGGACGGCCGAGTTCTGGCTGCCGGGTGCCACGACCATCGTGATTCCGTTCGGCTCCAGCCACATGGAGCCGGTGGCCGGGAACTTCGGCTGGCTTCCGGGAACCGACGAGTCCCCGCCCCGCCGGCTGGGGCTGCCGGCGCTCGCCGAGGGCGACGAGGGGGCCCTCGTGAGGATGCTGCAGGGTGAGCTTGCCCGTATCGGCCTCTATCGGGGACCGATCGACGGCGTCTACGGAACCGAGTTGGCAACCGCGGTGATCGGCTTCCACAAGGCGACCGGCCTGGAACGCATCGGCGACTGGACCGAGACCGATTCCGATCTGCTGGCCGACTTCGAGTTGGACGGACTCCCCGACCGGCCCGATGAACCGGATCGTGTCGAGGTCGACATCGGTCGCCAACTCCTCTTCCTCTATCGGGGCGGCGTGGTGACGGCGATCGTCCCGATCAGCAGCGGGGGATCGTATACCTACTTCAGCGAGCGGCAGCAGGCCGTCGTGGCGGCCGGTACCCCGCGGGGTGACTTCACACTGTGGCGCTACGACAAAGGGTGGCAGTGCGACTCGGTCACCGGGTGGTGCGTCTACAACTACTGGGCCTTCACCACCTACTACGGCGTGCACGGGTACCGCAGCGTCCCGGCCTATCCGGCCTCGCACGGATGCGTGCGGGTCAACACGTGGGATGCCGACTGGCTGGAGAGCCAGTTCTTCCTCGGCATGCCGATCCACATCTGGGACGAGCCGCCGGAATCCGACTCCTAGACGGGCGGCTCCGGGTCGTACTGGATGTAGCGGCGCACCTCCCGGGCCCGATCGATCGAGTGGAGCCTCGCCACCAGGTGGAGCGCCATGTCGATGCCGGCCGAGACCCCCGATGCGGTGATGACCTCCCCGCTGTCGACGAAGCGGTCGTCGGGCCGGACCTCGATGTCGGTGCCCAATCGGGCCAGGTGGTCGAGGCTCCCCCAATGGGTCGTGGCGGGGCGGCCCGCCAGCAGCCCGGCGTCGGCGTAGACCAGCGCCCCGGTGCAGACGCTGGTCATCAGGGTCCCGGTGCCGGCCAGCCCGCTCAACCAGTCGCGGATCTCGGCGTCACCGAGATGTGCCCGGGTGCCCTCGCCCCCGGGGTACACGAGCACGTCGATCGGGCCCAGCGTCTCCCAGGTGTGGTCGGCGAGGACCCGGAGCCCCTTGGCACAGGTCACCGGCCCGTCCTCCCGGGCGACGGTGACCACCTCGACCCCGTCGTCGGGCCAGCCCCGGGCCCAGGAGCCCAGGACCTCCCACGGTCCGGCCCAGTCGAGTTCCTCGGCCCCGTCGAAGAGAAAGATTCCGATTCGCATGGGCGGAGTCTGCCACCGACGGGAGCAGAGGCGCGGGTGGCGGTCTACGATTCTCCAACTTCAGAGGGAGGTCACTTGGCGGCGAACACCATTCCCGGACGGCTGTTCGAGCATGCCCAGTTGAGCCCGGGCAGGCCGGCGTACTACGCCAAGGAGGATGGCTCCTACGTGCCGACGTCGTGGAGCGGGTACGCCGACCGGGTCCGCCGGGCCGGCAAGGCCCTCATAGGCATCGGCTTCGAGGCGGACCAACACGTCACGATCCTCGGTTTCAACCGCCCCGAGTGGGTGATCATGGATGTCGCCTGCATGGCTGTGGGCGGCGCCCCCGCCGGCATCTACGTGACCAACTCCCCGGCCGAGGTGCACTACATCACGGACCACGTCGCCGCGCCGGTGATCCTGGTCGAGAACGAGGCGCAGCTCGACAAGGTCCTGGAGGTGCGGGACAAGCTTCCCGATCTGCGTTGGATCGTGACGATGCGCGGCACCCCCGACCACGACGACCCCATGGTGGTCGGCTGGGACGAGTTCCTCGCCAAGGGCGACGGGATCGACGACGCCGTCTTCGCCGAACGGCTGGAGGCGCTGCAACCCGATGATGTAGCCACCCTGATCTACACCTCCGGGACCACCGGGCCGCCCAAGGGGGTGATGCTGACCCATCACAACCTCGCCTGGACGGCCGATCAGTTGATCTCGTTGTTCGATGTGGGGCCCGACGAGCGGCTCATCTCCTATCTGCCTCTGAGCCACATCGCCGAGCAGCTCCTCACGATCCATGCGGCGATCACGATCGGCGCCGCCGTGTACTACGCCGAGTCGATCGAGACCCTCGCCGAGAACATCAAGGAAGTCCGTCCCACCGTCTTCCTGGGCGTCCCCCGGGTCTGGGAGAAGTTCCAGGCCGGCGTCGAGGCCGAGTTGGCCAAGGCGACGGGGGCCAAGGCGAAGGTCGCGGCCTGGGCCCAGGGTGTGTGTCGGAGGGTGATCGTCGAACGCAACCGGGGCGGAGAGCCGGGCGGCGTGTTGAAGGCGCAACACGTGCTGGCGGACAAGCTGGTCGCATCCAAGGTTCGTCATGCGCTCGGGCTGGATGAGACCCGGTTCGGGGTGAGCGGAGCGGCTCCGATCTCGGCGGACGTCCTCGAGTTCTTCGCCGGGTTCGGCATTCCGGTCTACGAGGTCTACGGCCAGTCGGAGGGCACCGGGCCGACGACGTTCAACTACCCGGGCCGGACGCTGTTCGGGTCGGTGGGCCCTCCCCTTCCGGGGGTCGAACTGAAGCTGGCCGACGACGGCGAGATCCTCTTCCGGGGCGGCAACGTCTTCAGCGGCTATTACAAGAACCCGGATGCCACCGCCGAGACCCTCATCGACGAGTGGCTGTATTCGGGGGACCTGGGGGAGATCGACGACGCCGGGTTCCTCCACATCACCGGTCGCAAGAAGGACATCATCGTCACCGC
>JBFELU010000046.1:0-20892 GCA_041551965.1 Acidimicrobiia bacterium
AGCCGCCGGCCCAGACTCATCCCGGTACTCTCACTCTCGGAACCCCGACGCCGGTCCATACTCCCATGGAGAGCGCGTCCGTCGGGCACCGCTCGATACACAGCGCACACCGGATGCAGGCTCGCTCGTCCAGCAGCAAGGCGGTGCCCCTCGTCCCCGGCTCGACCTCTGCGGCCGGCACCAGTGAGATCAGATCGAGCGGGCAGACATCGGCGCACAAGGCACAGAGCACGCACTTGTCGGTGTCGAGGAGGATGTTGGCGAAACACCGCAGGCACCGTTGGGCCTCGCAGCGCGCCTGCTCCTCCGTGAACCCGAGCTCCACTTCCCGCAGGCCGACCCGCCGCTCCGTGTCGAGGGAGGGAACCGACAACCGCTCGATCCGGTCGTAGATGTCGTCGAGCCGGTGGAACTGCTCGAGGGTCACCATCTCGCCGTCCTCGGTCTCGGGGACATCGCCCCCCAAGAAGGCGTGGATGGATTCGGCCGCCCGCCGCCCCTCGGCGACGGCGACGATCATGGAGCGCGGCCCGAAGGCGGCATCCCCCGCCGAGAACACCCCCGGCATTGAGGTCGCCAGCGTGTCCGGATCCGTCTCGATCGTCCGCCGGGGTGAGATCTCGGGTCCGGCATCACCGCCCAGGGCGTCGACGTCGACCGCTTGACCGATCGCCAGGATCACGGTGTCGGCTTCGAGGATGCCCCGATCGTCCCGGTCGAACACGGGGGCGAAGCGACCGTCGCCGTCGAAGACCGATTCGACCCCGATCGTCTCGAGGCCGGTGACCTTGCCGCCCTCGACCAGGATCTGCGCCGGGCCCCTCCGGTGCAGGAACGTGATCCCCTCGATCTCGGCCTCCTCGATCTCGAACTCCGCGGCCGGCATCTCGTGCCGGGCCTCCAGGGCAACGATCGTGACGTCGGTCGCGCCCGCCCGCACCGCAGACCTGGCGACATCGACCGCTTCGGTGATGGTGGCCCGCTCCTCGTCCTCCCGGAACTCGGCGGCGTGGTCCCGGGCCTCCTCGTACGCGGACGCCCGCAAGGCGGTCCGGGCGGCATCCATGGCGACGTTGCCGCCGCCGACCACGACGACCTTGCCCCCGATGTCGACCTCGAAGCCCTGGTTGACGTTGATGAGGAACTCGATGGCCCGAACGACACCGTCGGCGTCGTGGCCGGGGATGTCGAGGCCGCGGCCGAGCGATGCTCCGGGGGCCAGGAGCACGGCGTCGTGACGATCCTGGAGCTCGGCGAGGGTCACGTCGCGACCCAGAGCAGTGTCGAAGTGGACCTCGACCCCCAGATCGACGATGGCCCCGATCTCGGCCGCCAGCAGATCCCGGTCGAGCCGGTACTCGGGGATCCCGAGGAGCATCATCCCGCCGAGACGGTCGACGGCCTCGTAGAGGTCCACTCGATACCCGTGCCGCCGCAGATCGTGAGCCGCCGCCAGACCGGCGGGGCCACCCCCCACGATGCCGACCGACTCGGGGCGATCGAGCGGCGGCGGCGCGGCGGCGTCCCGCCACAGGTCTGCCCCGGCCGCCTCGACGCCGTACTGCTCTGTCACGAAGCGCTTCAGCGCCCGAATCGCGATGGGTTGGTCGATCTCACCCCGCCGGCAGGCCTCCTCGCACGGCGCCGCACAGACCCGCCCGCATACCGAGGCAAAAGGGTTGGGGAGCCGAGCCGTGAGATAGGTCGTCCGATCATCGCCGTCGGCGATGGCGGCAACGTACATGCCGGCGTTGGTGTGCACCGGGCAGGCGGCGAGGCAGGGAATGTTCTCGTCGTAGAACGAGAGTTCCATCAGATGAGCCCGGACCGCTGGCCGAGCCGGAGACCGAACACGCCGGCGGCGACGAACAGGGCCCAAACGCCGGAGCCGATGAGGTCACGAACCATGTTGGGCGCGTCGGCCAGCAGGCTGAGCCCGAGTACCCACGACGGCAGCCACACGGTGGCTACCACGAAGTACGCCACGATCGCCAAGGCGATCACGTACGACCCGCTCCAGGACCGATCGCCCCTCATGCCGAGCGATCCTACTCAGCCTGAGGCCGGCCCCGAAGCGGTTCTCGCGTCCTCGCCGGCGGCGTCGGCCGCCTCCACCTGGGACGCAAAGCCGTCCAGCTCACCGGCGGTCGGCTCGTGGACCCACACCTGAGCACCGCTGAGGATCTCGGCGTAGGTGACCTCCTGGCCGGGAGCGACCACGACCCGCAGCGGCGTGGCCGGGTCGAGGACCTCCTGGTAGCGCTCGAGGATGCGCCGGTGTTCGCGACGATCCAGATCGAGTTGGAACACCACGCCGTGAGCGGCATCGAGCATGTCGCACGAGCCCTCTTTGAGCAAGGGGCACGGCTCGTGGGCCGGGCCGTGGCAGACGAGCACCGGATGGCCGAGCCGTTCGAGCAGATCGCTCTCGAACTGCGCCGTACCGGGCGTCACGTCGAGGATCAGACCATCATCCATCGCCGCCTCCCCTGGCACGTCCACCTTGCCGCCGATGCTCTCCCGAGGGTAGGGCCGAACGGCCCCCGTGTGCGGTCTCTCCCGCACCGGACCCCCTGGAGGAGAGATCGACGGGCGGACCTAGACTCGCCCGGATGACCCAGCCCCTGGTCGAGTTGCAGCGCGTCGGCGTGCGCATGGGAGAGACGCCCATTCTGCGCGGACTCGACCTCACGGTTTCCGCCGGAGAGATCGTCGGCCTCGTGGGAGCCAACGGATCGGGCAAGACCACCCTCCTGCGCGTCATCGCGACCCTACTGGCTCCGACGGATGGCCGCGGCACGATCCTTGGCGCCCCCTTGGACGGCGAAGAGCGGTTCCGGATCCGATCGCGAATCGGTCTCATCGGTCACACTCCGGGCCTCTACCCCAACCTCACGCTGCAGGAGAACACCCAATTCGTGGCCCGGCTCGTCGGAGTGCCGGACGCCCGGGTCGGGGAAGTGCTCGACCGGGTCGGACTCGCCGGTGCCCGCCATCGCCGCGCCGCTCAGTGTTCGCACGGAATGCAGCGACGGGCCGAGTTCGCCCGGATGCTCCTCACCGAACCGCATCTGGTGCTCCTCGACGAAGCCCACGCAGGGCTCGACCGCCACGCCGCCGACCTGGTCGCCTACATCATCGCCGGCGTTCGCTCCCGGGGCGGTGGAGCGGTTCTCGTGTCCCATGAGGACAACCGCATCGCCCCGCTGGCCGACCGCGTCGTCGAGTTGCGCGACGGGTCCGTCGCCGAGAGGGGCCCCGCATGACCTTCTGGCGCCAGGCTCGGGAGATCGCCCGCAAGGACCTCCGAACCGAGATCCGTACCGGTGAGGTCTTCTTCGTGACCATCCCCTTCGGGGCGGTGGCACTCATGCTCATCCCCCTGGCCATCGGAACAGACGCCCCTCTCCTGCGGGACGTCGGGCCCGGCATGTACTGGGTCGTGATCCTGTTGTTCGGGGTGCTGGTGGCCCTGCGTCAGAGCGGCGTCGACGAAGGTCCTCAACTCGACGTGCTGGGTCTGTTGGGGGTCGACCCGGCCGCCCGCTTCGTGGGTAGGGCGGGTGCGACGACGCTGCTCCTGCTCGCTTTCGAACTCGCCCTGGGCCCGGTGGCTCTGGCGCTCTACGATCCCGCTCCCAAAGGCTGGGGCTGGATCGCCGTGCTGATCCCCATGGTGGCCATCGGTCTTGGTCTCCTCGGCACGCTGGCGGCGACGATCGCGGCGAGCATCGCCTCCTCGGCGCTGGTACCACTCCTGGTCGCCCCCCTGTCGGTGCCCATCCTCCTGGCCGCCGCCCAGACGATGGAGGGCTTGGCCCTGGGCAACACTATTGTTGGCTGGATCCTGCTGCTGCTGATAATGGATCTCCTTCTTGCGGTGGCAGGTGTACTGAGTGCCAGGCCACTTCAGGAGGCTTCTCGGTGAGCGAGGGGGACGTTTGACACGGACACGTATGCTCGAATCGGCCGCGGCGGTCACGCTCGTGGCGGCGTTGGTCACGGCCCTCCTCGTCGGCGAGGAACAGACACAGGGAGACCTTGCTCGGGTGCTCTTCGTCCATGTCCCGGCCGCCTGGCTCGCCTATCTGGCCTTTGCGATCACCCTGTTGGGGAGCGGGCTCTATCTGTGGAAGAAGGACCTGCGCTGGGATCGGCTGGCGGCGGGGTCCGCTGAGGTCGGCGTCTTCTTCACGGGGCTCACGATCGCCCTCGGCATGATCTGGGGGAAGTCGACCTGGGGAGTGTGGTGGACCTGGGACGCCCGCCTGGTGTTGACCGCGATGATGTTCTTCGTCTATCTGGGGTACCTGGCCCTGCGCCGATCGATTCCCGATCCGGTGGCCCGGGCGCGACGGTCGGCGTGGCTGGGGATCCTGGGGACCATCCAGATCCCCATCGTGCACTTCTCGGTGATCTGGTGGCGGACCCTGCATCAGCCACCGACCATCCTGCGGCCCGGTGAGATGCAGATGGATCCCCCGTTCCGGGGAGCGCTGATGATGGCGTTGGTGGCATTCACGGTGGTGTATGCCGCGATGGTCCGCAGGAGGATGGAACTCGCCCGCCTCGAGGACGCGATCGAGGAAGCGATCAATGCCGAGGAGCGCGAGGTCGCCGGTGCCGCCGTCACCGCCCCTCGCTACGAAGGGGGCTTGGGTGTCTGAGTGGGGCTGGGTGGCGCTTGCCTATTCCGTCGCCTACGTGGCGATCTTTTCCTACATCACATGGCTGGCGTGGCGCGTCAGGTCGGCGCGCCGACGCCTCGAGGAGGTTCGATGAAACGCTACCGCTGGTTCGTGATCCCGGCGATCGGCTTGGCCGCCGTCTTGTTGGGTTTCTTGCTATTCAACCTGCAGGACAGCCTCGTGTTCTTCCGCACCCCCACCGAGGTCGTGCTCGAGGCGGAGCCCGATGGTGAGTCCCGGATGCGGCTCGGCGGGCAGGTTGTTCCCGGCACGGTCGTCGAAACCGACGCCGGGGTGTCCTTCGAGGTCTCCGACGGCGAGAACAGCATCCTCGTCACCCACAGCGGAGCTCCCCAACAGCTGTTCCAGGAGGGCATCGGCGTCGTCGTCGAGGGCACCTGGGACGGCAATCACTTCTCGTCGGACGAGATGATGATCAAGCACGACGAGCAGTACCGCACCGAGGACGGGGGCGTCTACAAACCCGGCGAGGACTACAGCGAGTAGGGGACCTCGAAACGCTCCTGGAGGAGCGCCCGCACATGGTCCGGCATGCCGTCCTCGAGCGAACGGGGATCAAAACCGAGCTCCCGCCTCGCCTTGGCGTTGTCTGCGAGATGCGTCGATCCGGCCACCGCTCGTAGGCGCTCGGCGCCGCCCCGCCACCGGGGAGCCATCACTCCCAGCGCCGCCAGCAATCCGGCGGCCGTGCGGAAGAACAGATCCGGGGTGGGCAGCGGATCCATCCGCTTCCCCACGAGACGGCCGGCGAGGCCCGTCGCCTCCCGCAGCGAATACGGCATGCCGGTGAGGTTGTAGGTGGCGCCGGGGATCCCCAGATCCATCGCCAGCAGGTGCCCGAAGGCGACGTCCTCGACGTGTGCCCAGTTGTGGGCGGTGCGAGTGGGTACGAGCGGCGCCCTGCCCATCAGGTATCGACCCAACACCCGGCTCATGTGGCTGGTGTCCTGGGGACCGTAGGTGACGCCGGGCACCACGATCACCAGCGGGACCTGGCGCCGGGTCAGCGGGAGCGCCACCTCGTAGTGAGCCGACCACTTGGTGCGGGCATATCGAGTGGCGTGTTTGCCCTCGTACCGATAGGCCTCATCGACCACCCGGCCACGGGTATCCCCGTAGACGACTACGTCGCTGGTATAGACCCCCTTCGGCACCCGTAGCTCGCGCATCAGTTCGAGCACGTTGCGAGTCCCGTCGACGTTGACGATCTCCGCCGTCCGTCGATCCCGGTCGCCGATGTGGGTCCAGGCGGCGAGGTGGAACACCCCGTCGGCGCCCCGCATGCCGCGACGCATCGACTCCTTGATCGTGATGTCACCGATGTGGGGGCGGACTCCGTAGGGGGCCAGGGCGCGGGCCTGAGCCTGGGTCCGCACCAACACCGAGACGCTGTCTCCCCGCGCGAGCAGCTGCGAGGTCACGTACCCACCGATGAAGCCGGTCGCCCCGGTCACGAAGAAATGCATCCGGTTCGGCATCCTATTGCGCCGCGCGGCCCGGCGGCTACGCTCCGGCGGCATGACGCTCGGACCCCCACAGCAGGGTCCCCTCGACGAAGCGCATCTCCGCTCCGATATCCGGCGGCTCGGGGAGATGCTCGGGCAAACCCTGGTTCGGCATGCCGGTCCGGAGCCGCAGTCCTCGAGGTCACCGGCCAAGACGCCCCCCTCGACCGCCACCCGACGCTCCGCAGGACGCTGGTGGTGCGGGGCGCCTACCTCGACCCGCTCAACCTGATCCAGGTGTCCCTGCTGGCTCGCTCTCGGGAACGGCTCGGCACCGATCCCCGTCTCGAGCGAGCCCTGCTCCTCACCGTCAATGGGATCGCCACCGGACTGCGCAACACCGGCTGAAGGTCAGCCCAACAGCAGGGAAGACTCGATCCTGGCGACGAGCAGGGCGCCGGCGTCCGCCATGGCCTGCCGCTCGCCGTCGTCGCGGACCACCCCGATGGTGCGCATCCCCGCCGCCACGGCGGCGCGAGCCCCGAACCCGGTGTCTTCGATCGCGACGCACTCCCCGGCCGGCACGCCGAGCCGCTCGGCGGCCAGTAGATACACGTCGGGGTCCGGCTTGCCCCGCGACACCTCGTCGCCGGCCGCGGTGGCATCGAACGCCCCATCCAACCCGGCCGCCCGCAGGGTCACCTCGAGCCGGGACCGGGGGCTCGTCGTCGCCACACCCTGGGGGACTCCCACTTCCGCCACCGCCTGCACCGCCGCCGCGGCGTCCTCGAAGACCACCAGCCCGCCGGCGAAGGACTCCTCGAGGGCACCGAGGAGCTCCGGCCAGAGCTGGTCGGGGGAAGGGAGAGGCCGCTCCGACCCGAGTGCCCGCAGGTGGGAGTAGGTGGGCAGGAATCCCAACCCGGTGCATGCGGCCACGTCGGAAGGGCACACGGGGCTCCCGTAGCGGGGAAGAACCGCCATCCAAGCGGCGACCGAGTGCGGCTCGGAGTCGACGAGGACCCCGTCGCAATCCCACACGACGGCACGCATCTATGCCCGCTCGCGGATCAACTCGCTCACGCGCTTGGGATCGGCCTTGCCGCCGGTTGCCTGCATGACCCGACCCACGAAGAACCCGACCAACTTCTGGTCGCCGCCCGCCAACCGGGCCCGCTCGTCGGGATGCTCTCCGAGAGCCGTATCCACGGCGGCCACGAGGGCGCCCTCGTCGGCGATCTGCATGAGGTCACGATCCTCGGCCACCCGGCGCGGCGACCCCTCCCCCTCCAGGACGCCGGCGAGCACCTGCTTGGCAGCCGTCGCCGAGAGCTCATCTGCTTCGACCATCGCCACCAGCTCTGCCAGGTGATCGCCGCTCAGACCCGTCTCGGCCATTGCGGTCCCCGATCTCCGCAGGTGCGCCGTCACTTCACCGGTCAGCCAGTTGGCGGCAGCCTGAGGATCGGCCCCCCCACTCAGCGCCGCCTCGAAGACCGCGGCCAGATCGTCGCCCTCCGCCACCAACCGGGCCGCCTCGGCATCCAGGCCAAGCTCCCGGTAGCGGGACCTGCGGGCGGATGGGAGTTCCGGCAGGCGCGCCGCCAGCTCATCACGCCGTTCGGAATCGATCACGATCGGCACCAGATCCGGCTCGGGGAAGTAGCGGTAGTCGGACGACTCCTCCTTGCTGCGGCCCGACTCGGTGAGCCCGGCCTCCTCGTCCCAGTGCCTGGTCTCCTGGGCAACCTCTCCGCCGCCTTCGAGGATGCCCCGCTGCCGTTCGATCTCGAATGCCAGCGCCCGCTGCAACGAGCGAAGCGAGTTCATGTTCTTGACCTCGACCTTGACCCCCAGCTCATCGCTGCCCTCGGGCCGCAGGGAGACGTTGGCGTCGAAGCGGAGACTGCCTTCCTCGAGCTTGGCATCGGACACGCCGAGGGCCAGCACGATCGCACGCAACTCCATGCCGTAGGCCCGGGCCTCCTCGGGGGTGCGCAGATCGGGCTCGCTCACCACCTCCATGAGCGGGATCCCGGATCGATTGAAGTCGAGGAGTGCGGCCTCGGCGGCGTGGATCCGCCCCGATTCGCCGAGGTGAGTGCTCTTGCCGGTGTCCTCTTCGAGGTGGACCCGGGTGATGCCGATCCGGCTGGTGCCCTCATCCGTCTCAACCTCGAGGTGCCCGTTCACGCACAACGGCAAGTCGTATTGGGAGATCTGGTAGTTCTTCGGCAGGTCGGCGTAGAAGTAGTTCTTGCGGTGAAACAGCGACTCCGGTGCGATCGCGCACCCGAGGGCCAGGCCGAGCGACACCGTCCACTCGATGGCCTGCTCGTTGGGAACCGGCAGGGCGCCGGGCAGCCCCAGGCACACCGGGCAGATGTTCGTGTTGGGCTCCGCACCGAAATCTACGGGGCATCCGCAGAACATCTTCGATCGGGTGCGGAGCTCTACGTGCGTCTCGATCCCGATGACGGCTTCATGACTCATGCGGCACCCTCCGAGGAGGCGAGCGCCGGCCTGTGGTCGAAACCCGCCAGCGACTCCACGGCCTTGGCGGCTCGGAACAGAACCGCCTCGCCGAGCGCCGGGGCCAGGACCTGAAGGCCGATCGGGAGCCCGTCGGCGTCGAGACCGATCGGCACCGAGATCCCCGGTTGCCCCAGCAGGTTCGACGGGATGGTGCACAGATCGCTCAGGTACATCGAGAGGGGGTCGGCGGTGCGATCCCCGATCGGGAAGGCGGTGCTCGGACTGGTCGGCGACACCAGCACGTCGACCCGCTCGTAGGCGGCCTCGAAGTCGCGGATCACCATCGTGCGGACCCTTTGCGCCTGGCCGTAGAACGCCTCGTAATAGCCGGCCGAGAGCGCATAGGTGCCGAGCAAGATGCGACGGGTCACCTCCGGCCCGAACCCGTCGCGGCGGGTGGCCGCCATCATTTGCTCCACCGTATCCCCGGCGAGTCGCGGCCCGTACCGAACCCCATCGAAGCGGGCGAGATTGGCGGAGCACTCCGCCGGCGCGATCAGGTAGTAGGCGCTCAGGGCGTGTTCGCACGACGGCAGAGAGAGATGCTCGACCGTGGCTCCCGCCCCCTCGAGCCGGTCGACCATGGCGGCGCAAGCCTCGGCCACCTCCGGGTCTATCCCCTCACCGCTCAGCTCTTCGATCACCCCGACCCGCAACCCGTCGATGCCGGCATCGAGGGTGGGCCGGATCTCCGGCACCTCACCCCGATACGAGGTGGCGTCGGCCGGGTCGTGACCGGCGATCGCCTCGAACAGCGTCACCGCATCGTCGACGGTGCGGGCGATCGGACCGATCTGGTCGAGGGACGACGCAAAGGCGATCAACCCGAACCGGCTCACCAACCCGTAGGTCGGTTTCATCCCGACGATGCCGCACAGGGAAGCCGGCTGGCGGATCGAACCCCCGGTGTCGGAGCCGAGAGCCCCGAGGGCCGAACCCACCGCCACCGCTCCGGCGGAGCCTCCCGAAGACCCGCCCGGCACTCGATCCGGATTCCAGGGATTGCGGGTCGGGCCGTAGGCCGAGTTCTCGGTCGATGAGCCCATGGCGAACTCGTCGAGGTTGGTCTTGCCGACCAGGACGGCGCCGCACCGGCGGAGCCGCGCCACCGCTGTGGCGTCGTAGGGAGGCTCGTATCCGGCCAGGATCCGGGAGGAGCAGGTCGTCTCGAGGCCCCGGGTCACCATGTTGTCCTTCACGGCGATCGGGATACCCTGCAAGGGGCCCCGGTCCTCGCCGGCGGCGAAGGCCGCATCGGCGGTCTCGGCCGTCTCCTCGGCGCCGGCGGCATCCAACGTCAGGTAGTTGTGGAGTTGCGACTCGGTCATGGAGGCGCGTCGCCGGACCGCCTCCAACAGGTCCCGGGCGGTGACATCGCCGGCCCGCAGCGCCCGCCCGGCTGCGGCGATCGTCAGATCGGCGGGGTCGCTCACGACTCCTCCAGGAAGGGCGGTACCCGGAAGTAGGGGCCCTCCCGTTCCGGTGCCTGGGACAGGACCTCTTCACGATCGAGGGTGTCGGACACCTCGTCTGGTCGGAATGCATTGACCATCGGCAGCGGATGGGCGGTCGGCGGCACGTCCTCGGTGGGGAGGGCCTGGATGCGGGCGGCATGCTCGAGGATCACCCCGAGTTGGGCCCCGTACCGCTCCATCTCCTCGGCGGTGAGGCCGACCCGCGCCAGGCGCGCCACCTTGGCGATGTCGATGTCGATGGGCACGGGCGGCATGGTACCCCTGCGGACGCCCCCTCCTAGAGTCGCCGGATGCTCCGCTGTTTCGGACTGGACCCGGCATGGTCGGATCACAACCCGTCCGGCCTTTGCGTGCTCGACGGTGAGGGGCGGCTGATCGAGGAGGCCGCGGTCGAAAGCGACGACGCCATCGTCGCCTTCGTGACCCGCCACCTCGCCGGCCCCGCCGTCCTCGCCGCCGACATCCCACTGGTCGTCCACACCGAGTCGGGGGCCCGTCCCTGCGACCGCCAGGTGGCGGCCGCCTACGGATCCCGGTGGGCGGCACCCCATCCCGCCAATCGATCGTTGTTCCTCGGGCGTTACGGTCGGATCCGGGGAGAGGACCTCGCCGTCCGACTGGCCGAGTTGGGGTTCCGGTTCCCCGGCTCGGACGGCGAAAGGGTGCTCCTGGAGGTCTACCCCCACCCGGGCCTCGTCGAGGTCTTCGGCCTGTCCCGCCGGCTTGCCTACAAGAAGGGCACCGTCGCCGAGCGGGCCGCCGGCGTACAACGCCTCTCCGACCTGCTGGTGAACCTGACCGACGCCGATCCACCGCTGGTTGCCCCGCCGGTCGTGGTGCCGGCCGGTGGCCGGGCACTGAAGACGACGGAGGACCTCCTCGATGCCCGCTTCTGCGCCTGGACGGCGCTCGTGTGGGCCGTTCACGGCACCGGAGGCGTCACCCTCTTTGGGGACCCAGGCGGCGAGCACATCGCCGTGCCGACGATCAGGGCGTCAGGAACGCCTGCAGCGCGTTGAACGCCGAGGTCAAATTGCCGATGGCGACCGATTCGGTGGCCCGGTGGGCCTCAGCGGTCTCGCCGGGCCCGTAGTTGACTCCCGGAATGCCGCGCGCCGCAAGCCTCGCTACGTCGGTCCAAGCCTGCTTGGCCGTCCGGCGTGCCCCGCTGACCGCGGCCAGCCGTTCGAGATGGAGATTCCCCTCGGGGACCGGCGCCGGAGGAGCCCGATCGACGATCTCGATGGTGTCGGCGACGGCGGCCACCTCTCGCAGCCGCTGCTCCGCCGCCTCCAGGGACCGGTTCGGAGGGAACCGGTAGTTCACGTTGACCTCGAACGCGGCCGGGATGACGTTGCGTGCCACCCCGCCGCGTGCCGTGGTCAGGCTGAAGAGCTCCAGGAACTCGAGTCCGGCGACGTCGACGGGCTCCGGGCGCCGAGCGGCCATCTCGGTGAGCCACGGGATCGCCTTGGTGATGGCGTTCTCCCCCAGCCAGGGCCGGGCACTGTGCGCCGCCGTCCCGGTGAACCCCACGAGAGCGTTCATGGCTCCCTGGCAACCGAGTTGCAGCTCCAAGTCGGTGGGCTCCATGACGATGGCGAAGTCGGCGTCGGTCAGCCAGGCCACGGCATCGAGCACGTCCTCGAGACCGTTCTCGTGTGACGGGCCCTCCTCCCGGTCGTAGAACACGCCCACGACGTCGTAGGGTCCCGCCGCCACCGCATCGTCCTCGAGGAGTGCGATCATCACCGCCAGGCCCGCCTTCATGTCGGAGGCGCCCAGGCCCTCGACCCGGTCGCCGGCAATCCGAGCCACCGCATTGCCCTGGGCGGGAACGGTGTCCAGATGCCCGTAGAGGGTGATCTGCGGGCGGCCCGTCGGACGGCCCACGACGAGGGCGTTGCCCATCCGTTGGATGCCGTCGGCTCCGAATCGCGGTGAGAGGCGCCGGGCCACGGCGGTGCACAGGGCCTCCTCCTCGCCGGTGACCGACGAGATGTCGATGAGCCAGACCAGGTCGTCGACGATCACTCGGGATCCTCGAACAGCCTCAGAGCCTCGTTGGTGGCGATCTTGGCGTCGGTCGATGCCGACCGCTCCCCGATGATGAGGGCGCACTGGAGCTCGTACGTGCCGGCCGGGAAGGTCTTGGGGCGCGAGCCGGGGATCACCACCGACCGGGCGGGGACCCGGCCCCGGTACTCGACGGGTTCCGGGCCCGTCACATCGATGATCGGGGTCGAGGCGGTGATGGTCGTGTTCGCCCCGAGCACGGCCCCTTCCTCGATCACGATCCCCTCGACGAGGATGCATCGACTCCCGATGAAAGCCCCGTCCTCCACGATCACCGGCCGCGCTCCCGGCGGTTCCAGCACACCGCCGATCCCGACGCCGCCGGAGAGATGCACGTCCCGACCGATCTGCGCGCAGGAGCCGACGGTGGCCCATGTGTCCACCATCGTTCCCGAACCGACCCACGCACCGATGTTGACGTAGCCGGGCATCACGACGACACCCGGTTCGCAGAAGGCCCCGTAGCGGACGGTGCCCGGGGGCACCACGCGGACTCCGGCTTCCGACAACCCCACCTTCGTGGGGATCCTGTCGTGATACTCGAACGGACCGGCTTTCATGGTCTTCAGCCCGGCCAACCGGAAGTAGAGCATGATCGCCTGCTTGACCCACTCGTTGACGATCCACTCGCCGTCCCGCTTCTCGGCCACGCGGATCTCGCCCCGATCCAGCCGTGAGATCGCCTCCTCGACGGCCGGGCCCGCCTCGCCGAGCAGGTCGAGATCCTCATACGCCCGACTGATCAGCTCTTGAGACACTGCTCCAACACCTCCACGGCCTCGGCACACTCGGAGATCGTGGGCACCAGCGCCAGGCGCAAGTGCCCCTCGCCACCCGGGCCGAACGCCGAGCCCGGGGAGACCACGATCCCGTCGGCGAGCAGCTTCTTGGCGACGGCCAGGTCGTCGTCGACTTCGACCCAGAGATAGATCCCGGCGCGGGAGGCCACCACCTCGTAGCCCATCCCCCGGAACGATTCCGCCAGGATGGACCGCTTACGGGCGAAGATCTCCCGGCGTTCGGCGGTGTGGTCGTCGTCGGACCAGGCCGCGACGGCCGCCGCCTGCACGAACTCGGCGGAGGCGACCCCCACCGAGGCACGGAGCTGAGCCAGGGCGTCGACCGCCTCGACATCGCCGACGAAGGCACCGCTGCGGTAGCCGGTCATTCCGGACCGCTTCGACAGGCTCAGGTAGGACAGGACGCCCCGGGCACCCTCGCCCGCCACCTGCAGGATCGACGGCGGCGGATCTCCCTCGTAGAGGTCCGCGTAGCACTCATCGCTCAGCACCAGCACGTCGTGAACCCGTGCCTTGTCGACCAGCGCCTCCAGATCGGCGAGCTCCGTCACCGACCCGGTCGGGTTGTGGGGGCTGCACAGCCACACCATTCGGGCCCGATCCCACACCTCGTCGGGGATGTCGTCGACCCGGAGGACGAAGTCCCCCTCCAAACGGATCCCGACGGCCTCGGCCCCGGCGAACCTTGCCCCCCGTTCGTAGATGGGGTAGCCGGGGGTCCCGAAGACCACTGCATCCCCGGGGGAAACGAAAGCGAGGGGGGTGGAGAAGATGGCCTCCTTGGAGCCCGACGTCGGGACGACCTGGCGGGTGGGATCGACCACGACGCCGAAGCGGCGGTCGAGATAGGCGGCCACCGCGTCACGCAACTCGGGGAGCCCTCTCACCGTCGGATACTGGGAGATCTCGGGAACCGCCTGCCGCAGCGCTTCGGGGATGAAAGGCGGCGTCGGCTCGCGCGGGTCGCCGATCGAGAAATCGATGACCCGCTCTCCGGCGGCACGCATGTCCCGGGCGAGCGCCTGCAATTCGGTCATTGCATAGGCGCCGAGCTGCTCGAGTACCGGGTTCTTCCGCATCGGTGCAACGCTAGCGGCCACGAGCTCCGGCACCGGGCGGCCGTATCATCGCGACGTGTCTCGCCACCGACTCGTCTACGTCGGGCTGACGCTCGCCCTCGCCGTCCTCGCGGTGGCGGTCGCCTGGCTGATGCCGGCCGGAGAGGAGTCCGGCCTCCCCGAACCCCTCGAAGGCGTGTTTCCGGAACCCGGCGACGCCGTGGTGCGCCAGACCGTGGTCGAGGTCGATCTACCCGTCGGCTACGAGATCGAGCTGTGGGTGGACGGCGATCCCGTTCCAGCCTTCGAGATCGGTGTGACCGAATCGACCGGGAAGTGGGTATGGCAACCCGGCCCGGGACGCTCGATGGAGCAATGGTCCGGTGGGGAGCACACCGTTCGGGTCAGGTGGGACCGCCCGGTGGGTCGACCCGATCCGGGCGAATTCGAGTGGAGCTTCCGGGTTCAATAGCCGGAGAGCCGAGGAGCGACGACCCTTCCTCGCCCCGCGGCGGTTCGCGATCGACTCGAGCGAAGGACAACAACGCGGTTCGACCTCGCTCGTGGCGCGAGCCGCCAGGGCGACCCGCCGTCACCCGCTCAGATGAAGCTCGGACCGGCTAGCCCGCGCCCCAATCGATCCAGACCGTGCCGGGATCGTCGGCATCGACCTTGACCGACAGTTCCGTGCCGGGCGTGAGGCGGCCGACCTGGCTCAGAGGCACCATCTGCCTCAGGGTCGCCGGATAGGGCGGTCGACCTCCTCGGTGGACGAGGAGGTCGATCTCCATCACCGGCTGCATGTTGGCCAGCGTGCCCGTATCGCGAGCGGCGCTCACCTGGGCGGACGCCGGTTCCCCCGACTCCGCGACGCGCGCCGCAGCCGTCTGCTGCGCCATCATCTCGGTCGTGGCCTCGATCGCCTCGGAGGCCTGACGCATCTGAGCCGCGGGATCCCAGTCCTTGGAGATCTCCTTCGATTGGTCGGACAGCTTTTTCAGGTCTTTGAAGAAGCCCATGGTTCCGACTAGATCGAACGCGCTTGCTTGTAGAGGTTGCCGAAGTGGACGGACAGGGCCATGTTGCCCTTGAACCTCTCGTTCCAGCCGTCGTAGGCGGCCTGCCACGCCTCCGGGGTCAATCCGTGCAGCTGGACGAAGCTCTCGATACCGGCCTGGTCGAGTTTCCGCTCGCCGACCGCCTTCGAGAGTTCCGCGTACTTCTCCAACGTGACCCCGGCGATCGGCTCGAGCAATTCGGGATCGATCGCTTCGACACCGGACGACGCTCCGGCGGCAGCCATTTGAGCCGCCTGCATCTCCTGGGCTTGCGCCTGCATCTTCTGGGCTTGATCGATCAAGCCCGGCGCCTCCGACACCGCTTTCTTCATGTCCTTGAACTTCTTGAAGGCTGCCATAGGTCTCCTTCCACGCGCGGCGACACCCCCTTCTGGGGACCCTACCCCTCGCAACCTCGGGCCGGCGGGCCGTGCCGGCCCGAAGCAATCGGCCGGAGGTCGCCGCCGGCAGCGATCACCGGACCACTCGGCACTCCCGCCGATCGGGCCGAGGTGGTCCCCGCCCTCAGCCCGCCGGTCCGCTCAGAGCAGTGACGAACAGATCGACCACGTCCTTGGCGCCCATCACCGTGGTGACCTCGAGTGGGTAGAGGTCGCCGGAGCGGGTCGTCATCGTGAAATAGCACATCCTGTCGGTGTACTCGACGGCGACGCTCAGGTCGGAACGGGGCCAGCGTGCGGCCTCCTTCTTGATCTTGAACTTGAAGCCGCGCGGCCTGTAGTCGAAGGCGTAGACGGTATCGCTCCCGACGGCGATGAAGACGGGATTGGGGAGATTCGAGGAACGGTCGGGTCCGACCATCCCATCCGTCAACTTGGAGAGCAATACCGCACTCATCGAACCGGCGTGGCTGCACGTCATGGCCGCCGTGATCGGTTCGTCGCAGTGAGGCTGGACCGAGTCGACCATCTTGGCCATTTGCCCGGCTGCGTCCATCAGTGACCTCTCACACTCGGGAGCCGTCACCCCAAAGGTACGCGCTGCGAACCCGACGTGCTCCGGCTGCTACCCGAGAGCCGTTCGCCGAACGTCGACCTCGGCGGAGGCCGTATCCTTCGCCCCGTCAGATCAGCAAGCCAACGGAGAGCACCGATGAACAGCGAGCAACTGGCCAAGATCCGTGACGGAGCCGGGTTCGTGGCCGCGCTCGACCAGAGCGGCGGAAGTACCCCGAAGGCACTCCGCCTCTACGGCATCCCCGAGGATGCCTATGCCAACGATGACGAGATGTTCGACCTCATCCACGAGATGCGGGCCCGCATCATCACCAGCCCCAGCTTCGGCGGCGACCGCATCATCGGCGCCATCCTCTTCGAGATGACCATGGAGCGGAACATCGAAGGGGCGGGCTCGGCCGAGTACCTCTGGGGAGTCAAGAACGTCGTGCCGTTCCTGAAGGTCGACAAGGGCCTCGCCGAAGAGGTCGATGGGGCCCAGGTGATGAAGCCGATTCCTGATCTCGACGACGTCCTCGAGCGGGCCGAGGAGCACGGTGTGTTCGGCACCAAGATGCGGTCGGTCATCAAGCTGGCCGATTCCGCCGGCGTCGATGCGGTCACAGACCAGCAATTCGAGATCGGCAACCGCATCCTGGCCGCGGGACTGGTACCGATCATCGAACCCGAGATCGACATCCACAGCCCCCAGAAGGCCGAGGCCGAGTCGCTGCTCAAGACGGCCATACTGCGGAATCTGGAGACCGTCCCCGACGGCAGTGTGATCATGCTGAAACTCACCCTCCCCGAGGAGGACGGGTTCTACCGCGAGCTGATCGAGCACCCCACGGTCTTGCGGGTCGTCGCGCTGTCGGGCGGCTACACCAGGGAGGAGGCCAACGACCGGCTGCGCCGCAACCCCCGCATGGTGGCCAGCTTCTCGCGGGCCCTCACCGAGGGCTTGTCGGCGGAACAGGACGACGAGGCTTTCGACGCGATGCTGAACGAGTCGATCGGCAGCATCTTCGAGGCTTCGATGGCCTGAGCGGTCATCCCGACGCCGCCGGGCCCTCCTCGAGCAGCCTCACAAACCCGGCCTCATCGAGAACCGGGACGCCCAGGCTCTCCGCCTTGTCGGCCTTCGAGCCGGGTGACGCTCCGGCGACTACCACGTTGGTCTTCCTCGAAACCGAACCGGTGACCCGGCCCCCGCGGTCTTCGACCGCCAGCCGAGCCTCGTCGCGGGTGAACCCCTCCAGCGTCCCGGTGAGCACCACCGTCACCCCGGCAAGGAGATCCCGCGTCTCGCCCTCCGGCTCGGGATCGGCGGTGCGAACCCCGGTTGCTTGCAGCTTCTCGATGAGGGACCGGTTGTCGGGATCGGCGAACCAGGACCGCACCGAGGAGGCGATCTCCGGTCCGACCCCGTCGATCGCCGCGAGGTCGTCCTCCGCCGCTCCGGCCAGCCGATCGAGGGTCACGAAGCGGCGGGCCAACTGACGGGCAACGGTGCCCCCCACGAGAGGAATGCCCAGCCCGATCAGCAGACGGGCCAACGGCCGGTCCCTGGCGGCCGTGATCGATGCCATGAGGTTTCCCACTGAGATCTCCCCCCACCCCTCCAGTCCCTCGAAGGACTCGGGGGCCAGCGAGAAGATGTCGGCCGGATCGGCGATGAGCCCCTCACGCAAGAGGAGGTCGACGGTCTTGTACCCGAGGCCCTCGATGTCCATGGCGTTGCGGCCGGCGAAGTGGAAGAGGTACTCCCGCAGTCGGCCGGGACAGCCGAACCCCCCGGTACAGCGAGCCACGGCCTCACCCTCCGTCCGCACGATGGGGCTGCCGCAGAAGGGACACTTCTTCGGCATCTTCCACCGCTTCTCCGAGCCGTCCCGCAGCGAGGCGACCGGGCCGACCACCTCGGGGATCACATCGCCGGCTCTGCGAACGACCACGACGTCGCCGACTCGGACGTCTTTGCGGGCCACCTCGTCCTGATTGTGAAGGGTGGCATTGGTGACGGTCGCACCGCCGACGAAGACCGGCTCCAGGACCGCATACGGGGTGACGGCCCCGGTTCGCCCGACGTTGACCTCGATCCCGACGAGACGGGTGGTCTGCTCCTCGGGAGGGAACTTGTAGGCGATGGCCCACCGGGGACTCTTGGCGGTGAAACCGAGGGCCCCCTGGTCGACGAGCGGATCGACCTTCACCACCACCCCATCCGTCTGATAGGGGAGGCCGTGACGTCCCGACTCGGCCCCGGCCGTGTAGTCGAGCACCTCCCGGAGCGAGGCACATGCTTCGGTCGCCGGGTTGACCGGGAAGCCGTGCGCGGCCAGCCACTCCAGGCTCTCGGTATGGGAAGCGAACGAAGGGCCCCCCTCGACGAATCCCAGTTGGTAGACCCAGATGGCCAGCCGCCTCGTCGCGGTGACGGCCGGGTCCTTCTGACGGACGGCGCCGGCGGCCGCATTCCGAGGGTTGACGAACAGGCGCTCCCCGGCTTCGGCCTGCGCCGCGTTCAGCTCCTCGAACGCTTCCAACGGCATGTACACCTCGCCCCGGACCTCCATGACCACCGGAGCATCGCCCCCCAGCACGGCGAGGGGGATCCCCCGGATCGTCCGCAGGGCGCCGGTGACGTCCTCACCGGTCGTGCCGTCGCCCCGGGTGGCCCCGCGGACCAGGATCCCGTCTCGGTAGGTGAGCGAAACCGCCAGCCCGTCGATCTTGAGCTCACACGCGAATCCGCCGGGAGCTCGCCCCAGCTGCCGCTCCAGCCGGGCCTCCCACGCCTCGAGATCACCGGCGGACTCCGCATTGTCGAGCGAGAACATCCGTTCCCGGTGGACCACGGGGGCAAAGGCAACCGACGGCGGGGCCCCGACCCTCTGGGTCGGGGAGTCCAGCGTCACCAGCTCGGGATGCTCGGCCTCGAGCGCTTGGAGTTCGCGCATGAGGGCGTCGTATTCGGCGTCCGAGATCTCCGGCGCATCCCGGACGTGATAGAGGTACTCGTGACGCCGCAAGAGGCTCCTGAGCTCCTCGATCCGGCTCACGGGCCACCCCGCAATGGGGCGACGATCGTGCCCCCGCCGAGCACCTCGTCGCCCCGATACAGCACGGCCGCCTGACCGGGCGCCACCGCCGCCACCGGCTCGGTGAACCACACCTCCCACTCCCCCGGCCCGACACTGCGGATCCGCGCCCCGACGGGATCCGACCGGTAGCGCACCTTCACCTCGATCCCTTCATCGGCCGGGGGGTGCCCGGCCACGAACGACATCCCGACCACGCGGCATCCGCCGGCCAGCAGATCGGCGGCGCCCCCCACGACCACGGTTCGCTCGTCGGGCTGCAAGGCCACGACGTACCTCGGCTCGCCGACCGAGATCCCGAGACCGCGGCGCTGACCGATGGTGAAGCCGGCGACTCCCTCGTGACTGCCGAGCACCCGGCCGCTCCGGTCGACGATCGGGCCGGGTTCGGATCCTCCCGGCACTCGAGACCGGAGGAACCCCCGATAGTCTCCGGCGACGAAACACAGATCCTGACTGTCGGGTTTCGAGGCCGTGCGGAGGCCCAACTCGGCGGCGATGTCCCTGACTTCCGACTTGGGCATCGCACCGACCGGGAAGCGAACCCGGGACAGCTCGTCCTGACCGAGCATGTGGAGCACGTAGGACTGGTCCTTCGTGCCGTCGACCGCCCGCAGGAGGCGGCGGCTGCCGTCGGCGGCGGCATCGACCCTGGCGTGGTGACCGGTGACCAATACGTCACATCCCAGCTCGGCGGCGTGGCGGAGCAGCGCCCCGAAGCGGATACTCCGATTGCAGTCGAGGCACGGATTAGGCGTCCGGCCGGCAAGGTATTGCGCTCCGAAGGGCTCGACGACGTCGCGGGCGAACCGATCCACGTAGTCGAGCACGTAGTGGCGAACCTCGAGCGCGGCCGCGACCCGGCGGGCATCCGTGGCGTCCCCCACGGTGCAGCAGCCCGCCGTCGACGGCCCATCCCACTGCTTGAGGGTGACCGCAATCACGTCGTGCCCTTCCTCCACCGTCAGCGCCGCGGCAACACTGCTGTCGACCCCGCCGGAGAGGGCGACGAGGGCCTTCATCGCAGACCATCCAATGCCTCGACGACCATTCGAGCGGCATCGTCTCCGTCGCCGGGCCGGGTGGTCCATCCGAATGTGAACCGCACACTCGAAGCCGCCTCCCCGGCCGACATCCCCATCGCCGCCAGCACGTGCGACGTCGCCACGGCTCCGCTGTGACACGCCGATCCCGCCGAGGCGGCCAGGCCGGCCCCGTCCAAGCGGATGAGCAGGGTCTCTGCCGACACCCCGGGGAACCGGAGATGGGAATGTTGCACGAGGCGATCCCCGCGAGCGGTGATCTGGAGATCGTCGACCCTTGCGGCGAGGGTCTCCTCGAATCGCCGCCGTGCCTCGGAGACCGTGGTGCGGAACCGGTCCCGATCGGCGGCGGCTGCCTCCATGGCGGTCGCCATGCCGACGATCCCTGCCACGTTGTGGGTGCCCGAGCGGAGTCCGAGCTCCTGACCTCCGCCGTGGAGCACCGGCTCGAGTCGTGTCCCGCGGGGCACCCGCAGCAGGCCGACTCCCTTGGGCCCCCCGAGCTTGTGGGCGGCGAGCGTGATGAAGTCGGCGCCCGGGACGGCCGCCGTCACCGGCTCTGAGACGAACGCCTGAACCGCATCGCTGTGCACCGGAACCCCGTGCTCGGCCGCGGCCTCAACCACCTCGGCCACC
>JBFELU010000047.1:0-20638 GCA_041551965.1 Acidimicrobiia bacterium
GACCCCCACACTCGACACGACTCCCGACACCCCACCCGAAGGGGCGACACCCATCGAAATCCCCGACATCGAACCCGTCACCACTGTGCATCCCACCGGCTCCCTTCCACTCCCTCCCCAACCCGAAATCCCCGACCCCGACACCCCACCCGAAGGGGCGACACCCATCGAGATCCCCCACGTCGAACCCGACACCGACCCCGAACCGGCAACACCCGTCGAGACTCCCGGCGATCCCGACACCCTGCCCACCGGGACCCTGCCGACCCCCATACCCGACCCGGCAACCGACATCGATGTGCAACCCACCGGGACCCTGCCGACCCCCATACCCGACCCGGCAATCGACATCGATGTGCAACCCATCGGTTCCATGCCGCTGCCGCCACCCGACATACTCGACCCGGCAGCCGACACCGGGTCGGCAGGAGTCGAGTGGTTTGCGGAGCCGGACGTCGGTATCGGACGGCAGGTCGGGACCGAATCTCTGGCCGGGGACATCGAGCGGGTGGCGGAGCCCACTGTCGAGGAATCGTCAGCGGAAGAGGATCCAGATGAGGAACTTCAGACCTGAGACGATGTGATCTCGGCGTAGACGGCTTCGTACGCCCGGGCGATGATCTCGTAGGCCTCGGCGCTGGGGCGGTCGACCAGGGGGTGGGTCGCCCGGTCTCGCCACCGGGCGATGCGCCCGGCGGCTGCCTCTGAGAGCATGGCGGCCGGGGTCTCCGGATCCATACCGAGTCTGACGGCGGGGCTCCCCTCCGAGGTGACCCGGCGAACCTCCTCGGTTTCGCCCGCAGCCAGCGGCGCCGCCCCGGACACGACCAGATGCCACAGGCGCAGCTCGGCGAGCTCGTGGGCGGTGGTCCACAACTCCTCCACACCCACGTCGATCGCGGACGCCGCCTCCGGGTCGGTGCCGGCCAAGGTCCGCGCCGCAGCCCGCAGGCCCGCAAGTACCGACCGAGCTTTGAGGGCCCGCGAGCGCACGCCGAAGTGCCCCTCCAACAAGCCGGTCAAGGTGTCGATCCCGGAGGCCTCCCGGAGGGCTCGGGCCAGTTGAGCCCCCGTGGTCTCCGGATCCTGCTGCAGCATCCGCAGGCAATAGCGGACTCCGAACAGCCCAAACCTTTCGAGCAGATCCCGTCGGGTCTGTGAGGGCAGCGGCCCTACGGCGGGGTCGCAGAAACGGTCGACCGACAGCAGGGCGTCGGCCAACTCCTCCTCCGGCAATGCGGCGAACTCCCGCAGCGCCGTCACTTCGTCCTCACGAAGCGTGGATCCGGTTTCGGCGAGCAACCCGGCGACCGGTACGACGGTGACACACAGGCTGCGCACCCGGGGATCTCTTGCATACCGGGCGGCGATCACCGCGGCCGATTCGAGCGCATCGGGGCGTCCCGCCCCGATCTCATCGGCCCGTGACAGGACGGCGATTGCATTCGCCGGCGACGGCTCGGGGAGTGCCTCGTCGCCGAACGTCTCCAGGAATCCCGCGTCCTGGTGGTGGAGGTGCCGCATCAGGTAGACCACCGCGTCCACCTGTGACTCACCGGTCTCGTTTGCGCCCAACAACCGGAGCGTGCCCCGACCCGCCTCCGCATCCATGCCGGCCAGGCCTGGCGTGTCGATGAGCACCGTGGCCTCGAGCCGGGCAGAAGGCCAGTCCACCTCGATCCAGTCGATACCGGCGGGATCACCGACCTCGATGTCGAGGACACCCTCGGACCTGGTGAAGTCGAGCGGGTCCGAGCCGCCGTCTGCTCGGCGCGCCCGAACCGCGTACGAGATCCCATAGCGGTACCAGGTCACCAGCCGGGTGCATTCGGAGGCGTCGGTTGCCGCGAGCCGCTCCCCCACGAGGGCGTTCAACAACGTCGATTTGCCGGCCTTCACTCGCCCGGCGATCGCAACCCGCAGTGGTTCATGGAGGCGCTCTCGCAGGCGTCGTGCCACGTCACCAGCCGGACTCTCGCCCGCCCGGACGATCGCGTCGGCACAGAGTGCGTCCACCCGCTCGATCAGATCGGCGTGGGTCGGCGAGCCGTTCACAAATCGTCCCCGCCATCGACCCCGCGATGCAGGGCTCCCGCCCGATCGATCATCGCCCCAAGCTTGTCGATCGCGGACTCGAGACCGGGCAGCCGCTCGCGTCGCCCACTCTCGGCCTTCCGGAGCGATCCCTGGACCGCGGCGAGCGCGGCAGATGCGGAGGCATCGAGCTCCGCAACCCGTTCCGCGAAGTGATCGCGCATGGTTCGGTGCAGCTCCTGGATCACCTGCCGGGTGCGAGTGCCCAGTTCCATCTGCACTTGGCCGAGGAACTGCTGGACGACCGTGCGAGCCTCCCGGCGCCGCTTCTCCGCGCGCCGTTTGCGTTCGTCGACCATCTGCTTCGACGCGAAGGCCACGCCGGCACCGATCGCCAAAGGGCCTGCCAGGGCGAGGCCGGCCAGTCCGCCTACTACCCCAAGCGTGATGATGCCGCTCGAACCTCCCCGAACCGCAGCCCACACCGTTGCCAGACCTCCCTCGCGAGCCGGGGACGGGCGATCACGGGCCGACCACAGTGTTTCGATGCTCAGGCCGGCGCCGGCCGGAAGCGAATCCGGCAGCGCGCTCTCGTCCCGGATGAGCGCTGCGATCTGTCCGCCGATCTCCTCGACGGACGTCTCGATGTTCTGGAACAACGATCCGACAAGATCCGCCAACTGAGCTTGGACCGAGGCGGTCAACTCACCCCAGACGGCCGCGGGGTCCTGCTCCTCCAGGGCTGCGTCCAGGTCCGTCAGCACAGCCTGGATCCCGGTCCTGATGCCGTAGTCGTTCTCCTGGATCAGGTCGGTGATCCGGTCGTTGAGGACCGTCATCCAGCGGCCGCCGGCGGCCCGCAGTTCCGCAAGGGCGCGACCGGCCTGCTGCAGCTGTGCGGCCATCCGCTCACCTTCTTCCGGATCTGCCAATGCCCGTCGCTCGGCCTCGGCGCCGGCCAGCAACTGACCGATGCCCGACCGGACCTCGCCGAGAGCCCGCTCGCAGACGATCGTGTCCGAGCGGTGGAGCACCTCGCTGCTGAGGGCTTCGAGCAGTGCCGGAAAGCCGCTCTCCCGGTCGAGCCGATCGTCGTCCCGGCGGAGAGCCTCGGCCCGCAGCGCCGCGGAGACCGGGATCGGCTCCGTTGTCAGCCCGGCCGCCGTCAGATGTCCGGCGTTGATCTCGGCGATCCGGCGCCATGCGGGATACAGGTCGATCTTGGTGAGAGCCACCAGGACGGTCGGGCAGACCCGTTGGGCGTCCCTCAGAAACTCGACTTCCGGCGCAGTCAGCTCGGCCGATGCATCAGTCGTGAAGACGAGCGTGTCGACGTGAGGAAGGAAGCCCAGGATGGCGGCGGTGCGCGCTGCCCGAACCCCGCCGGCACCCGGAGTGTCGACGATGGTCAGGCCGTGGTCGAGTGCCGGGTTCTGCAGGCCGATCTCGGCGACCTCCACCCGCAGATGGTTGTCCGGATTGCCCGATTCGGACACGTAGGCCGCCAGATCATCCGGATCGATCTCCTCGACGACGAGGCGACCGTCCTCCACCCTCCGAACCCGCGCCTCCGGCGCCTCGGACTGGTAGATCCAGGTGGTGGCGGCCGTGGCGAGGTCGTCGTCCACCGGGCACACCTCCGCACCGAGCAAGCCGTTGACCAGAGCGCTCTTGCCCTGCTTGAACTCACCCACCACACCGACCGCGGTGAGCGATCGCTCGATGCGGCGCAGAGCGATACGCAGACGCCGTTCGAGGTCGGGGCGCCCCCACTTGGTGCAGGTGTCGGCGGCGGCGGCAACCAGGCTCACGACGGCGTCCCGGGTGGCCGACTGTGGTCCCGGCACCGCGTCGCCGGTGCGATCCTGACCTTCCATTCGATCTCCCCCGACCCGCGCTGCCGACCATCGAAGTGTATCGGCAGCGCCCCTGTGCCTTTCGGCCCTGGTCCCGAACCTGCCCCCTGCCATCATGGTGCATGGGAGTTGCCAAGGGGTTGCCGTGTACGTGCTGGGCGTGGATCTCGGGACAACGTTCTCGGCCGTTGCGGTGGGCCAGGACGGGCAGACCCAGGTGTTCCAACTCGGGACTCGGGTGGCCGCCATCCCGTCCATCGTCCTGCTCCGTGACGACGGCTCCGTCATGGTCGGGGAACCCGCGGAACGCCGCTCCGTCACCGAACCGGCCAGATCTGCGAGGGAGTTCAAGCGCCGCCTCGGTGATCCGACGCCGATCGTTCTCGGTGGCACCCCCTTCGGTGCCGAATCGCTGACCGCCCACCTCCTCCGCGAGATCGTGAGGCGGGTCGAAGAGGAGCAGGGAGAGCCGCCGGCACGGGTGGTCGTGACCCACCCGGCCGCATACGGCCCTTACAAGATGGAGATCCTCGAGGGAGCCGTGCGTCACGCCGAGGTCGGGCCGGTCTCGTTCCTGTCCGAGCCGGTGGCGGCTGCGATCCACTACTCGGCCAGGGAGAGGGTGGAACCGGGGGACCTCGTCGCCGTCTACGACCTCGGGGGCGGCACGCTGGACATCGCCGTCCTCCGCAAGGACGTCGACGGTTTCGAGATCGTCGGAACCCCGGAGGGCATGGATCGATTCGGCGGGATCGATCTGGACGAGGCGGTCCTCGGACACGTTCGCACAGCCCTCGGCGACGCCCTCGATGGTGTCGATCTCGCCGACCCGGCGACCCGGGCGGCAGTGGCGACTCTCCGGACCTCGTGTCGAGATGCCAAGGAGGGCCTGTCGGTGGACACCGACGCGGTCATTCCGGTGATGCTTCCGGGGGTCCATACCGAGGTCCGTCTCACGCGAGCCGAGTTCGAGGACATGGTCCGCCCCCGCTTGGAGGAGACGCTGCGCGTCCTCGATCGGGTCGTCCGCAGCGCCGGGTGCGCCATGGCCGATCTCACCCGGATCCTGCTCGTCGGCGGGGCCTCCCGGATGCCGCTGGTCGCGGAGATGGTTCGCTCCCACACCGGGCGGCCTGTCGCCGTGGACGCCAATCCGAAGCACGCCGTCGCCCTGGGAGCTGCTCTGGTCGCTCTCGAACGGCCCGAATCCCTGGAACCCGAGCCGGCGCCCGAGATCGCACCAAAGGCCGAGCCACCACCCGGACCAGAACCGGCCGGCGGAGCCCCGCCGGCGACCGGTCGACCTTGGTGGCGCCGCTGGTGGCCGGCGGCGGCCGCCGTCCCGTTGATCGTTGCGGCCGTCGTCATCGGCATGCAGGTGCTGGGAGGCGGTTCCGGTGAACCTGAGGCCGTTGATGGCGCGAGCACCACCACCACGGGGAGCGACAACGCAGCGGCAACGACAGGCTCCGCAACGACGACACCGACCACGACCGAGATTCCGGCCGCGACAACGACTGCAGCCGTCATCCAAGGGGCCACCAGCACCACTGAGGCCAGCACGACGACGACCCAGGCACCCACCACAACCCAAGCGCCCACAACGACCGAGGAAACCAGTGTGACGACGCGACCCACCTCGGTACCGCTCCAGGCGAACGTGACCGTCCTGAGCCTCTCGCCGGGGGATTGCGATCCGGACTGCGCCGTGGATTTCGAGCTGAATGTGACGGGGTGCGTCGGTAGTACGGCGAGCGGCGGAACCGACGCCAACAAGATCCTCTACCAAGTCCACAACGCTGCCGGCGAGTTCCAGCAGAACCGCTGGATCGATTGTGAAGGCGGGGCGGTGAGTCATCGGTTCCAGGCGTCCGGGCCACAGGAGGAGATGCTCGGGACCTGGACGATCCTGGTTCAAGATCGGTATTCCGATCCTTGGACTGAGGTCTGGGCGACCGTGAGCGTGGCGATCGTGGTGCTCCCGTGAGAAACGGGTGTCGGGGAGCCCCGATTCGGCGGGAAGTGGAGCGGCGGCCCACCCGCTCCTGCTGGCGTATCGATCACACATACCCCGATCTCCCTCAGGGTGGTTGCCCGACGCCGTAGACGTCGAGCAAGCTGATCGGTTGGGCCACCGGCACCTATCGGGCACCGTGACCAGCCGAGTTCGCCTCCACATGACGGCTCAATTGTCAGGGGAAGGGGTCGCCGGTGTTCCTTCATCGGCGGGCCGGCGGGGACTAGGGTCCGCCGGATTCGATAGAAGGGTTGATCAGATGCTCGAGTACGTGTTCCGGTTCACAGTCACCAAGGGCCGGCAGAACGAGTTCATGGAGTGGATCCGCGCCAACGAGGACCGGCTGCGGGAGCACTCGAGGCCGGGGTGGAGCTACCTCGGCACCTGGGTCACGGTCGTCGGATTCGGTGACTACTCGGGTGAATCCCGATGGAGTCTGGAGAGCTACGCCTCACTCGGTGAAGGTTGGGGCGATGAGATCGCTCAGCAGCTCACCAGCGAATTCCTCAACATGGTCGACAACGTCCATCGCGAGGCGAACCTGCTCAGAAGCGTCGGCACGGCGAGCTCCTTGCCCAACCTCTGATCTCGATTCGGTTGCCCGGGTCGGGGTCGACACTCCTTCGGTGGTGGGGACGGGGTCGGACACAAAGAGCTGATTGGTGAGGGGTCGCTCGACCCGGAGACGCCGACGAGGATCGAGTGGCTCGCGGGGGCCTGTCGCCGTCATAGACGGTCGGGTCGTTGATCACCGAGCGAACGCCGGGATGGGGTTGGATCAGCGCGCCGTGGCGGACCGCGGTGGGGGCGATGATGCCCGGCAAGAAGATGACGGCGTGTTCCATGTTGTGTGGCCGGTTGGGTGCACGGGATCGATGCCGGACTCCGGGGACGACTTTGCCGCTCCTCGGCGAGGAGCCGGGAACCCGGCATGTCGCCGGGATCGTCGGAGGGACATCGAAACCAGGAGTCGAGAATGAAACTCAGATTCGGCATCATCGGCGTCGTGCTCCTCATCACATTCTCCGCAGCCGGCTTCGCCTTCGCCGGCGGAGGCGACTTGGGGACCATCGACTCCCCGACAGATGGGACCCAGGAAGAAGGGCGCTTCGTCGGCCTCACCCTCGAGGAGGCCGTGGCGGCGGCTGAGGGTGAGGGACGCCTATGGCGGGTCGCCCGTGAGGACGGCTCCGAGTTCGCCCTCACAGCCGACCTGCTCCCCGGCCGGGTGACCTTCGAGGTCGACGACGGCATCGTCACCGGCGCCGAGATCGAACAACCCAACACGGACCCTCCACCCGGCGAGGGCTCTCTCGAAGACCAAGCCCGAGCCGAGCTGATCGCGGCTGCAGTCCTCAGGCTGGTCACGACCGAGAGCTCGATCGGGGCCTCCGAGATGTTCCACGACTTCCGCATCGGGGTCCTCACCGGCGATGGAACGCCTTTGGCGCCGCTCGCCCTGGAACTGATCGCCGCCTCACTCTCTGAGTTCGGAACGGTGCGGTTCATCGACGATGCCGCAGCCGAGACGGCCGTTCTCTTCGATGAGGAGCCCTCGGGCGTCGTGGTCGTCGCCGTGGATCGTGTGGAACTGCTCGATGACCGCGGCGAGATCGAGCTCTGGTTGTGGTGCGGCTCGCTGTGCGGGGTGTGGCTCACCTACGAGGCTGCCCCCGGGTCGGCCGGATGGGAGATCCTCGGGACGACCGGCCCGATCGCAATGGCGTGACTGGAGATGGGCACATGCGATCGGCCGGCGCAGGCCCCGAGGCTCTGTGCCGGGTCCGCTCAGCAGCTCACGAACGCGCCGGTCCCGGTCCCGAACCCGCTGATCGCGGCATCGGGATCGGGCGGGTCGGCCGGAGGGTCGACGAAGCGGCCGTTGTTGTAGGACAGCTCGGTCATGCGGAAGAACCCACCGTAGGTGGGATCGAACTCGGCTCCGGCCGCGTCGAAGTCCGACCAGGTCCAGGTGGGGCGGATCCCGCCGGCGATGAGCAGCCCTGATGGGAGGTCATTGAGATCATCCACGGCCCAGCCGTCCAGCCGGCGCGATCCCTCTCGGTCGGTGAAGATGGCGGTGAAGCCGTCCCACGAAGCCTTGGACCAGGCTTGACCGTCACAAGCGTCGGTGTACCAACCGGTGGTGGCATCGGGTGACCCGAGGTCGGCGACCAGGCCGTCGAACGCTTCGTCGGCTGCGGTGCCGAACCCCACGAGGCCGATGCCACGGCTCGAAGCGAGGATCAGGTCTGATTCACCGGAGACGATGTCGCCCAGCAGGCCCAGGGTCTGCGGTCCCGCCTTGCCGTCCACCGTCAGCAGATAGTCGACCTGGAAAGCCGACACCGCCGCCGTGGTCTCCTCTTCGTAGTCACCGTTGACGTTCCCGGCGAAGTAGCCGAGCGTGGCCAGATCGGTCTGCAGCGCCTCGACGTCCTCACCCTCGTCGCCGGGCCGGAGCACGCCGTCGTCGGAGAGGGTGGTGCACTCCAAGGGATCGCCGATCGTGCATTCGATCTCGCCTTCATAGACCACTCGGTATTCGGCCAGGTAGTCGAAGACCGCGACGTCGGCCCGGAAGAGGCGAGCCGTCCAGTCGAAGACCGAAACCGAAGTGTCGACACCCACCGGTCCGTCGGGGGCGACTGCGGCGTAGTCGGTGGTGTCCAGCAGGGCGGCCTCCACCGCCGCCGAAGGGATGGACGAGGTGACGAACCATCCGTCCTCGTCCAGGGTGTAGAGGACGGTGGCGGTGGGAACGATGTCGCCGGTGTAGCCGTCGATCCAGGCTTCGAGCAGGACCTGATAGGGGTCGATGCCGCTGGTCTGGGGTGGCGGCAGCACCGGCCCGAGTCCGAGGAGATCCTGGCCGGCACCCGAACCCATGAGCGAATCCTCGGACACGAGCACGCCGCGTTCGTCGTCGAGGGCCATGCGATGCATTCCCGAGCCCGCGAGGGGGTCCTCGAACAGCTGGCCCGAGAGATCCACGATCTCGGGATCGGCGAGGTCGGCACCGAGGGTGTCGGCCGGACCGGGGGCCATCGTGGTGGTGGTCGATGACGACGGCGGAGCGGTAGTCGACACGGGAGCGGTGGTCACGGTCGTCGGGGACCCCTCCTCGGCACTCCCGGTGCACGAGGTGAGCACCATCCCCAGAACCCAGAGCAGCACGATGCGACGCGACACGGTGTACCCCCCGTCGTCGGTTTGTCGAGAACCACGCTAATGGTGCGAGACAGCCCCGGTCACCCTCCCACACCCCGGTGCACCGTCACCGGCGGGGAGCGGGGGGAGGTCGGCGCGGCCCCACAGCCGAGCAGCAGCCGGTCCTGCGAAGCGGCGAGTCCCTCGGTATTGTCACCGCTTCCCATCAACGGAGGGGGAACACATGGTCATCAATCGAAAGCGCATGATCAGCGTCGGCGTCGCAACTGCGTTGCTTCTTGCGATCGTCTTCACACTCCTGGCAGGCAACGGCACCCAGGCGGTCGGCCAGGTCTCCGGGCAGGCCCGTCTCAACTTCGAGGAGATCGAGTGGACCGTCGTCGCCGGGGAACGGGGCGCGGCGAGAGTGGCTTGCGACGCGGGCTACATCGTTGATGCTGCGGCGTGGGAGGTCACCGGAGAAGACACCGCGCCTCCCGCCCTCAAGGTTGTGAGCAAGGTCTCCAAGAACCAGCGTGGCATTCGGTTCGTGGGCTTCTACCCCGCCCGGTTCTTCGATGTCTTCACCGAGATATCCCTGAAGGGCACTGTCACTTGTCTCCTGCCGTACCTGGAGCAGAGCAACTGAGCGGCGCCGCAAAGGTCGAGGCATCCGAAACCCCGTCGCCGCGTCGCCGCGGCCCCGCAGCGCGGCTTCGGTCAATAGGCGTACCCTCCGCTTAGGAGACGCCGTGCAGAGTTACCAAGAAGACATCCGACTGATGGAGAGCCTCGGGCACCGCCCGGTCAAACACCCACAACGGGTCCCCCGCACACAGCCCCGACGAAGGTGGGGGTGGCGTCGGCAACCCAAATCCAGGCCCACCGCGCCCTGGGACACCTACGAAGACATCGGGTGGCGATGTTCCGCCTGCGATCAGGTGATCAGCCGAGCCGACCTACTCTCGGCCCGACCAGAGCGCTGCCCCTCGCGCCCCGCCACCAATCGCTAGTCCGCTCATCGGTGCTGCGGACCCGCAGCCCGGCGGCGGCGCAAGGCCACTCACCGCGAGGAAAGCGAGGGGAAGGATCACCGACCTGGCTTCCACGGCGACCCCGGCCCCGGTGAGATCCCCGGCCGTTGGGTTCCCCCTCGTGCTGGGCGATTCCGACTCCTCGGCCGGCCTCATCCGATCGTCGCAGCGATCTACCTCTCCTCGTACGCTGCGGCGCAAACCTTGTTGTAGTCGTCTTGACTGGGGAGGTACCTGTGGCGGGGACCATCGAACAGCTCGACGGTCCAGATCTTGATCCAACCTTCGGCCTCCAGGGACGCCGCCTCTTCGTCGGAGCCGGGCGTCTGGAAATTGACGTCGGTGAGGGCAAGGAGTGCCGCCTCGAGAGCCTCGGTGTTGCCGGGATCCTGGCACCACGCCGCCTCGGCCTCCGTGAGATCGCTCGATCCGCCACCGCAGCCGGCGACGAGGCCCAACAGGAGCACGGCGGTTCCCAGACGGGCACGGCCCAACGACATCAATTCGACTCCCACGATTGCGCGGGAAGGACACTAGCCAGCAATACCCGCAGCAAGGCAGCCCGGCGCATCAGCGCCCCACTATTTCACCCCCGCCCCAGAACCGCCGACCCAACACCACGCAACCACCACCCAACCGGGGCGTCGGGCACGGACCCACAGCCCGGCAGGGTCCGGCACGTGCGCCGTGTGGTTGCTTGCTTCTTGGTGACGGCTCCCGGCACTCGCCGGTGGACTCAGGCGTCCTGGAACAGACCGATGATGTTGCCCTCGGTGTCGTTGAACCAAGCTCCTCTCGACCCGTCCGGCATTGCCAGGATTCCGTCGACCGTCTTCATCTCTCCGTAGTCGAACTCCTGGAACTCGATCCCGCGCGATCTCAGCTCTGCAACCACGGAGTCGAGGTCTTCCACCTGGAATCCGGCTGCGGTCGCCTTGTTCGTTCCCGCGTATTCGGACGGATACAGGAGAAACATGGTGTCGCCGACCTGATAGCGGGCCGACCCGTCCGGTTCTTGTTGGAACGGCTCGAGACCGAGCGTCGCCTTGTAGAAGGCGAGGGCGCGGTCCATATCGGAGGCCGGGAGAGTTGCTGCCACTGCCAAGAACATGGGTTCCCCCTTCTCACTCGCTGACGCAACCCGCCGATATTAACGACGGCATCGGGGCGGGGCCCGGCCGCCGGACCTGGATCGATCATCAACGGATTGGGTTCGCCGCCCTCAACAAGAGCAGACAGTCGGATCTACTTGATCAATAGAGATTGCTGCTCGGTGGGCCTGATGGAACGGCTTGCACACCTCGAAGTACCCGGGCAGAGCGCTGATCAGGTACCCGATCCGTAGCTGAGACATTTCCCAGCCACCGAACGTCCCTGGGGGATGGATGATCCGTCGAGGTGATCAGGGCATAGCCGTTCCCACCTGATACCGTGGTCGGTGCGCCGATCGGGAATGCCTACCTCCTTTCGGTCGAAAGGAGAAGCAGGAGTGGTCCACAAACCCCCGAGGTTTCTGTCGCGCCCTGATTCACCGTCTGGGTCGGAGCCGAATGAGGGTTCTGACTCTCACGACGCGACCCGTGGTCGGACGATGCCGAATCCCGACCCGGCATCTGCGCTGGCCCTCCTGGAGGAGATCTCCGAGGGTGTTCTCATCGTCGACGACGCCGGGACCGTCACGTACGCGAATCGGCGAGGTGCATCCCTCCTCGGGCGGGATCGGAGTCAACTGATCGGTCAGGCGATCAATGTGCTACTGCCCGCGGGCACGGGCGAGATCCACAGAGAGCAGCGGGCCGGTCCCCTGGTGCCGCCTGCCAGCGTGGTCGGCGCCGGGAGCAGGCTTCCCGTCGATGGCGGGGTGGGAGTCGTCGGCCCGATCGAGGTCAACCTCGGCCCGCCGGGCACCGATGCCGGTACTCAGGTCCTCTACCTGATCACAGACATCAGTCCCGGGCCGGACGCCGACGCCCGTTTCGAGGAGAGCGAGAGGCGTTTTGAATCCATCTTCAGGCACTTCCCGGTTCCCTGCGAAACCTGGCAGCGCAACGGAGACGGGTTCATCCTCATCGACTACAACGAGGCCGACCGGGTCTACACCAAAGACGCGATTCGGCGGTTCCTCGGCGACAGACTGCACCTCGTACACCCCGACGATGGCGAAATGGCAGCCCACATCGAGCGGTGTTACCGGGAAAGAACTCGTTTCACCCGCGAGATTCTCGGATACCGGCTTCGGAGCACCGGTGACGTCAAAGACCTTGTCGTCACTTTCGTCTGGGTCGAGCCTGACCTCGTGCTGACCATCATCGATGATGTATCGGACCAGCGCGCTGCCCTGAGCGAGTTGAAGAAGCTCTCGAGCGCCGTCGAGCAGACGGCGGACGCCGTCTTCATAACCGACCGGAACGGTGCCATCGAATACGTGAACCCGGGCTTCGAGCAGATCACGGGGTACCGGCTCGCTGAAGTCCGGGGCAAGACCCCGCGTGTCCTCAAGTCCGGCACGATGCCACCGGAGTACTACCAGCGGCAGTGGAGCACGCTCCTCGCCGGCGAGACTTTCCGGGCCGAGGTCGTGAATCGCAGGCGCGACGGGACCCTGTTCGTCGCCGAGCAGACAATCACACCGATGACCGACGACGACGGCGAGATCAAGCATTTCGTTTCCGTGCTCAAGGACATGACCGAACGCAGGGAATTGGCGAACCAGCGCCACCTGTTCGAGCGAATGGTCTCGCCCGGTGTCATTGAGCAGCTCGACCCCGACAGCCTCCGGCTGGGTGGTACGACCGCAACCATCACCACCCTCTTTGCCGATATCCGCGATTTCACAACGTTCAGTGAGAATCAGACGCCGGAGCAACTGGTGTCCACCCTCAACCGCTATCTGGGAGCCATGGCGGAAGCCGTGCTCGACCAGCAAGGCACGATCGACAAGTTCTTGGGTGACGCCATCATGGCCTGGTTCAACGCTCCCATCCCTCAAGCCGACCACACCCTCCGGGCGGTGAAGGCTGCGTTGGCGATACGCGCCGCAATGGAAGCCCTCTACCAGGATCTGCCGAAGGAATCGCATCTCGCTGTCGGAGTCGGCATCCACTCAGGCGACGCCGTCCTTGGCATGATCGGCACCGATCGGCGCATGGAGTACACCGCCATCAGCGACAGCGTCAACATCGCCAAACGCCTGCAAGAGAACGCGGCGCCGAACCAGATCATCATCAGCAGAGACACCTATGAAGCCGTGAGCGACGCGGTCGCAGTCAATGCACTGGAGCCGATCCGCGTCAAGGGAAAGCGGGACCCTCTGGAGGTTTTCGAAGTCATCGGCTTGAAGCAGGCGCCGTCGCTCCTCTAGACCGGATATGACGGGTTCTTGACGGCAGGGCACCGCCTGCAGACCCCCGAGTTCCTGCTCCCACCATTCTCTTTGTTTGCCTCGTTTGATGGGGACGGGAGCGATGGCGTCGTTTCACCGATCCCGGCGGCCGCGTACCACCGGATGCCAGGGTTCGGGCACGATGCCGGTGATTTCCGTGATCTCGGGATCCCGCTGCAGTCGGTCGGGTCGGTCGGTGCCGATTCTCCCGACGCCGCAGCCGACCGGATCCAGTTGCCGACGGCCGACGACATGAACGGCTTGATACGGGATGCGAGAGAGTCAACCCGGCGGGACTGCATCAGCCCACGAGGTCGACGAAGGTCTCCAAGGCGAGCAGGTCGGCGAAGATGTGTGAGATGGCGGGCCAACGCACACTGCCGGTGTGTCTGGCCACCAGCCCATAGAGCAGTCCCAGGAAGACAGCAGCGACCGCGAACGGGATCGGCCCACCTTCCGCCGGGTCAATGATCTGGGGCGCCAGGTGCCAGAGCCCGAAGGCAAATGAGGGGTACACGAGGCCCCACCACCATTGGCTCGGGAATAGCGTGATGAAGACACCCCGCCACAGCAGTTCCTCGGCCGTGCCATTGACAAGCGCGAACCCGACGGCGACAACCACCGCGCCGACGCTCAGCTCACTCACCGGCACCCAACCCATCACGAGGCTCCCCACAGGAGGACCGAGCAATAGCAAGGACCAGAGGAGGCCCGGTCGCCTTGGGGTCGTCCGCAGCAGTTCCCACACGCGGCCACCGCCGAGAAGCCAGAGCGGGAATCCGAAGCCCCACACAACCCAGTAGATCAAGAACCCCAGAAGCCAACCGGCGCGGTCGCCAAAGGCCTCAGCGAGGCCCAGGAAGACGATCGGCATGGTCACGACCACCATCACCGAGCCCGTGACTGCGCGTTGGGGGATCCGCGCAGAAACCGCGCCTGAGGCCGTCATGAGACGACACTACCGATAGCGAAGAAGTCGTCTTCCCTGGGTGTGGGGGCGCCCAGACCGGCGGGATTCGTGACATCCTGAGTGCCCCCGGCTCGGCGCACCAATCCGCAACGGCGGGCTATATGCGTGATCCCACCGACTTGGCCCAGCGGTCGTGGTGGGTCTCTCCCGCCATGATGCGGTCGTGGAGCGTCAGGATGCCATGCATCAGCGATTGTGGCCCGGGCGGGCAACCCGGCACATAGATGTCCACGGGCACCACCTCATCCACGCCCTGCACGATGGCGTAGTTGTTGAACATGCCGCCCGTTGAAGCACACGCTCCCATCGATATCACCCATTTCGGTTCGGGCATCTGGTCGTACAACTGTCGAAGCACGGGCGCCATCTTCTGGCTCACTCTCCCCGCCACGATCATCAGATCCGCCTGTCGCGGTGAGGCACGGATTGCCAGCATCCCGAAACGATCGAGGTCGTTGTGCGCAGCTCCGGTCGCCATCCACTCGATCGCACAGCAAGCCAGACCGAAGATCAGGGGGAACATCGAACGGGTCCGTGCCCACCGGACGGCCTTGTCGACGGTCGTCATCAGCAACCCGGGCGGTTCGCTCACTCTTGGAATCGCCACACCCCCTGGCTCAGCGGGAACGGTACACAATCTGGCCTCGTCGCACGGTCGGGCAAACTCGCCGTCGGGTGACTCCCAGCACGAGTCAGACCGCCCGACAACCGGCGAGCTCATGCACGGCGCCGCTTGATGACTCTGTGGCGTCAAGCCAGCGACGCGAGGTTCGAAAAGCGCGATGGTTCAGCTCACCGACGGCGGCCAGATCTGGCCTGTTCGCCGGGGGAATGAAAGGGGCGGCGCTCGCAGGGAATGATCCCTCGACTTTGTGCATTTGTGCACATGATTCTTCTTGGTTAAATGAGGGCTCCGCGGGGAGTGACACTCCGCGCGTCGGCAGATCGAGGGGTTGAATCCGATGAGATCGAACTGGAAACGCTTCGCGGTGGCGATCGCGGTGGCCGCCCTGATCGCGGCCTTGACCGTCCCGTCCGCCAGTGCCGGCGCCCCGCCCGACGGGCCGATCGTCGACGTGATCGTGCTCCTCGACCACACCCCCACCGCCGCCGACGATGCCCAGGTGAGGCGCTTGGGTGGGCAGGTCGGTCTGCGGTTGGAGAACATCAACGTCCTCTCTCTGTCACTTCCGGAATCCGCTCTGGCGGCCCTGAGCCGCAGCCCGGGCGTGCTCAGCGTCGAGCGAGCACGTGACGACATCGCCTACCACGACCACGCCACCGACCCCGGCGACGAGTTGCAATGGGGCACCAACCGGGTGGACGCCGAGATCGCCCATGGCGTGGGCCACAAGGGCGGTGGAGTTGTCGTGGCGGTGGTGGACACCGGCATCGATCCGGACCACGCCGAGTTCGAGAATCGTATCGACGGCCGTGCCATGTCGTTTGCCGGCCGCAATCCGTCGACCGACGTGACCGACAAGAACGGCCACGGCACTCACACTGCTGGAATCGTCGGTGCCGCCGACGATGGCACCGGTGTCGTCGGCGTCGCTCCCGACGCAACGATTCTCCCGATCCAAGTTTCCCGGGGCAGCCGCATCAAGGACGAGGCCATCCTTGCTGCCTTCAATTATCTCGCCGGGCTTGAGAACCCCGTCGATGTCGTCAACATGAGCTTCGGGAGCAGTCAGCCGTCGGCGGCCGAGGCCAGCGCTCTCCAGGCGCTTGCAGACCAGGGCGCGACGCTGGTCGCCTCGGCGGGTAACAGCAGCGGGGGTCCCGTGGGCTACCCGGCCGGCTACGGGCACGTGATCGCCGTTTCGTCCACCACGGTCGATGACACCCTGTCCGGCTTCAGCAGCGTGGGGCTCGGTGACAACGATCTGGCGGCCCCCGGCAGCAACATCCTGTCGACGAGCAACGACGGCGGCTACGTCCACATGAGCGGCACATCGATGTCGGCGCCGCACGTAGCGGGCGCCGCCGCGGTCGTCATCGGAGCGGGGTGGACGGACGCCAGAGCAAGACTCACGACCACGGCCGAAGGCATCGGGCTATCCACCGAGCAGATGGGAGCCGGCCTGCTCGATGTGGCCGCAGCCGTCGGTCAATTTTCCGGCAACGACCTGGGCAACGTCCCCCCTGTGGTCGACGCCGGTGCCGATCAAACGGTGGTGCTCCCCGCCGACGTGCAGCTGAGCGGAACCGTGTCGGACGCCAACGGCGACTCCCTCGGCGTCTCCTGGACGGTGACCGCTGCGCCCGCTGCATCGTCGGATTACTCTGCCGGCGACCCCATCTCCTCGAGTGCCCAAACGACGTTCTCTCCAGATGCGGCGGGGACGTACACCCTCGAGCTCTCGGCAACTGAACTCAACACTCTCGAGGGCTACTCGGTCAGCGACAGCGTCGTCATCACGGCGCTGGCCGCAGGGACTTTGGTCGAGGACTACGGGGTCACCGCCATCGCCGTCACGCGAACGACACAGGGACGGTGGCAGAACGTCGACTTCCTCGTCACCATCGCCACCGAGTCGGGGGCTCCGGTGGAGGGTGCATCGGTCACGGTCTCGATCTCACGACCGGGCCGAGTCTTCGACGACATGGTCGGGACGACGAACAGCGCCGGTCAGGCATCGTTCAGGATCCGCCGAGCCGTCGCCGAGACGTACTCGATTCTCCTCAGGGACGTCAGCCATCCGGATCCCCTGCTGGCGTGGGACGGCGTCCAGGCGTCGGCGTCCGAGGGAGCCGACTACCCCCCGGGGAACTGACGGCGGACTCGAAGCTGTGACCAGAGGGTCGCGATGCGGTAGTCGTCGCCGTTGGGGACGTATTCGAGTTGTTGGTGGCGTTGGATGATGGTGCCGTCGCCGGGACAGTCGGATTCCATTGAGATCCCGTATGCCGGTGCATCCACCAGGTCATAGGGCGTCCTCGCCTCGTCGGTGACTCTGACCAGGTCACCGTTGACCGCCACGAACATGCCGAATTGCGCGTGATCGGCGCCGGTGAACACGACGTCGAGCCACCCGGCTGGGTAGGGGGGGTTGGATACCGACTGCAGCGGGAGATCCACGGGGTTGGTGTTTCCGCTGCCCCATGTGATCTCGGCGACCCATTCCCATTCGGTCCCCGGTTCCAACTCGATGCGGAGTTCGTCGAAGTCTCGCGTCACAGCAGGCAAGAGCAACCAAACAGGCTCACGAGCGCGGGGAAGATCTGATCTCGAACGTTGCCCGAGGCTTCTTCCTGCGCCTCAGCAAGAACCCGCACGGTCGCTGTTCACGATGCCAGGAACCACTCCCAGTCGCTGCACTTCCTCGGTCTTGAGCATCGCGTAGGGTCCCAACTGGAAGGAAGAGGGAGGCGACAAGGATGTGTCGAGTGCTCATGGCCTGCCTTCTGTTGGTCGCGGCTTGTGGTGGGTCCGATTCAGGGGGCGCAGCAGCCGAGACGACCGAAGAACCAACAGCAGCCGAAGCACCTGCAACCACCACTCCCGACCTCGAGCCCGCGACCGAAACAGTGGTAACCGCCGCGCCACCATCCACGGTTTCCACAACCACAGCAGAATCGGCGGGCGGCACCACGGTCCCCGTTGCCGAACCGCTCGACCCTCCGTACTTCGAGCCGGGCCCATGCGTCACCGAGGCAACGGCGCAACTGGCGGCCGATCCCGCCCGAGTCATCGAATGCGGCCACCTCGTGGTGCTCGAGGACCGCTCCCAATCCGATGGGACCCGCGTCCGACTCCCGGTGATGATCGCCCGCACCCAGAACCCCAACGGGGCTCCCGACCCGGTCATCTATCTGGCAGGTGGCGGGGGTCACAACCACTTGCGCTATGCAGACTTCCTCATGGACAGCGTTGGTGACGCGGTGCTCGAGAAGCGCGACTTCATCCAGTACAACCAGCGTGGCGCACCCCTCACGAGTCCCGAGTTGTCCTGCCCCGGTTTGACCGAATTCCTGTTCAGCCTTGCTGCACAGCCGCTCGAGCAGCAGGAATGGGCCGACCGCCACCTTGCGTTCGTTTCCGAGTGTCGTGATGCCTTGGTGGCAGCCGGTGTCGACCTCTCGATGTACAACAGTGCCGTCAACGCGGCCGATGCCGACGATCTGCGCCAGGCCTTGGGCTACCAACAAGCCAACTTCTATGGGACATCGTATGGAACCCGACTTGGCCTCGATTTGATGCGAGACCATCCGGAGGGCGTTCGCAGCATCATCCTCGACTCGGTGTACCCGCCTCAGGCCGACTTCTACACCGAGTCGGGCGCCAATCTCCAGCGCGCTCTCGAGTACCTGTTCGCCGCCTGCGCCAACGACAACAACTGCACCGCAAGCCACCCGGACTTGGCTACCACGTTCTACGAGACGGTCGACCGGCTCGATACCGAGCCGGAATGGGCAGAAACTCCCGGCGGGCGAGTCTTGGTGGACGGGGGGGTCTTCATGGACGCCGTGTCGCTCTACCTCTACTCCCCCGACGCAATTGGGGTCGCGCCCGACGCCATCGCTCGGGCCGCGCGGGGGGACTTCCGTCCACTGGCCGGGCCGATCACGGGAGCCATCACCTCGTCCGACATAAATTGGGTGATGTTCTACTCGATGCAGTGTCGCGAAGAGATCCCGTTCGAATCCCTCGATTCGGCTGTGGAATTGGGAGGCTCGCTCCATCCGGGTGTGGCCTCCCACTACGTCGACGGCTTCGCCCGGTTTCACTTCGCGCTGTGTGAGGAATGGGGATCAGGAACCGCCGACCTCATCGAGAGCCTCGCCGTCACCAGTGACGTGCCGGCCCTCGTGCTCTCGGGTAGCTACGACCCGGTGACACCGCCGGCCTGGGCAGAGTCGACCGCCACCGCCTTGGGCAGAGCATTCCACTACGAGTTCCCCAGCGTGGGCCACGGTGTGATGCGCTCCACTGCCTGCGGTCTGCTCATCGGGCTGCAGTTTCTGGACGATCCGGATTCGGAAGCAGACACCACCTGTATCTCCGAGATGCCGCCTCCCGACTTCCGGGGCTGAGACCGTAGCCCTCCAGGTCGAGGGATCAGGGCCAGACCGGACACCCAGCGCGGACGGGGAAGGCCCTTTTCCCTTGCCCAGGGCTCGCTGCGCTCGCCCCTCGCTCACTCCGTTCGCTCGGCGAAAGCGGAAGAGGGCCACCCGGCACCAACACCGCATGCCCGGGGAACACCCCCTACCCCGATGGCGAAACTGGTGGTCTGGCTGAGTCCAGTGGAGGACTACCGCTCGCAGTTGGTGGCGGTCTCGACACGGCACTTGTCGTTACCCGGCCCGCCGTTGCCGGTGTCGTTCCTTGGAAGTCCGCCATCGATCCTTCACGGATTGCGAGGAATCTGCCCCTGACCAGGGGTTCTCTCGGTGGGCCTAATAGGGTCCCGCACTGGTTGGTCCGGCGAGCACGAAAGTGAAGCTCAAGAAAGGGTGGGATGATCGCCGATGCCCCGATCAATCGATGCGCTCAGCAGCGCTGAGACCGACTTCCTCACCCAGCGGCATCTCGGCGCGCTGACAACACTGCGCGCCGACGGGACCCCGCACGTGGTGGCAATCGCCTTCACGGTTGACAGGGAAGCCGGACTCGTGCACGTCATCTCCTCGGATGAGAGTCAGAGGTCGTCAATATCGAACGCGATCCGCGCGCCGCGGTGTGCCAGGTGGATGGCGCCCGGTGGCTCACCCTCGAGGGTTCAGCGGTGGTGACCCGCGATCCGAAGCGGGTTCAGGCGGCGGTGCAGGGGTTCGAACGCCGCTACCGACCAGCCGGCGAGAACCCGCGACGCGTCGCCATCGAGATCACCGTGGAACGGGTGCTCGGCCGGGTCTGACTGGCGGCATCGCTGAGGTGTGAGAAGCAACAATTCTCTACCAGATGGGACAAGGTGCACGAGACCTCATCCCGACCAGGGACAACCTGGGATGCGAGAACCTCGCGGTGGGCCTGATAGGACGGCTTTCACACCTCGAATAGCCTGGTCGGAGAGCCGAGTAGGTACCCGGTCGGTGCTTGGCGGACCGGTCCAGAGGACGTCAGGAGGAGTGACAACCAACCATCTGATTCGTTGGTTCTTGTGCCAAGCGTGCTCTAGTCGCTTGGTGTGAGCAGCACGTCGTAGTGCTGGGCTCGCTCCTCGTATCTGGCGAGGACGGCTTGCGCCC
>JBFELU010000048.1:0-20142 GCA_041551965.1 Acidimicrobiia bacterium
ACAGGCCGACCACGATCCCGGCCTCGAGGGCTTCACGCGATGCCTCGATGATGTTCTGGTGGACTCCGACGGTGCCCCAACTGGTGGAGCCGTTGGATGATTCGATGAGGACCCGGACCCGGGCGGCGGTGCCGTCGGCCGAATCCAGGTCTCGGACCCGGTAGTCCACCAGCTCGATGTCCTCCACCTCGGGGTACTGGTCGACCAGTGCGGCCCGCAGGGCCCGGTCGAGGGCGTTGACCGGTCCGTCCCCTTCCCGGGTGACGATCGAGCGATCCCCGTCGACGACGACCTTGACGGTGGCCTCGGCGAGGACCCCGTTCTCCGCCTGTCGGTCGACGGAGACCCGGAACGACTCGAGATGGAAGAAGTCCTGCTCCCAGCCTTGTTCCCGCCGCACCAGGAGTTCGAATGAACCGTCGGCGGCCTCGAAGAGGTAGCCGCGATGCTCCAACGCCTTGACGGCCTCCACCACCCGCTGGGCGGTGTCGGGATCCAGATCCCAGCCGAACTCGCGGGCCTTGGCCAGCACGGTGGAACGGCCGGCCAACTCCGACACGACCATCCGGGTGGTGTTCCCCACCGTGGCCGGCTCGACGTGCTCGTAGGCGTCGGGGCGACGCGCCAGGGCCGAGGTGTGCAGACCGGCCTTGTGGGCGAACGCCGCGGATCCCACGTAGGGATGGTGGGGATCGATGGTGGTGTTGGTGATCTCGGCCACGTGGTGGGCCACCGTGGTCAGCGTGGCGAGTCGATCCTCGGCGATCACGGGGATCCCCATCTTGAGCACGAGGTTGGGGATGAGCGTGCACAGGTCGGCGTTGCCGGTTCGCTCCCCGTATCCGTTGAGGCATCCCTGCAACTGCACCGCTCCGGCTTCGACGGCGGCCAGCGAGTTGGCGACGGCGCATCCCCCATCGTTGTGGAAGTGCACGCCCAAGACGGTGTCGGGGAGTTTGTGGCTCACCTCGGTCACCGTCTGGCCGGCCGCCGATGGAAGAGTCCCGCCGTTGGTGTCGCACAGCACCACCCGCTCGGCCCCGGCGTCGGCCGCCGCGGTGAGGATCCGGAGCCCGAAGCCCGGGTTGGCGGCATAGCCGTCGAAGAAGTGCTCGGCGTCGAAGAAGACCCGCCGCCCCTCCGATCGCAAGTAGGCGATCGATTCGAACACCATGCGTTCGGCCTCGTCGAGATCGGTGCGCAGCGCCTCCGTGACGTGGTAGTCCCACGATTTGCCCACGATGCAGATCACCTCGGTGTCGGCCTCCAGGAGGGCGTTGAGCTGCGGGTCGTCGCCCGGATCGCCCCCCACCCGACAGGTGGCGCCGAAGGCCACCAGAGTCGACACGTCGAGGTCGAGTTCGGTGCGAGCGGCGGCAAAGAACTCGTCGTCCTTGGGGTTGGCCCCCGGCCACCCACCTTCGATGTACGGGACGCCGAGCCGATCGAGCAGGCGGGCGATCTGCAGCTTGTCGCCGACGGTGGGCGAGAGCCCCTCGCGCTGCATCCCGTCCCGGAGTGTGGTGTCGTAGATCTCGACGGTCTTCATGGCGGCTTCCCTTCGGCAATGAAAAGACCCCCGCCGCAGCGGAGGTCGATGCACACGCCGTGTCGGCGTGTGCGCTAGGCGATGATGATGGTGGCGTAGGCGGTCATGAGTGGGGCGAGTATGGCCGCTGGGCGGGGTCCTGTCAACGAAGGACGTGGGAGGCTCGGCTCCATGGCGGTCCCCGAGGGGTGGCGGCGGCCCGAGATCGTCAGCCGGTCAGCCAGGCCGAGAGGAACAGGATCACCACCGCCGCCACCATCCCGGTGTACGACATCAGGGTGGCGAGGCGACGGTTCCCCGATGCCGAGGCCATCCCGTGCCAAGCGGCCAAAGCCACCGCGGCGACCACGAGCACCAGTTTGACTCCCAGGGCGGCTCCGTAGCCATCGCGATCGAAGCCGTCGAGGTCGACCCCGTAGCGATAGGCGAGCCCGATGCCGGTGGCGATCTGGAGTGGCAACCCGATGGCGAACGCGACGACTCCGTAGCGGCGAGCCATCGATCGCCCCACTCGGCTGCGGGTCTGGTCGTCCAGTTCGGCCTTGAACGCCGGCACCACCGCCACCGCCAGGGTGAGTTGGCCACCCACCCACACCACAGCGCCGAGCAGGTGGAGGAAGCGCAGCAGGGTCCAGCCGGTGAGTTCCATTGCTGCGAAGCTAGCGCGCCGCTGTCACCGTCCGGCCGCCGCCTCGGCCTTGGAACGATCCAGGAGCCGGATCACCCGATAGCCGGTCTCCACGGCGCCCGAGGAGCGCAGTGCGGCGAGCGCTTCGTTGACCGATTGCCGGCTGGCGCCCAGCAAGGTGGCGATCGCCGCCTGAGAGAGGCGGATCTCTTCCAGCTCGTCGGCCTCGTCGAGGAGGAGGTCGGCGACCTGTTCGAGCACCGTGCGGTGCATGAGACTCAGCACCCGGCGCTGGGTCCGCTCCAACTGATCCAGGCCGGCCACCAGCCAGCGAAGGGCGATGACGGGTCGTGCGACCAGGAGCGGCAGGAGCCGGGTGCGGGGAAGGCGCAGGGCGCTCACCGCATCGACGGCTCTCGCCGAGGAGCGGTAGGGCTCACCTCGGAAGAGCGCGATGTCGCCGAGGACGGCGCCTTCGCCGGCCCGGCTCACCACTCGACCGTCGGCCTTGGCTCCCCGATACAGCTCGACCTGGCCCTTGTGGACGACGTAGGCGGCCACCGAATCCTCGCCCTGGCGAAAGAGGTGGGTACCCGGGTACCTGGTGACGTACTCCCCGGCGGCATCGAGCGCGCCCAGATCGTCGGGGCTGAGCAGCAGGTAGTCGGTTCGGCCGAACGATCGCGCCAACCAGGTGTGATGCTGTAGATCAGCGGTGTCGCGCGCAGCGGCCATGGTTCGTGCAACCTCGTCGAGTCCCCCCTATTCCGAGAGATTCGTCGTGGTGGCGACAGTCTTGTTGGAGCCCCCGGCATCAACCGGCGTACGCCTCCGGCACGGTGCTCGGCCGGTACCTGATCGCGTGGATCGCTTCACGGCCGACGTATGCTTGAGATACCGGTACTGGAGGTGCGGGCGGCAGTGAACGTCGGTCGCTCCCATCACGTTGTTGTCGTCGAGGACGACCCTGAGCAGCAATCGCTGGTGCGAGATGCGCTCGAAGAGGAGGGCTTCCGAGTCACCGCTCTCGGCGAGGGGCGCCCCCTGTTGTCGATGATCGCTTCGCACCATCCGGATCTGGTGATCCTGGACTTGGTGCTCCCCGACGTGCCGGGTCTCGAACTGCTTCGAGCGCTGCAGCAGCACGGCAGGATCCCGACGATCGTGGTGAGTGGGCGTGGTGCGGAAACCGACCGAGTCGTCGGCTTGGAGCTGGGCGCCGACGACTACGTCGCCAAGCCCTACTCGCCCCGCGAGCTCATCGCTCGAGTGCACGCCGTGCTGCGGCGAGTCGACGGACCGGGGGAGCACGCGGTCTTGGAGTACCCCGGTCTGGTGATCGACGTTGCCGCCCGCGAGGTCCTGGTGGCCGGACGAACCGTCGAGCTGACCTCTCTCGAATTCGACCTGTTCGCCTTCCTCGCTGCGAACCCGCGGCAGGTGTTCTCGCGGGAGGTCCTCCTCGATCGGGTGTGGGGCTCATCGAGTGAGTGGCAGACGACGGCGACGGTCAGCGAGCACATCCACCGCCTCCGTCGCAAGATCGAGGCCGATCCGGCCCGTCCGCGCCTGATCGAGACGCTGCGCGGCGCCGGCTACCGCTTCCGTCCCCCGGTGGTCGAAGGAGGCGATGCCCTTGGCCCTGAAGAGAATCCCGACCCGCGGACCGGCGAGCCAGTCTGAGCTGAGGACGCTCGTCGCCCGGTTCCCGGGACCGGCCGTGCACGTCCGCGACGGTACCTTGTGGTGCAATCGCCTCGCCGAACGGCTATCGGGGTATCCCAATGAGGAGATCCTGACGGTCGGAAACTGGTTCGGGCTCGTGTTTCCGGAGGGACGGGCGGGGTTTGAGGCTGCGCGGGGCGACGGGTTCGAGCGCGAGTTCACCCTGACGATGTCGCGGAAGGGAGGGGCTCGTCGCGACATCGAGTACCGAGTCGTACGGCTCGACGTGGAAGAGGCGTGGTTCCTTCGCGATGTCACCGAGGCCCAGAGTGCGCGTCGCGAGCTGCAGTCGCGGGAACAGGAGCTGGAGGTCACCATCGATCTGGCCCGTCTCGGGACCTGGGTGTGGGATCTCCGGACGGGCCGATTCCTGGGGGATGCCGTGGCGCGGGCCCACTACGGCGTGTCCGAGGACCTCGGGGCGACCTACGAGGCCTACGTCGGGAGGATCACCCCCGAGTATCGGGCCCGATACGAGGACGCCATCGGCTCGGCAATCGAGGCCCGGTCCGGGTTCGACATCGAGTTCGAGGTGAGGCACCGTGACGGATCCCGCCACTGGCTCCACGAGCTGGGGCGGGTGGTGGCCGACGACGCCGGGGAGCCGGTCAAGGTGATCGGAGCGACTCAGGACTCGACGGCCCGGAAGCTGCTGGAGGGTCAGCTGATCAATGCGGCCCGGATGGAGTCGCTCGGACGCTTCGCCGAGGGGATAGCCCACGACTTCAACAACATCCTCACGGTCGTCCGGGGCCACGTGGAGTTCTTGCAGCGTGATTTGTCGATTCCACCGAAATCCGCCTCAAGGCTCGATTCGATCCACAACGCCTGCAACCGGGCCCGGGAACTGATCGACGAGTTGATGGAGTTGGGGAGGCCGATGGTGGCCGCCACCGGCCTCCTCGATCTCCATGCCGAATTGGAGGCGATGGCGCTGGCGCTGCGGCAGATGATGGGCGAGAGCATTGCGGTGGAGCTCGAGCTCGGTGCGACGCGATCCACGGTTCGTATGGAGCGGGCCCGTTTCCACGCTGTGGTGCTCAACCTGGCCACGAATGCCCGCGACGCAATGCCCGAGGGAGGTGTGCTGCACATCTCCACCCGCGACGCCCCCGTTTCGGCGGGCCCTCCCGGTGATGCCGCCTTCATCGAGCTCACCGTGTCCGACACCGGCACCGGCATGGATGCAGCCACGGCTGCGCATGTCTTCGAGCCGTTCTTCACCACGAAGGAGCCCGGCATGGGGACGGGGTTGGGGCTGGCGGTGACCTCGAGCACCATCGCCGACGCTGGCGGCTCGATCCGGTTCGATTCCGAGCCGGGTTCCGGAACCCGCTTCATCACCCTCCTGCCCATGGCCCCGGCCGCTGCCACCACCCGCGTGGAGCTCGATGGCGGCAATGCCGCGGCCACCGGGGTGGGGACGGTGCTGCTCGTCGAGGACGAGCCCGACGTGCTCGAAGTGACTGCCGATGTGGTCCGCACCGCCGGCTACCGGGTCGTCGAGGCGTTGTCGGCCCGGGAAGCCATCGACTTCGTGTCTTCGGGCGAACGTCCCGATCTCCTGCTCACCGACGTGGTCATGCCGGAGATGACCGGGATCAGGCTGGCTGAGCGTCTCTCGCAACAGCTTCCCGATCTGGCCGTGCTCTTCATGTCCGGGTATGCAGCCAAGGCGGACGACGCCGCTTCGGTGGATCCGGATCGAGTCCTACGCAAGCCGTTCAGCCATCGCCAGCTCATCGAACGGGTTCGCCGGGCCATCGAGCAATAGGGGCTCGCTGCGAGTTGATGGAACGTTGAACCTGGCGGGAAGTTGTCCTGAACCCCGACGTCGACCATGGAGGGGAGACGCGGAGGGCCGAACCGATCGACCTTCGCATCGAGCCGCCGAACCGCCGGCCCGTGCGGCGGAGGATGGGTGGTGAGGATGATGACGGTTGTGCTGTGGGCGATGGTGGTGCTGTTCGCCCTCGCCGTCTTCTCCCGGGCCGTGATCGCCCTGGTCATGATGGTGATCTCGGCCGGGGGGCTCGTCGGGCGCGGAGCAGTGGCACTGGCGCACGCGATTCGGGCGGCGCTGGGCCCTCATTGAACCGGCGCCGCGCCGGCACCGGCGACGGACCGGGGACGTGACCCCAGCCCCGGGTTTCGCCACGGGGCCACCGACAACCCTGCTTCCGGTCCATGGCGGATCACCCGGTCCCCTCCATCGGATGGTGCCCTGGAGTTCGGCGTGACTCTGCCGGGGCGGACCGTCTCGAGGCCGGGCCGGCCGGCTACACCCGCTGGCTCGAACGGCAGGCGAGCACCGATTCCACGGGAACGATCTCGCGGCCGATACCGAGGCGCTTCGGCTTGACGCCGAAGGCCAATCCCATGAGCTGGGTGAAGTACATGATCGGCATGGTGAAGTTCGTGCCGAACTCTCGGTTGACGTCGGCCTGGTAGCACTCCAGGTTGATCTGGCAGAGGGGACACGATGTGGCGATCACCCCTGCCCCGGCGGCCATGGCGTCCTGGATGAGATCTCGCAGCATGGCCAGGGCGGTGTTTCGGTTGGTGGCGATCAGCGAGGCACCACAGCACCGCATTCGGTAGGGGTAGTCGACTGCGGTGGCGCCGAGCGCCTCGATCAGGTCCTCGAAGTAGTGCATCTTGTCCAGGTCCGGGAGGCTCTGCCCCTTCTTCCGGGGCCGCACCAGTTGGCATCCGTAATACGGAGCGACCCTGAGGTCCACCAGAGGGTCGGTCACCTGTTCGCGGATCACATCGAGACCCACGTCGGTCACGAACATCTCCATGAGGTGGTGCACCTCGACGCCGCCGGAGTAGGCCAGATCGTCGGCCTCCAGGGCGAAGTTCATGTGATCCAGGAGATCGGGATCATCGCGCATGTGTTCGTTGGCGAAGTAGAGGTTCTTGTAGCAACCGCTACATGGAGCCACCAGGTCCCGGGCCGAATCCTGTTCCACCAGGGCCAGGTTTCGGGCACACAGGACCTGAGCCAGGAGTTCGTCCACGTGGGAGTACGCGGTGGCGCCGCAGCAGTTCCAGTCTTCGATCTCGACGAGCTCGACACCGAGCCGCGTCGCGACCTCAGCCGTCGAGACGTGGTAGCTGGCCGCCATCGTCTCGAGCGAGCAACCGGGGTAGTAGGCATAGGTCTTCACGAGATGCCTTCCAGGGGGATGATCCGCCCGATCATCGAGCGGAAGTTGTTGATTCTCTTGATCTTCGATGGGATGAGGGGCAATCGGCCCCTCCGCAGCAGCTTGAGACCGGTCTGCATCTCACGCAAGAGGCCGGAGAAGCCTCCCTCCCAGATGAACGCCGGCGCGTAGCCCGGTTCGTAGGACTTGCCGTTGCGGAGAATCGTTCGTACGAACCGGCGGGAGAACTCGGGCCCGATGAGATCCTTCGGATACCGGCTGTGCCACAGGGAGTAGCGCTTGAGGGCATACATGACCTGGGCCGGATGGATCCCGAGAGGACAGCGCTCGGAGCAGTCGAAGCAAGAGGCACACATCCAGTACGTGTTGCTGGCGAGAACCTCGTCCTTCATGCCGGCGCCGATCATCGCCAGCAAGAGCCGAGGAGTGTGATCCATGGACTGCACCGCCGGGCACGTTGCCGAACAGACGCCACAGTGGATACAGGAGCCGATGGCGCGCCCATCCCCCGCATAGAGGAGGTTTGCCACCTCCTCGCCGAACCTGGGTGATATCGATGTCGTCAGCATTCATCCCTCCGGCTGGTGCCGCGCCTCAGATGCCTCGATCAGGGCACTCACTCGGTCGAGGAGCACATCGGGTTCGACGGGCTTTTCCATCAACTCGTCGACCTCGACGAACCTCGGGTGCAGAGCCTGGCTCCCGAAGAGGAACGCGATCTGCTCCCGGATGCCGGTGATGATGAGCACCGGCATCTCGCGCAGGACTCGATCCTTTCTCAGCTTGCGCGCCATCATGACCCCCTCGGCCCCTCGGCCCATCATGATGTCGAGTAGGAGCAGGTCGTACTCGCCGGCCTTCAAGGCGGCCCATCCCTCCTTCGGATTGTGCTTCACGTCGGTCTGGTAGCCGGCCGATTCGAGGATCTCTCTGATGGCTTCCGTGAAATCCGGGTCATCGTCGATGATCAGCAGTCGTTTGCTCTCGTTCATTGGTGTTCTCCTGCGAAGCAGTCTCGATTCCTGCCGAGTCGGGTCGGGAGGCGGGCGGTGCCTCGAGGGGTTCGGCGGGAAGGATGATGGTGAAGATCGATCCCTTGCCGACTTCGCTCTCGACCGAGATCGTCCCGTTGTGAGCCTCGATGATGCGACGGGTGAGAGCCAGTCCCAGGCCGACGCCTTCGGTGCCGTCCGTCGTCGCCTTTCCCCGGTAGAAGTCGCCGAATACGAGCGGCAGATCCTCCCCCGGAATGCCGATCCCGGTGTCGGACACGTCGATGCGAGTGTGACCATGACAAGCCTTGGCCGTGATGGTGACCGTGCCTGCCTCGTACGAGTACTTGACGCCGTTGTCGATGAGGTTGGCGAGCGCCTCGATGAGGGTCCCTTCGTCGCCGAAGACGGTCGGCGCCGGTTCCCCGATGGAGACGATCAGGGAGACGTCCTTGCGGATGGCATGGGGTTCGACACGCTCGACGGCCTTGGCGATGGGCATGGAGACGGGGAGAACCCCGAATCGGTCGCGGATTGCGTCGAGGTCGAACGAGATTCCGTGAAGCCAGGTGTCGACCGTCTCGATGAGGTCGGCGATCCGGGACTCCATGCGTTGCAGCTTCCCCATCTGGGCTTCGGTGGCGGTGTCGGCCAACTGACGGGACAAGACGAAGAGGTTCTGTTGGACCGCGTTCAGCGGCGATTTGAGCTCGTGGGAGACGATGGCGGCGAAGTTCTCTCGCAGCGTCTCCCTTTCCCGGCGCAGGGTGATCGTTTCGAGCGTGAGTCGGCGCTTCTCGATGCCGCGTCGGGTCACGAGCCGGAATTGGTCCGGGGTGAAGGGCTTGGGGATGAAGTCGTAGGCCCCTCTCTTCATGGCCTCCACCGCCGAGGTCACGGTGGCGTATCCGGTGATGACGACGGTGACGACCGTCGGGCCGCGCTCGTTGATCTCCTTGAGCACCTCGATCCCGGAGATGCCGGGCATCTTCAGGTCCACGAAGACGAGGTCGGGTTGGATCTCCTCCAAGAGGGCGAGCCCGCCGGCACCATCGATCGCGGTCGTTACTTCGTATGGTTCGCCTTCGAGGATGTCGGCGCACGAGTCCAGCACGACCGGCTCGTCATCGATGATCAGGATTCTCTGGTGATCGTCCCTCACGCGCGCAAGTTACTCCTCTTCCTCATTGCCGATCCAGAGCCTTTCGGCCGTAATCGGCACTCGGACCAGGAAGGTCGCCCCTCCTCCCGGTTGGCTCTCCGCCGTGATCGATCCGCCGTGCTCGCGCACGATCCCATAGCTGATCGACAGTCCCAGGCCGGTCCCGTGGGCCTCCTGCTTGGTGGAGAAGAACGGATCGAAGACTTGCTCGAGAAGGTGCCCCGGGATCCCGGGACCGGTGTCGCGAAACTGGATCTCGACCCGGTCCCCGGCGAGGTCGACCCGCGTCACAATGGTCAACCGACCGACTCCCTCCATGGCCTCCGCCGCGTTGAGGATCAGATTGGTGAAGACCTGCTCCATCTGTGAGGGGTCGGTCAGGACCCGAGGCAACTGGGGATCCAGGTGGGCCTCGATCTCGATGTTGTGGAACAACGCCTGGGAGCCCACCAACCCCAAGCACTCCGCCAGGATCGAGTTGATGTTCGACGGCTGGAGTCGGGGTTTCTGCGGCCTCGAGAAGTCGAGCAGGGCGCGGACGATGGCTCGACATCGATCGGCCTGGACCACGATCTTCTCCAGGGTCTCTCGCTGCCGGGTGTCTTCGGTGGTCCGCTCCAGCAGGAGATGGGAGTAGGCGACGATTCCCTGCAGGGGGTTGTTGAGTTCGTGAGCCACTCCGGCCGCGAGTTGGCCCACGACGGCCAGCCTCTCCGACTCTCGAATACGGGTGCTGGCCGCCCTTCGCGTCTCCAACTGCCGTTCGATGCTCTGGAGGTTCCGGCGCGCCAGCGATCGCATCAGGACGGAGGTGAAGTGGGCGGCGAGGACTGCGCTGTCGTGCAAAGCCGAGTCGAGTTGCTCCTGCGTGATGGGGAGCAGGGTGACGTCGGTCTCGGCCTCGATACTGAAGAAGGCGGGGCGTGACCGTGACAGCGCCAGGAGGCCGAGGATCCGCCCGGCGGTGCGGTGATGGAAGTCGATCTCGTTTCCTTCCACCTTCCGGAACAGCCGCACCCGACCTTCCAGGATCACGTTGACCCCGTCGATGGGATCGCCCTCGGCGACGATGAGGGCTCCGGCGGGAACGTACCTCCGCGGCGGGTTGCCGAGGCTGCGGTCCAGTTCCGCGATCATGAGCCTCTCGACCTCGTCGTCGCTGAGGTGAAGGTCTCCCAGGAAGCAGAAGGGCAACCCCGCACCTCCCTCATCGGCCACCCGGCTTCGGGCCGTTGCCTCAGTGAATGCATGGGCGAGCAGGCGGACATGCACGAGATCGGGGATCGACTCCAGGATGCGGGGATCGACCTCGAGGAAGAACTCGGTGACGAGCCGAGTGACGGCGACTCGGAACTGGTCGTCGTTCCACGGACGGGCGATCGTGGCATCGAGCCCGCCGGCCTCGCCCACCTCGTCGAGCTGAGCGTGTGGAATGAGAACCGCCTTGCGAACACCCCGTTGCGCTTCCCGATCGGTCAGGGCGATCAACGCGTCGATCCCGGAGCCATCGGTGAGGTAGCGGTCGGCGATGACCAGCGGGACGTGTCGCCCGGCGGCGCGGTGAGTTTCCATTGCACGCTTCAGGCCGGCTGCGCTGTGGTGAGCCTCGACGTCGAACGTGCCGTTCGACAGCGCTTCGAGCCCTTCGGACAGGGAAGTCAGGACGGTGGCGTCCGCCGCAGCACCCAACACCGTGAAGTGCTTTGCGGTCACGCCGTCCTCCTATGCAGGACCCGTGCACCGGTGCACGCCTGCGGAGATACTCCGCCGACCGACGCCCCGGCATCCTTTGCCGGCCCGTCACCCGAACCGTATCCGGGGCACGGTCGTCCGAACAGAGGCCTTCGGCCGTCCCTTGTCTGGGTGGTCGTCCCGCCCATTCTTCGAGCCTCGAGGGGCGGTGGGGCCGAAGCCGGGCCTTCCTGGTTGGCCCTGGCTCCGGCGGCGTTGCTCACCGCGCTCCCCATCATGGCGGTTCGGTGCCGGACCGGGAGGGTTAGGACCGACACACGCAGGACGCCTGTTCTCCGCCGAGTGGTCGAGTCATGCTGATGCACCTCGAATGCCGTCGGATCGGGAGCCACGGTGGCTGCAGTCCACGAAGGCAGCCCGCAATTCGGGACCTCCGGCCCTTGATCCTGTTCGTCTGGTGTGGTCTGCTCATCGTGACACTTTGTGAAAGAAATCACAAAGTGAGCCCAGGTTGATGTGATCTTGCTCGGGAGAGAACTGGACATGAGTCCGATGGTCCACCCGAGATACGAGTCCGATCGGGTGTCCGCTTCCTCGTTCATGGACCTGATGGGCGCCGACGATCGTCGGGGATTCCCGGGAAGGAACGGCGACACATGACCTCAACGAACGTTCTCGACTACCCGCTGGATAGTGGTCAGTTCTTCGCCAGCGTGAGCGAGAGGAAGGATGGGCACCGGATCCGGGTGTGCCAGCAGTGCGGCGTGTGCAGCGGGATCTGCCCGTTCCGGAATGCCATGGATTTCCCCCCGCAGCGAATGATCGCCGCGTTGCGAGCCGATCTGCTGGACGAAGTCCTCGGCGTCGACACGGTGTGGATGTGCGTCTCATGCCACGCCTGCGCCGCGGTCTGCCCCGCCGAGATCCCCATCGCCGGGGGCCTCATGACGAGAGTGAAGGAGGAGCTCGTGCTCGCGGGAGAGGTCCCGACCGAGCTCCAGGAGGCCCTCGAGTCCTCGCAGCGGTACGGCAACCCGCTGGGGCAATCGCCGCGCAAGAGAGCGGATTGGATCAAAGGCCTCGAGGACGACGTGACCCTGCTTCCCAAGGAGAGACGGCCGGTCGACGTTCTCTGGTATGTGGGCGACTACGGCTCGTACCACGCCCGAGTGACTCAGACGAGCCGGGCGCTGGTCGGGGTGCTCAAGGCACTCGACGTGGATATCGGCATCCTCGGGCCGAACGAGATCAGTGATGGCGACTCGCAACGGCTGGCCGGCGAACGCGGCCTCTTCGAGACCCTCGCCGAGCAGAACGGCCGCGCCTTCGCCAAGCACGAATTCGGGGAGATCCTGACCGCCGATCCACATGCCTTCAACGCGATCCGAAACGAGTACCCGGCGCTCGGCATCGACTACCCCGTTCGCCATCACACCCAGTACCTGGCGGACCGGCTCGATGATCTGCGAGGTCTCTTCGTCGATCCCATCGACGCCAGGGTGGCGTACCACGACCCCTGCTTCCTGGGCCGCGTCAACGGGATCTACGAGGAGCCGAGAGAGGTGCTCCGATCGATCCCCGGCGTCGAGCTGATCGAGATGGCCCACAACCGGGAGAACACCTTGTGCTGCGGCGGCGGCGGCGGGGGAATGTGGCTCGACGGGTTCCAGTGGGAGAAGAGCCACATGAGGCTCTCTGATCTCCGGGTGAAGGAGGCGGTCGACGCGGGTGCGGAGGTGCTGGCCGTTGCCTGCCCCTACGAGTTGCCTCGCTTCGAGGATTCCACCAAGACGGTGGAAGGTGCCGAGGGCCTCCTGGTGCGCGACCTGGCGGAACTGGTCGCCGAGTCGATGGGTGCGGTGCCGTGAAGATCGCCGTTGTGATGAAACTCGTGCCCGACCTCGTCGAGGAGTTGGAGATCGACGAGGAGAAAGCACGGTTGGACACGACCTGGCTCCGCCTGGTTGCCAACGAGCCGGATGAGCATGCTCTGGAACAGGCCCTCCTCCTCAAGGAGCAGCTCGACGCCGAGGTGATCGTGCTCGGGATGGATGGCGACGGCATGGATGATCTCCTCGTCACCGCTGCGGCAAAAGGCGCGGATCGGATCATCAAGCTGACAGGGGCAGATGGGGACACACTCAACAACCACGCGGTAGCCCGGCTTCTCGAGCCGGCGATCCGCGAGCTTGGTGCCGACCTGGTGATGACGGGGGTGCAGGCCCACGACGATCTGGACGGTGCGGTCGGGCCTCTCCTGGCCGGGCTGCTCGGGTGGCCGTGTGTGAGCTACGTCAGCGGTGTGGTGCTCGAGGGCGCCGGGTGCGACGTGCGAAAGGAGTTCCCGGGTGGTCTGGTCGTGGAGATGGAGGTCGATCTCCCGGCGGTGCTGGGCATCCAGTCCGCTCCTCAGCCGCCGCGCTACGTGGCGGTCAGCAGGGTGCGGCAGGTCATGAAGACCACCGAGGTGGAAGAGCATCCGGTGGGTGCCGTCGACGACCGCGGTGCGGCAGAGGTCCAAGCGTTGCGCCGGCCCTCCGTCGGTGAGCGGGCATCGATGCTGGAAGGAGATGAACGAGAAGCCGCCGACCAGCTGGTGGCAATTCTCCAGAAGGCCGGGGTGCTCTGATGGGGGTCGTATGAGCAGGGACATCTACGTCGTCGTCGAGCACCGCGAGGGCCTGGTTGAGGACATCTCGTTCGTGGGGTTGGCGGCGGCTCGAGCGATGGCAGAAGGAATCGGAGGTGAGGTCGTCGCCGTGGTGCTGGGCGATGGGCGTCTGATCGAAGGCCTCGCCGCCGACCGGGCGATCGTCGTCGAGGACCCCGCGTTGTCCGAGTACAACCCGGAGGCCTATGTGGCCGCCTTGGAGGCGATCCTCGCCGACGAACTGCCCCGGGCGCTTCTGGCCGGCGACACGTCCGTCGGAGCCGAGGTGGCCGGGTTGCTGTCGGCCCGTCTGGATCTGCCGCTCGTCAACAGGTGCGTGGGTGTTCGAGCCGAAGGGGAAACGCTCGGCTTCACCGCTCAGATCTGCGGGGGCAAGATCCTCGTCGATGGGTTGTTGCCCGAGCCCACCGTCCTGGTCACCGTGGTGCCGGGCGGATTCGCGGTCGAAGAGGGGAAGAGCGAGACCGCTCCGTCGGCGCAGACCGGCCCACGACCGACGCTCGACGAGTTGCGAGTGCGGGTCCGGGGTCACATCGAGCCGGACGTCGGGGACGTCGACATCAGCCGCGAGTCCGTGCTCATCGGCGTCGGGCGCGGGATTCAGCAGGAAGACACCGTCGAGCTGGCCGACGAGCTGGCCGGGGCGCTGGGCGGCGCGGTCTGTGCCTCGCGCCCGGTGGTGGACCAGGGGTGGCTCCCCACGAGTCGCCTCGTGGGCAAGTCGGGACGCCGGGTCAAGCCCTCGGTCTACCTGGCACTGGGGATCAGTGGAGCGCCGGAGCACGTCGAAGGCATGGCCGACAGCGGTCTGATCGTTGCCGTCAACACCGATCCGACGGCGCCGATCTACGACGTCGCCCAGTACGGCATAGAGATGGACATCAACGACTTGCTGCCCACGCTCCTCGAGCGAGTGCAGGAGGCGAAGGGGTAGCCACGACCGAGCAGGAGGCCGACGATGTCGTATGAAGCGGCGAAATCGGCGGTCGTGTTGGCGGGGCTCGTGGTGGCGGGGGGCATCTTCGGTCTCACCGCCTACCGCTTGCTCTGGGTGAATCTCCGGGCGGGGCGGCCCAGCGGTCCGCTCGGTGGGTGGTGGCGGCGGTTCCTGGGATTGATGACCTACGTCGGAGGTCAACGCCGCCTGTTCCGGCTCCCCGTACCCGGCATCGCCCACTTCCTGATCTTCTGGGGGTTCGTGCTGTTGGCGCTCACGATCGTCGAGGCGATCCTGGAGGGGCTGTTGGCCCTCCGGGACCCCGACTATCTCATTCCGGTGCTTGGTGACTGGGGGCCGCTCGCCTTCGCTCAGGATGTCGCGGCCGCTCTGGTCGCCGGGGCCGTTCTGTACGCCCTCTATGTGCGTCTGGTCGTCGATCCCGAGCGGTACCGGGCCAGCCACAAGAGCCAGGGCGTGATCGTCCTGGGATTCATCCTGACCATCGTCGTCAGCCTCTTGATCATGAACGGCGCCGGCATCGAGCTCGGGGAGGACCCGGTGGCCGAATGGCGCCCGGTCTCCGATGTTGTGGGGCAGGGTTTCGCCGGGCTCGGCGATGGAGCGCTCGAGGTGGTCGTCGAGGTCGCCTACTGGATCCATCTCCTGGTGGTGTTGGTCTTCCTCGTCGAACTGCCGCGCGGCAAGCACTTCCACGTGGTCACCTCGATTCCGGCGGTCCTGCTTCGAAACCTTGAGCCGCCGGGCAGGTTGCCGGCGGTCCGGGAGTCCAACGGGGCGCCGGGGGTCGGCGCAATCGAGCACTTCACGTGGAGGCAGATGCTCGACTTCTACACCTGCACGGAATGCGGGCGTTGCCAGGACGCCTGTCCCGCCCACGCCGCCGGTCTTCCCCTCTCCCCGAAACTGCTGATGATGGAGCTGCGTGATCGGCTCAAGGAGCGTGGCGACGGGCAGGAGCTTCTCTCGGGCGGAGCCGCCGAAGATGCCGTCTGGTCCTGCGTCACCTGCCTGGCGTGCGACCAGGAGTGCCCGCTCTTCATCGAGCACGTGACGCCGATCGTCGAGTTGCGACGCCACCTGGTCGTCGAGGGGGCGATGGATCACCAGCTCCAGCAAGCCCTCGAGAATCTGGGCCGGTACGGGAACTCGTTCGGTCAATCGGAACGGGCGCGGGCGAAATGGACGAAGGATCTGGGTGAGCCGGTCAAGGATGCCCGCCGCGAGCCCGTCGAATACCTGTGGTTCGTCGGCGACTACGCCTCGTACCACCCTGCCGTGGCCGGGATCACCAGGACGACCGCCGAAGTCTTCGGTGAGGCGGGCCTGGACTTCGGGATCCTCTACGACGGTGAGAGGAACGCGGGCAACGACGTGCGGCGCGTCGGCGAGGAGGGCCTCTTCGAGATGCTCGTCGAGGACGTGGTCGGGTCACTCGAGGGATGTGAGTACGAAGCCGTCGTCACCACCGATCCCCACTCCTACAACACGCTGAGCCACGAGTACCCCATGAACGGCCGCCCGGTGCTCCACTACACGGAGCTCCTGGACCGGCTGATCTCCGCCGGTGACTTGGTGCTTCCCCGGCCCATCGGATCCCGGGTCACCTACCACGATCCGTGCTACCTCGGGAGATACAACGGGGTGTACTCCCCACCCCGGCGCGTGCTGGCGGCCGCGGGCTGTGAGGTCGTGGAGATGCCGCGCCACGGAGATCGAGCATTCTGTTGCGGGGCCGGAGGAGGCCGGATCTGGATGGAGGAGGGCCCCATGACCGAGCGACCTGCGGTCATGCGGGTCCGGGAGGCCCTCGCTCTCGATGACGTGGAGGCGCTCGTCGTGTCCTGCCCCAAGGACTACGTGATGTTCCAAGACGCCTTGAAGACGGTCGATCACGGCAACGGGCTGGTCGTCAAGGACCTGATCGAGGTGATCCGTGAGGCGCTGTAGGGGGGTCTCCCCCCGAGTCGGCCCCTCACTCGAGCCGCAGCGGTTGGCCCTCGGCCTTCCCCCGCACGCGTGGAGCCTGCAACCCACCGCCGAGGACCACCGCTGCGGTGACGTGGCCTTGAGGGCGTGAGGTGCGTCCCCGGGTGTCGACCCGGCGATGCACCCGTCGGCGTCCGCAATGCGCCGTGCCCGGTACCGTGACGGTGGGATGAAGCACCTCACCGACTTTTCTCATCCGGCTGCGGAACGGGCCGCGATGCTCTCGGCGATCCTCCCCGGCTGGGGTCAGTGGCGCCAGGGACGGCGGCGCCGGGCGCTGATGCTGGCGATCCCGATGCTGGCCGGCCTGGCGGTGGTGGGGTGGCTGGCCGTCGTGGTGTGGCGCGACGGGGCGGTCGGTCTGGTCGAGCTCCTCATCCGGCCCCGCTGGTTGTGGGCGCTGCTGATCGGCAACCTGGTGCTGGCCGCCGTGAGGGTGCTCGGGACCCTCGACGCCTGGCTCCCGCTGCGGAGTCCCGCCACGAGGCCGGGGACGTGGGGTTGGCGACTGGCCGTCGTCGGCATGACGGCGGCGATGGTGGTGCCCCATGCCGTGGTGCACCTGTATACGGCCGAGGCGATCGACCTGGTCGACACCGTGTTCGTCGATGAGGAGGTGCCCCCGCTGGCGGTTCGGGAGGAGGCGTTGATCGCCGAGGGCTTCACCCCTGCGGACCTGGGACCGACCACGGCGACGACCACCACGACCGTGGCTTCATCGACCGCGCCGGCGACGACCCGGCCCCACCCCACCGAGGACGATCCGGCCGATCCTGTCGGCACCGACCCCGATCCGACCGATGGCGGTGATGCTCTGGGGCATCGCTTCACCGTGCTGCTGGCCGGGGGCGACTTCGGCCCGGGGCGCGACGACCTGCGCACCGATGTGATGATCGTGGCCACCCTCGATCCGGTGGCCGGTACCGCAGCATTGATCAGCGTGTCCCGGGATCTCACCGAGGTGCCGCTCCCACCGGCGTGGGCGGAGTACAACACGATGCAACAGGTGCAGCAGTGGCATGAGGACCGCGCCCACGAAGAGGCGGTCGCCGAGGCGGAGGAGGCCGGCGAGGAACCGCCCCCGCCGCCGGAGTTCGAATACTGCCGGTGCTTCGCCGACCGCATCAACTACCTCTATACCCTCACCAGTACCTGGGTGCGCACGTTCCCCGAGGCGGTCGACCCGGGCATGGAGGCCCTGCGGCAGACCCTCTCGCTGTTCCTCGGCATCCCCATCGATCACTACGTGCTCGTCGACTTCGCCGGGTTCGTCGATCTGGTCGATGCCCTGGGCGGGGTCCGGGTCACCGTCACCGAGACGATGGACGTGGGATTCTCGCCCGCCAAGGAGGGGGAGGAACCGGTGCGGGTCACCGTGGAGCCGGGGGTCCACGTGCTCGACGGCCGGGAGGCCCTCGCCTATGTGCGCAACCGCACCGGCTCGTCCGACGGCGAGCGGATGCGGCGCCAGCGCTGCATGATCCGCGAACTGGCGGCGGAACTCGATGCCTACACCTTGTTGCGCCACTTCCCGGCCATCGCCGAAGCCATCCGCACCTCGACGACCACGACGGTGCCCCTGCAGCTGCTCCCCGATCTGATCGGGGCAGTGGGGGCGCTCAACGCCGAGGACATCACCACTCTGGCGATCGTCGGTTCCCCCTTCGTCGAGGCCGAGCACAACTACATGAACTTGCCCATCGTGAACGCGGCCCGGGTTCGCAGTGCCGTCGCCGAGTTGTTGGATGGTCCGGCGACCGGGACCCCGTCGCCGGGGAGCCCCGAGGAAGAGTGCGGCTAGGAAGGGCCCGGGTGCTGCGGCGCTAGCCCCCGGCCGCCTCGCGGTCCCTGAGCACTCGGCGGAGGATCTTGCCCGATGCCGACTTGGGGATCTCGTCGAGGAACACCAGCTGCCGAATCCGCTTGTAGTGGGCGACGTGGGAGGCCACGAACTCCATGATCTGTTCGGGGGTTGCCGAGCGACCGGGTTTGAGGACCACGAAGGCCTTGGGGAGCTCGCCCGCCTCCAGGTCGGGTATCGGGATCACTGCGGCGTCGGCCACGTCGGGGTGGGTGAGCAGCACCGCCTCCAACTCGGCGGGCGGGACCTGAAACCCCTTGTACTTGATGAGCTCCTTGAGGCGGTCGACGATGAAGAAGTGCCCGTCGCCGTCGACGTGGCCGATGTCGCCGGTGTGCAGCCACCCGTCGTCGTCGATCGTGATGGCGGTGGCCTCCGGATTGTTGAGGTAGCCGGCCATCACCTGGGGACCGCGGATCCAGATCTCGCCGTCCTCGTCGACCTCGAGGTCCTCGCCGGTCTCGGGGTCGACCACCCGGCACTCGGTGTTGGAGATGGTGACGCCGATCGAACCGGCCTTGGCCATGCCCGGCGGGGTGGCATGCGTGACCGGGCTGGTTTCGGTGAGTCCGTAGCCCTGCACGATCTCGGCTCCGATCCTCTGGGCCGCCTCCTCGGCGAGATCTGCCCCGAGCGGAGCCGCGCCGGAGACGACCCGTTGCAGCGCCGTGAGGTCGTAGCGGTCCACCATCGGATGCTTGGCGAGCGCCAGGATGATCGGCGGCACCAGGTAGGCCTGGGTGATGCGGTGGTCCTGGAGTGTCGCCAGGAACTGCTCGAGATCGAAGCGAGGCATGGTCACCACCGATGCGCCGAAGGACAGCACCCCGTTCATCAGCACCTGCATGCCGTAGATGTGAAAGAAGGGGAGGACCGCGATCACCCGGTCGCCGCTTCCCATCGAAAGGGCATGCTCGTACTGGGCGAGGTTGGCGACCAGGTTGCCGTGGGTGAGCATCACTCCTTTGGGTAGTCCGGTGGTGCCGCTCGAGTAGGGGAGCACCGCCAGGTCGTCGGGTCCGACCGGAGCCTGGCCGGAGACCGGATCGTGGTCGAGCAGCGACGCGAAGGGTGTGGCGCCGGCCGCCTCCCCGATGCTCACGATCTCGGTCACCCCGCTCCCCGCCACCGCCTCACGTGCAATCCCGAGGATCGAGGGGATCGTGACCAACATCCGGGCCCCGGCATCGTTGAGTTGGAATTCGACCTCTTCAGTCGTGTAGGTGGGGTTGATCGTGGTGACCACCGCGCCCAGGGTGGTGGTGCCGTGGAAGGCGACGGCGTACTCGGGGAGGTTGGGCGCCATGATGGCGACGACGTCGCCCTTGCCGATGCCTCGGGCCGCCAGCGCTCCGGCGAACCGGAGTGTGGCGTCGCGGAGCTCGCCGTACGTGGTGGCTCGTCCGCTGACACCGTCGAGGATCGCCGGGAGGTCGGCAAGCCGGTCGGCGTGGCGGAACACGGCGGAGGTCACGGCCCCTGCGGGGATCTCCACCGGTGGAAGGGGGCTGGCGTGGACGATCATGGGTGGCGGGAGCCTACTGCGCCGCTTCTTGGTTCGCCCGTCTCGAGCGGGAACATCGGTCCGCTGAGGCGCCTAGCCCTTCCCGCCGGCCAGCAGCGCCGCCTCGGGCAGGGACCGCAGCCGTACCATGGCCCAGATCCCGAAGGCCGGACCGGCCGCCAGCAGTGGGAACACCCAGCGCCACCCCCAGGCGTCGGCCAGGGCCGGAACCCCCTGG
>JBFELU010000049.1:0-20006 GCA_041551965.1 Acidimicrobiia bacterium
CTTGCCGCACCCCGGGAGCGGCTCATGACCATAGGGGGTGTGATCACGCTCCACCTCGACCACGAGGGCGGTGTCACCGAGGCGGATCCGGTCGCCGACGGTCGGTCCGTAACGGGAGACGTAGTCGCCGCGGCTCATCTCAGTCGGCATCGGCCTCCTCCCCGTGCTGGTAGCCGCGCTTGATGGCCTCTTCGAGTGTCGCGGCGGCGTCGGCGACGTCCAGAGGTCCGTCGACGAGGCCGCCGAAACCCCAGGAATGACCGTCGCCTTCGATAGGGATGAGCTCGACTTCCTTGCGTTCGCCGGGCCTCCAGCGCACCGAGGTGCCGGCCGGCACGTCGAGTCGCATCCCGTAGGCGGCCTTCCTGTCGAATGTGAGGTGGCGGTTGGCCTCGAAGAAGTGGAAGTGCGAGGTCACCTCGATGGGGACGTCGGCGGTGTTTTCCACGATGACGTTCACGGCAACGGCTCCGGGATTCACCGTGACCGGTTCGTCGGCCGGTTTCACCGCTCCCGGGGCGGCGTCGACGTCACCTGGCGGTCCGAAGGGCCGTTCGACGACCACCAGCAGGGTGCCGCTGGGAAACAGGGCGTCCACCTCGATGCGGGGGACGATGGCGGGGACCCCCTCCATCACCTCGTCGCGGTCCAGGAGCGCGCCGGCACGGTCGACGACCTCGGCGAGTGGGAGGCCGTCCCAGGCCATCTCGAAGATCTCGTCACAGACGATCGCCACCGCCTCGGGTGCGTTGAGTCGCCGCCCCCGAGCTCGGCGACGCCGGGCCAACTCAGCCAGCGTGAAGATGGTGAGCCGGTTGATCTCCTTGCCGGTGAGCCTCATGGCTCTCCAACCTACGCCATCGCCCCGATCCCTAGAGGCTTGAGTCCCAGGGAGGCCACTCCTCCGGGGCGACAAAGGACGCGGGGAAACCGGGGGAACGCTCCGGATACCAGGGGAGGGCGTCGACGCACTCCAACAACTCGTAGGTGGCGGTCTTCAGAGTGCCCGGCACCGCCCCGGCCTCGTACATGCGCCGCAAGGCGGGGCCCGGGTTGGGCTCGGTGGTGAACAGACAGTCCTCCAGCAGGAACACCTCATACTCCTCCTGGAGGAGCCCCAGCGTCGTCTGGAGCACGCACACGTCGGTCTCGGCGCCGGCAACGATCCACTGGCGCACGTCGAGGGGCTCGATGAGAGTGCGGAACCCGGGTTCTGAACAGGCGCCGAAGTAGTTCTTCACGTACCGTCCGCCGCCGGCCGGAAAGACGGCCTCCAGCCGGTCCGGGAGCTCCCCGTTCTCCTCGGTGGGCTTCTCAAAGGTGGCGACCGTCGGCAGTTCCAGCCAGTCGGCCAGCATCAACAGGTGCTCCAGACGCACGAGCAGCGCCTCGCGACGCGGGTCGCCATCGGGCAGGGCCCAGTCCACGAAGAACGGCTGCACGTCGATCACCAAGATCCCGGCCTGGGAGCGTTTGATTCGCGGTACGCCCATGCTCGCCTCCGAGGTCGGGACCCGTCAATGGGTAACCTATCACTCGATAGATGGGGAGGTTCGTATGGGTGCCGGACTCGCATACCTGAGCGCCGCCGAGGCAGTGACCAGGTTTCGAAAGAAGGACCTCTCTCCGGTTGAGTTCATGCAAGCCGTGATCGCTCGGGCCGAGGTCACCGAGCCGCACATCAACGCCTTCACCGACACCTACTTCGACCTGGCTCTGGAGCAGGCGGCGGCGGCCGCCGACGCCTACGCCGCCGGCACCGCCCGAGCGCTCGAGGGTCTCCCGGTGGCGATCAAGGACGAGTCGATGATCGCCGGGCAGCGCACCACCCAGGGCTCGCTGTTGTTCGAGGACTACGTCGCCGAGACCACCGATCCGGTCCCGGAGCGGGTCATGGCCGCCGGCGGCATCGTGCACGCCCGCAGCGCCGCTCCCGAGTTCTCGATGGCGGTGGTCACCTGGAGCCACCTCCACGGGGTCACTCGCAACCCGTGGAACCTGGAGATCACCTGCGGAGGGTCGTCGGGTGGCGCCGGGGCCAGCCTGGCGGCGGGCTCGTCGGCGCTGGCCGGCGGATCGGACATCGGCGGCTCGATCCGGATCCCCGCCGCCATGAACGGCCTGGTCGGGTTCAAGCCACCGTACGGGCGGGTTCCCGAGTACTGGCCGTGGAACCGGGAGCCGTTCGCCGCGTCGGGCCCCCTCGCTCGCACCGTGAGCGACGTGATCCTGATGCAGAACGTGATCTCCGGTCCGCTGGTGGGCGACATCTGGTCGCTGCCCCCGCTCGAATTGCCCGAGACCCATCCATCGCTCGACGGGATGCGACTCGCCGTCTCCTTCGACCTCGGGTATTTCGCCCCCGATGCCGAGATCATCGCGGCGTTGGAGCGGGCGGTCGAGGAGTTGACCGTCCTCGGAGCGAGGGTCGAGGTGGTGGAGCTGGGTTGGACCGAGCGGGCTTCCGAGGTGGTTGTCGGCCATCTCGCCTTCCAGGCGGGGACGATCCTCCGTAACGAGGTCCCCGAGGACCGCTGGGATGAACTGACTCCGTACATCCAGGACTACCTGGGGCAACCGGTGCCCTCGATCACCGAGTGGATCGACGGCTGGGCCTACCTGGATCACATGTATCGCGATCTGCAGGAGAAGGTGTTCCTCGTCGGCCACGAGGCACTCCTGTGCCCCACCATGGCGACCTGCAACATCCCCGCCGACTGGGGACACCCGGAGACCGGTCCGCTGGGCGTCTTCGAGGATTCACTGGAGATGGTGATGACCTACCCGTTCAACGGCCTGGGCCGGGTCCCGGTTGTCTCGGTGCCGATCGGCTTCTCTCCGAGCACCAGGGTCCCGATCGGGATGCAGATCGTGGGTCCGGTGAACCGGGACGAGGTCCCGTTCCGGGTGGCCGCCGGGTGGGAGGCCGCCGGCGGTCCTCTCTTCGAGCGGCAGCGACCCGACGTGGGGACCTGAACATCCCCCGAGAGGGAAGGGGGTCTACCCCAGCCCCTGCTTCTTCACGAATTCACGCAGCACGTCGGCCAGGTCCGGCTTGCCGATCTCCTCGAGGTCGTAGGTGACCCGGGTGTGGGGCTTGTCGATCTCGGCGATCCGGCCCAGGTCGATCGGCGTGCCGATCACCACGGCGTCGCAGTCCGTGGCGTTGATGGTGGCCTCGAGGTCTTTCATCTGCTCCTCGCCGTATCCCATGGCCGGGAGGACCGCCCCGATGTCGGGGTAGGTCTCGAAGGTGTCCTTCAGTTTCCCCACCAGATGGGGCCGGGGATCGACGATCTCGGCGGCCCCAACCCGTTCGGCCGCCACCACCCCGGCCCCGATCTTCATCTCACCGTGGGTCAGGGTGGGCCCGTCCTCGACGACCAGCACCCGCTTACCCTCGACGATCGACGGGTCGGCGATGGTGAGCGCCGAATTGGCCTCGATCACGGTCGCCGTCGGGTTGACGGCGGCGATGTTGGCCTTGACGGCGGCGACACCCTCCGGCGGCGCTGAGTCCATCTTGTTGATCACCAGCACCTCGGCACGGCGGAAGTTGACCTCGCCCGGGTAGTAGCGCAGTTCGTGACCGGGCCGGTGCGGGTCGACGACGACGATCTGCAGGTCGCTGCGGTAGAACGAGAAATCGTTGTTGCCGCCATCCCACACGATCACATCGCAGCCTTCGGGGTCTTCCTCGGCGGCCCGGATGATGGCCTCGTAGTCGACCCCGGCATAGATCACGTTGCCCCGGGTGATGTGGGGCTCGTACTCCTCCATCTCCTCGATCGTGCAGTCGTGCCTCGCCAGGTCCTCGATCTCGGCGAAGCGCTGCACCCTCTGGCGGGACAGCTCCCCGTAGGGCATGGGATGGCGGATGGCCACCACCTTGAGCCCCATGCCCATCAGGGTCTCCACCACCTTGCGGGAGGTCTGGCTCTTGCCGGACCCGGTCCGCACCGCACACACCGAGACCACCGGCTTGGTGCTCTTGATCTCGGAGTCCTTGGGCCCAATCAGCGTGAAGGCGGCCCCGGCGGCCTGCACGATCGCCGACACGCCCATGACGTGGGCGTAGGAGATGTCGCTGTAGGAGAAGGCGCACTCGTCGACGTCAAACTCGGTGATGAGCCGGGGGAGGTCCTCCTCGGCGTAGATGGGGATGCCGTCGGGGTAGAGCGGACCGGCCAGCTCGGGAGGGTAGGTGCGACCTTCGATGCCGGGAATCTGCTCGGCGGTGAAGGCGACGACCTCGGTGGCCTCGTCGTCCCGGTACCGGGTGTTGAAGTTGTGGAAGTCGCGGCCGGCGGCCCCGATGATGATCACCTTGCGCTTGGTCATCTCGCTCCTCCGTTCTGGCCCGGCCTAGTACCCGGGAATCTGGTTCGGGAAGTAGTCCTCCAGGTCGCCCTCGCGATGCACGTCGGCGGTGGCACAGTGGAGGCCGCCGCCGAACGGTCCCACCGCCCAGAAGGGCACGGGGATCACCTCGAAGCCCAGCTGGGAGAACTGCTCTTGTTGGGCTTTCTCCTGCTCCTCGACGAAGATCGTCTTGGAGTCCAGGAGCAGCGTGTTCATGGACAGCCACTCGCTGCAGAAGCACAGCGGCGGTTTGGTGTCCTTGTCGAACGCGGGTTCGGCGCAGGGGACGATCTCCCAATCGTTGATCGCAAACAGCTTCTCCATCTCTTCGGTGAGCGGGACCCGCTTGCGGTTGCTGAGGGCGAGCCCGGGCCGGAGGGGGACGAAGGTGGCGTCGATGTGCATGGGGTGGGCTTCGTAGAAGAGCACCTCGTGCACCCGATGCTCGGGGAAGTGGCGGCGCAGCCAGTCGATCCCGGCGGCGTTGGTGGTGGTGGACCGCTGCACGAAGAGGTCTCGCCCGAAGCGGCCCACATCGGCGGCGTCGAACAGCGGCTCGTGCTCGGTGAGGTTCCACTGCTTGTTCTTGGTGAACCGCTCGATCTGCTCCTCGTCGGGGAGCGACTCGGCGTACTCCCAGAACTCCTCGCCGTCGACGTAGGAGGCGTCGGTGAGGCGGGGCTTGGGGGCGGCTTCCCAGCGGAACTCGGGATCCTGGCGGAAGTACTCCTCGAGGAGAGGCCGGTAGGCGAGGTACTCGAACCAGCGGCTCCGCTGCGACATGGTGGCTTCGAGGATCTCGTTGCCGACGGTCAACAGGAGATCGCGGGGCGGCATCACCCCGAACATGGAGTCCTGGGTCCAATCGGGCGTCGAGACCTTCTGGGAGAAGTCGAGCGGCTGTGGGCGGTCGACGACCACCCCGTGCTGCTCCAGCAGGGTGGCGAAGTCGTCGAGTTGCTCGTTGGCGGCGTCCTCCATCTCTTGGGGGAGCGGCCCGTACGTGCCCTTGGGGAAGCCCCACTGGGGCCAGTCCCGGACGCAGGCCGGTTCGGGGGCCTGCACCATGGTCCCGTCGGCCCGGCCCACGATGACCCGCTTCAGCCGGCCCCACTCGTTCCACGAGTTGACGATCTTGGGCATCTGCAACCTCCCCTTCGGCGACCGCCTACCGTGTGGTCACCAGGTTCATAGGCTAACCTATCGATCGATAGGAAGTCATCCCGGAGAGGTGGTCGACCGTGCCCAGCGCTTTCCTTCATCCTTTCACCCCGCCCCGCAAGGACGACTTCGTCACCATCGTCGGTGGCAAGGACGCGGTCGTGTGGGACGACCGGGGAAACGAGTACATCGACGGCATGGCCTCGCTGTGGTACATGAACATCGGTCACGGCCGTGAGGAGATGGCCGAGGCCATCGCCCAACAAGCCAAGAAGTTGGCGGCGTATCACACGTTCGATCCCTACACCAACGAGCCCTCGGAGCAGGCCGCCGCCAAGATCGCCGACCTGTCGCCGTTCGACGGGGCCCGGGTCTTCTTCGGGACCTCCGGATCGGAGGCGGTCGACACCGCCATGAAGATCGCCCGGATTTCCCAGCGAGAAGCCGGCAATCCCCACAAACAGATGGTGGTGAGCCGCGAGCGGGGATACCACGGCACCAACTACGGCGGCACGTCACTGCAGGGCATTGCTCCCAACCGGGAAGGCTTCGGCCCATTGGTGCCCGGGGTGGTCAACGTGGCCGCCGACGACGACGAAGCGATGAAGCGGGTGTTCACCGAACACGGTGAGGAGATCGCCGCAGTGATCACCGAGCCGGTCCAGGGGGCCGCCGGAGTGTGGCCGCCGCCACCGGGCTACCTCTCTCACCTTCGGGACCTGTGCGACGAGTACGGCGCCTACCTGATCCACGACGAGGTGATCACCGCGTTCGGCCGCCTCGGGGAATGGACCGGCAGCGAGTTCTTTGGGGTCACTCCCGACATCATCACCTTCGCCAAGGCGGTCACCTCGGGCTACGTGCCGTTTTCCGGCGTCATCGTGGGTCCATCGGTACGGGCGGCCTTGGAGGCCAACGAGGGCTTCCTGCTCCGCACCGGCTACACCTACTCCGGCCACCCCGTCGGCGCGGCGGCCGCCCTCAAGGCGATGGAGATCCAGGAGCGGGAGAAGCTGCTCGCCCGGGCACCGCAGATCGGGTCCCGGCTCGAGCCGGGTCTGCGGGGCCTGCTCGACGAGGGGCTGCTCACCGATGTGCGGGGCGAGGGCGCGGTGTGGGCCGTGTCCCTGCCGGAAGGTGTCGAGGCCGGTGCGGTGCGGGATCGGATGCTGGGCGGCGGCGTCATTGTGAGGCCGATTCCGGCCAACCACCTGGCCATGTGCCCGCCCCTGGTGACCACCGACGAGCAGGTCGATCGGATCGTCGAGGTGATGGGCGAGGCGCTGCGGCACTAGCGCCTCGTCGGCTCGTCAGCAGACGGCGCCCTCGTCGGCAGCCAACTGCAGGCCCTCCTCGCGGACTCGCTCGAAGTCCGCGGGATGACGCAGCAGACCGAGGAGGATGAACTCGGCGATTTCCGCGGGACGTTCCGACCGATCGATGGTGATCCCCGCCCCGATGTGCCACTGGGTGTCGATCATCATGGCGCTCACGACTTGTTGGGCGAAGTGGGGGTCGACATCGCGGACCTCGCCGGCAGCGATGCCCTCCTCGACGAGACGGGCGGTCTCGACGTGGAGTTCCTCGCGCAGGGCCTTCTGTTTGGTGAGTCCTTCGGCGAGAAACACCTCGTCGGTGTAGAGGCCCCGGGCATCGAACGGCAGCTCGATCAACGCAGTGGCATCGCTGAGTAGGTAGGCGTAGAGGCGTGCCGCCGGGCTCGCCGACGTGGCTCGGAAGCAGCGGATCCGCTCCAACGCCGGCTTGAGGTCCCGATCCAGCAGCTCGGCGATGATCGCCTGTTTGTTCTCGAAGTGATGGAACAACGAAGGCTGGCGAATCCCCACCTCCCGGGCGATGTCGCGGGTCGAGGTCCCGGCGTACCCCCGAGTGGCGAACAGGATCGCCGCGGCTTCCAGGATTCGTTCCCGGGTGGCGGTCCCTTCGGTGCGGGTCGTGTTGGTCATCGTCTCCGCCTGGCTATCAACTGATAGGTTAGCGGGTGGGTGGCTCGACACCACCGTGTCGCCCTGGGACCATCTCTCCAGAAGGAGGCCCGGCGATGTTCAAGACCCTGCGCTCGGTGCTGCGGTTCCGCCGTTTCGAGTTCTCCAGGACCAAGCGGCGCCTGGCGCGAGCGGCCAACGTCGAAGACCTGCGCGTCATCGCCAAGAAGCGACTGCCGGGCGGGGTGTTCGACTACATCGACGGCGGCGCCGAGGACGAGTCGGCGCTGTTCCGCAACACCGACTTCTACCGGCGCATCGAGTTCCGGCCCCGGGTGCTCCGCGACGTGAGCGACGTCGACCCCACCACCACCCTGTTGGGCAAGCCGCTGGCGTTTCCCTTGGTGCTGGCCCCGACCGGGTTCGTCCGGATCGCCGACCCACAGGGAGAACTGGCGGTGGCCCGGGCCGCGGCTCGGGCCGGGATCCCCTTCACCTTGTCGATGGCGCTGGGGACCCGGTCGTTGGAGGAGATCGCCGCAGTCAGCGACGGGCCGAAGTGGTTCCAGGTGTACGTGTGGCGGGACCGGGGCCTGGTGGCGGAGATGATCCGGCGGGCCGCCGACGCCGGTTTTGAGACCCTCGTGCTCACCGTCGACACCGCCGTGTTCGGCCGCCGGGAGCGCGACGTCCGCCGCGGCTACACCCTGCCCCCCAAGCTGGGCCTCGACACGATCTTCGACGGCCTCCGTCACCCCGGCTGGACGTGGCGGTTCGTCCGCAACGAGCCGATCGTGTTCGCCAATATCGAGGGCCGAGACGAGGTGGGCGACGGCACCGATGCGGTGGTCCTGGCCGACTACGTGAACAGCCAGTTCGACCCCAGCCTGTCGTGGCGGGACATCGAGTGGCTGCGGTCGGTGTGGGACGGTCCCATCGTCCTGAAGGGAATCCAGACCGTCGAGGATGCCGAGATCGCGGTTCGGGAGGGTGTCGAAGCGATCGCCCTCTCCAACCACGGAGGCCGGCAGTTGGATTCGGCCCCGGCCACCGTCGAGCTCCTCCCTCAGGTGGCTGAGGCGGTTGGGGGGCAGATCGAGATCATCTGCGACGGGGGAGTGCGGCGGGGCGCCGACATCGTCAAGGCGGTGGCGCTGGGGGCGACGGCCGTCATGGCGGGCCGGCCCTATCTCTACGCGCTGGGCGCCGCCGGTGAGGAGGGAGTCGACCACATCCTCGGGCTCCTGAAGCTGGGCGTGACCCGCACCATGTCGCTCGTCGGTTGCCGCATGATCGCCGATCTCGGCCCCGAGTACGTGCACATTCCTTAGCGGTCCGCCTCCACGACCGCCGAGACGAAGTGGGCCAGCACCCAGGAGGCGATCCGCGCCGAGCCGATGCCGCCGTCGAGGTCGGTCATCTCGACCAGGTCGAAGCCGCGCACCCTGCCCTTCTTGGCGACCTCGGCGAGAGCGGTTCGGAGGGTGCGGTAGTCGATCCCGAACGGCTCGGGCATCGTGGTCCCCGGCACCAGGGCCCCGTCGAGCACGTCGCTGTCGATCGACACATAGAGGTTGTCCGACGGAGGCACCGCCTTCCGGATGATCTCGACCGGGTCGCCGGTCACCAGGTCCTTGGAGGTGACGACCCCGATGCCGCGGGCAACCGCTTCGTCGTAGACGTCCTTGGCGCAGTTGCGGATCCCCACCATCGTGATGTTGCGGACGAAGGGCAGCTCGGACAGCCGCCGCAGATTCGACCCGTGGGTGAACTTGGATCCCCCGATCACGTCGGTGAAGTCGGGATGGGCGTCGAAATGGACGATGTCGATCTGCTCGTAGCGGCCCATGCCGCGGCCCACCGGGAAGCTGATCGAGTGGTCGCCCCCCACGGCGGCCACCACCGCATCGGTGGCCGCCAGGGTTGCGGCGGCCGCGGTGATCCGATCCAGGTTGAGGTGAGTGTCACCGCCGGTGATCGGCACGTCCCCCACATCGCCGAGGTGGGCTCCCTCCAGGTACACGGCCCGCTCCTCGACGTCGAACCACCCGGCGCAGGCCTCCCCGGGCTCGGCCGGTCCGTCGTAGCGGCCGCCCCGGTAGGCGAAGACGGCCTGATCTCTCACTGCCGCCGGGCCGCGGCTGGTGCCGGATCGGACGAACGAGGTCATGGCCCCGGCGTCGTAGGGGACGCCCATGAGCGCGACGTCGAGGCGGTGGGCCCCGAGATCGAAGACCGGGGGGCACTGGAAGAAGGTCCTCACCGGCGGGAAGAACTGGGGTGTGGTCATCGGCGAGCCTCGCATTCGGTTGGCTCACGATAGGGAGGTGCGGCGGCGCCCTGCGGTCCTATCGATCGATAGGATAGGCTTTCGAGCGGCGAGCCAAAGGAGGGGCCGTGGTCACCGTCGGTGTTCCCAAGGAGATCAAGGACCAGGAACGGCGGGTGTCGCTCGTTCCCTCCTCGGTAGCCGACATCGTGCGGTCCGGTGCCACCTTCTTCGTGCAGAAGAGCGCCGGAGAGGGTGCCGGATTCACCGACGAAGATTACGTGGCGGCCGGGGCCGACATCGTGCCCACCGCCGCCGATGCCTGGGGTGCCGACCTGGTGGTGAAGGTGAAGGAGCCCCGCCCCGAGGAGTACGGGTTCTTCCGCTCGGGGATGAAGCTCTTCACCTACCTCCACCTCGCCGCCGAGCCGGAACTGGCCAAAGCGCTCATGGATACCGGTGTCGAGGCCTACGCCTACGAGACGCTCACCGACCGGGGTCATCTGCCGCTTCTTGCACCGATGTCGGAGATCGCCGGACGGGCCTCGATCCTCCACGCCGGCCGATTGTTGGGCGACGGGGCCGGCGTCCTCATCGGCGGTGCCGCCGGGGTGCCGCCGGCCAAGGTGGTGGTCATCGGCATCGGGGTGTCCGGCACGATGGCCGCCCGGGGCGCCCGGGGTCTCGATGCCGAGGTGATCGGGATCGACGTGGATCTCGATCGTCTGTGGCACGCCAACATGGAGGGGCTCACCTCGGCCACGTTGCGTTCGGAGACCCAGGCCGTCGGCGAGGCCGTCGAGAACGCCGACGTCGTCATCGGGGCCGCGCTCGTTCCCGGAGCCCGGGCCCCGATCGTGGTCCTCGAGGAGCACGTGGCCGCAATGCGATCCGGTTCGGTGATCGTCGACCTGGCCATCGATCAGGGCGGCTGCGTGGCGACCGCGAAGCCGACGAGCCATTCCGACCCGACCTACGTCGAACACGGGGTCATCCACTACTGCGTCACCAACGTGCCGGGCCAGTTCCCCGCCACCTCAAGCCGGGCCCTCAGTGCCGCGGTGGCTCCCCGGGTGCCGTTCGTGGCGGCCGGGGATCCGGACCACCCCAAGCTCACCGGTGCGCTCAACATCGCCGGGGGAGAGGTGGTGCACCCGGCGGTGGCAGAGGCGCTCGCCTAGCGAACGACCGCCAGTACCTGGCCGCTCGTGACCTTGTCGCCGGCCTGGACCCGGAGGTCGATGATCTCGCCGTTGACCGGGGAGCGGATCTCGTTCTCCATCTTCATGGCTTCGAGGATGAAGAGCGGTTCGTCAACGCCGACGGCGTCGCCGGCCTTGTGGTGCACCTTGACGATCGTGCCCTGCATGGGGGCGGTGATGACGCCTTCCTCGGCGGAGGCCGGAAGCGGCTTCGACAGCTTCGGAGGTCGGCGGAGCGGGGCGGCCCGCCGGCCGGTGCCCGAGGCCGCACCGGGCAACTCCGGTGCCCACAGTCGCACCACGTAGCGGCGCCCGCCCACCTCGACCGTCAACGCCCGCTCGGTCAGGGCCTCTTCCTCGGGGAGCACCGGAGCGGACGGCTGGGTGAGGTCGCTGAGGTCCATCTCCTCCTCCACCGTGCGGGTGTGATGGGTGCCCTGACAGAACGCATCCGTTGTGATGGCCCGGCAATGGAAGGGGATGGTGGTGGAGACGCCGGTGATCGTGAATTCTCCGAGGGCCCGCTTGGCCCGGTCGACCGCCTCGTTGCGATCCCGGCCCCACACCACCAGTTTGGCGATGAGGTTGTCGTAGTACTGGCTGATCGCGGAACCGGCCCGGACGCCGCTGTCGACCCGGATCCCGAATCCGCCCGGCTCGCGGTACTCGATGATCTGGCCCGGATTGGGAAGGAAATTGCGGGCCGGGTCCTCGGCGTTGATCCGGAATTCGATGGCATGACCCCTCGGCTCGACGCCGTCGAAAGACAAGGGCTCCCCCATGGCGACCCGCAGCTGTTCCCGGGCCAGGTCGACCCCGGTCACCATTTCGGTGATGGTGTGCTCGACCTGGAGCCGGGTGTTCATCTCCAAGAAGTAGAAGTGGCCCTCGGTGTCCATGAGGAACTCGACGGTGCCGGCGTTCACGTACCCGGCGGCCTCGGCCACCGCCAGGGACGCCTTGCCGAGCGCCATGCGCTGCTTGTCGTCGATCGCCGGCGACGGGGTCTCCTCGATCAGCTTCTGGTGGCGGCGCTGCAGCGAACAGTCCCGTTCCCCCAGGAACACGGCGTTGCCGTGGGTGTCGACGATGATCTGGGCCTCGATGTGGCGGGGGTTGACGAGGAACCGCTCGACGTACACCTCGGGGTTGGCGAAGTAGGTGTCGGCCTCACGCCGGGCGCCCTCGAACGCCTTCTCCAGACCCTCCTCCTCGTACACGATGCGCAGGCCCTTGCCCCCGCCCCCGTGGGCCGCCTTGATGGCGATGGGGTAGCCGAACTCGGCAACGGCTGCTCGGACCTCCTCGATCGTCTCCAGCGGATCGAGGGTCCCGGGGACTCCCGACACGCCCGCCTGCTCCACCGCCCGCCGCGATGAGATCTTGTCCCCCATCATGGCGATCGCATCGGGGGGCGGCCCCACCCAGACGAGTCCCGCCTCCATCACCCGGCGGGCGAAGGTGGCGTTCTCGGCCAGGAATCCGTATCCGGGGTGCACAGCATCGGCGTCGGTCTCGGCGGCGACCCGCAGGATGGCGTCGATGTTGAGGTAGGACTCGGCGGCCGGGGCGGGCCCGATGTTCCATGCCTCGTCGGCGACTTCGACGTGGAGGGCATCGCGATCGAGCTCGGAGTAGACCGCGATGGTGCGCAGGCCCAACTCCTTGGCGGCCCGGGTCACCCGGACGGCGATCTCCCCGCGATTGGCGACGAGGACGGAATCCATAGGCGGCATGCTAGAGAGACGGCTCCCCGCTCACTGCACCGAGGCCGTACTCAGGGGAGTTCGCAGTTGCTGACGGTTTCGCCGTCCTCGCAGTAGTCGCCGGTTCCGGCCCCGCCGTTGAGGATGTCGGTGCCGTTGCCTCCGTCGAGGGTGTCGTCGTCGGCACCGCCGTTGAGGCGATCGTTGCCGTCCCCGCCGACGAGGCTGTCTACCCCCGCCAGTCCCGAGAGCCGGTTGTTCAGATTGTCACCGATGAGCGTGTCGTCGAAACGGGTGCCGATCGCCCACTCGATGGTGGTGGCCCGCTCTATGAGGCCGCCGCCGATGGTGAAGGTGTCGGTCGCCGCCAGGTCGACGAGCGCTCCCGCCGAGTTCCTCTTCAGGTTGAGCAGGTCGGCGCCGGGACCGCCGTCGTGTTCGTCGGTTCCCGGCCCGTCGATGTGCTTGTCCTTGCCGCGGCCACCCCGGGTGACGTCGTCGCCGTCGCCGTCGAACAGCTTGTCCCGACCGGCGCCGCCGTCCAAGGAGTCATTGCCGGCTTGGCCCTTGATGATGTCGTTGCCCATGCCCCCGAAGACCCTGTCGTTGCCGCTCCCCGCCTTGACCCTGTCGTTGCCCCGGCCGGCGCACACCACATCGTCTCCGTCTCCGGCATTGATCCTGTTGTCGAGGTCGTTGCCCAGGATGACGTCGTTCCCGGCGGTTCCGCTGATGATCACATCGGTGGGCCCGGCGACGATGGTGGCCGGCAGGCCGTTGCACAGTTCGGCGATCAGCTCATACGAGCCCGAGTCGCACGGCAGGTTGCGGGTGCGGCCACGCTGGTCCTTGGTGACGTTGGTATCGGTCATCCCGTCGCCGTCGGTGTCGGCCCGGCAGTCCGCCAGCGGGATGTTGTTCACGGCCGGGCTGCCGGCGGTCAGGGCGTGGGTCTCGGTGCCACCCCCGTTGTTGGCCAGGGGTTGGAGTCCCACTGCGGCCGACGGTTGGTCGGTCGCCGCCGTCAGGCTGCAGGTGTTGTCGGAATCGAGGTTGTACCCGGCCGAGGTGATCGCAAAGCCGGCGCAGTCGGACCCGGAGGCCTGATCGGCGACGATCGAGTTGCGCATCGTGATCGAACCGCCGGTGCCGAAGGCGGTGCCCTCGTTGTAGATCCCGGCCCCGGCCAGGGTCGATTGGTTGTCCGAGATGGTCACGTTGTTGAGGGTGATGGAACCCAACTGCGAGTTGAAGATGGCCCCACCTCCGAAGGAGGGTGGCGCGTCGAGGGTGAATGCCACATTTCCCGAGAACGTTGAGTTGGCGATCACCGTGTCACCGACGTTGACCAGGCCGCCGCCGAACCCGTCGGATTGGTTGGCGCTGATGGTGGAATTCTCGATGAACAGATCCCCTGTCAGCTGGTTGGTGATGCCGGCGCCGGCCGGACCGAGACCCGTAAATGCCAGTGGGGTGTAGTTGTCGTGGATCGTGGTGCCGCGGATCGTGGTCGTGCCGTGGTTGCTGATCCCGCCGCCGGCGCGGGCTCCGTTGTCCTCGAAGCGGGAGTCGACGATCGTCGCGTTGGCGCCCGCCGCCACGTACAGGCCGCCGCCGGCACCGTTCGGAGCCAGCGCGGTGTCCGCGCCGTTGCTCAGGACGTCGACGCGACGCATGCGCAGGGTGCCGCTGGTCCAGATTCCGCCGCCGTTGTCGAGAGAGAAGTTCTGAGAAACCTCGACGTCGCTGAGGTTGAGGGTTCCCTCGTTGTGGATCCCGCCCCCTTGGGTGGCGTTGATCCCTCCGGTGATCTTGAGATCGAAGATCGATGCGGTGACCCCGGCTTGGACGGTCACCACTGTGGTTCCGCCCTGAACCAGGGTGGTCGCACTCTTCCCGGACCCCCGCAAGGTCAGGTTCCGGTCGATGGTGACCTGCCCGGCGTAGGTGCCGGCGGAGATGTTGATGGTGTCCCCAGCAGAGGCCCCATTGATGGCGTCCTGAACGGTGCAATACACCGGACCGGCCGCATTGCAGGCGGCGTTCGCCTGGTCGACCGTGAGGGTGGCCGCGGCCGCAGGGAGGGCCGCCGGGCCCACCAGTACGGCGGCGATCAGGGTGTTGGAAAGGACGTAAGCGAGGGTTCGGGGGATCCGCATCGGCGGGAGGGTAGCCAGGGTGCTCCCGGTGTGCATGCTCATCGATTCACAAGGAGAGGACGCCCGGCGGCTCCGCTAGAGCGGGATGTTGCCGTGCTTCTTCGGGGGCAACTGGGTGCGCTTGGTACGCAGCATGTCGAAGGCCTGGATGAGTCGGGGCCGGGTCTCGCGGGGCTCGATCACCTCGTCGATGAGACCCCGTTCGGCGGCGATGTACGGGTTGGAGAACGTGTCCTCGTACTCGGTGATCAGCTCGGTCCGGCGGGAGTCGGCGTCGTCGGCTTCGGCGATCGTGCGCCGGTGGATGATGTTGACCGCTCCCCGCGCTCCCATCACCGCGATCTGAGCGGTGGGCCACGCAAAGGAGATGTCGGATCCCACCGAGCGGGAATTCATGACGACGTAGGCGCCCCCGTAGGCCTTGCGGGTGATCACCGTGATGCGGGGGACCGTGGCCTCGCAGTAGGCGTAGAGGAGTTTGGCGCCGTGGCGGATGATCCCGCCGTGCTCCTGATCGACGCCGGGCAGGAAGCCGGGCACGTCCACGAAGGTGACGATCGGGATGTTGAACGCGTCACAGAACCTGACGAATCGGGCCCCCTTGGTCGAGGCGTCGATGTCGAGTGTCCCGGCCAGGACCGCAGGCTGATTGCCGACCACCCCCACCGTGTAGCCGTCGAGCCGGGCGAAACCCACCACGATGTTGCGGGCGAAGTGTTGGTGGACCTCGTAGAACTCCCCGTCGTCGACCACCATCTCGATGAGCTCCACCATGTCGTAGGGGTGGTTGGGGGAATCGGGGATGATCTCGGTGAGGGCCTCTTCCATGCGGTCGGGGTCGTCGGTCGGCGTGAAGAACGGCGGCGCCTCCATGTTGTTCTGGGGGAGGAAGGACAGCAGGTAGCGGACCTCCTCGAGGGCGTGGCGCCCGTCGCTCGACATGAAATGGGTCACTCCCGACACCGTTCCGTGCGGCTTGGCGCCGCCCAGCTCCTCGAAGGTGACCTCCTCACCGGTCACCTCACGGATCACATCGGGCCCGGTGATGAAGAGGTGGCTGGTACCGGTCACCTGGTAGACGAAGTCGGTCATCGCCGGCGAATACACCGCGCCACCGGCGCAGGGGCCCATGATGACCGAGATCTGGGGGATCACCCCCGAGGCCCTCACGTTGCGGGCGAAGATGTGCCCGTATGCGTCGAGTGAGAGCACGCCCTCCTGGATGCGTGCGCCGCCGGAGTCCTTGAGGCCGATCAGCGGGGCTCCGGTGTTCATCGCCAGATCCATGACCTTGACGATCTTGTCGCCCACCACCTCGCCGAGGCTGCCCCCGAACACCGTGAAGTCCTCGGCGAACACGAACACGGTGCGGCCGTCCACGGTGCCCCAGCCGGTCACCACCGCATCTCCGGCGGGCCGGCGGTCCTCGATCCCGAATCCTTGGGCCCGGTGACGGGCGAACATGTCGAGCTCGACGAAGGAGCCCTTGTCGAGGAGGGCTTCGATGCGCTCCCGGGCCGTCAGCTTGCCGGCCTCGTGCTGCTTGTCGACGGCGCGCTGGCTACCGGCGTGCTCCGCCTCGTCGCGCAGTTGCCGGAGGCGCTCGATCTGCTCCTCGGTGCTCACGGATTCCTCATTAGTGTCGGTAATCGTTCGACTCGCAAATGGAGCCGATGGCTACACCTTACGTGGTGATCGACTTGGCCTCCGCGGCGTCCACCCAGGACGAGGCGGCGGCTCGCTTCGAGGGTGCGCCCGTGCTGGTGATCGCCCGGGTCCAGCAATCCGGCCGGGGCCGGTCGGGCCGGGAGTGGATCCATGCACCCCGGGCCCTTGCCGCTTCGGTGGCGGTGGAACCCGGCTGGCCTCCGGACCGCTGGGGTCTCCTGCCGTTGGTCGCCGGGCTCGCCGCCCGGGATGCCATCGGATCCGACGTCTCCCTCAAGTGGCCCAACGACCTGCTCCTCAGCCGCGCCAAGGTGGGCGGCATCCTCGCCGAGGCGTCCGGGGACCTGGCCATCATGGGGCTCGGCGTGAACCTCTGGTGGCCGGATCCGATCGAGGGGGCCGGGGCCTTGTTCGCCGAGGACCCCGGAGGGGAGGCGGCTCCGCTGATGGCCCACACCTGGGCTTCCCGACTGCTGGACCGCGTCGGCGCCGGACCGGACGCCTGGGGCCGCGACGAGTACGTCGCTTGCTGCAGCACCCTCGGTGAGGAGATCACCTGGGAACCGGGGGGCCGCGGTGTGGCCACCGGGATCGGGCCCGACGGGGCGCTCATCGTCGACGGTGGGCGGATCGAGCTGCGGTCCGGCGAGGTCCGCTCGGTGCGATGAGGGCTCGCTACCCTTCCGCGTCGTCATGAGCGTGCTGAAGGGCGAAGGGCGCAACGTCATCCTCTACGGCTCCACGGCCGTGCCGACCGTTCGCCCCCTTCCCGTGTACCTGGCTCGCCCCGACGTGGGTGGGCGCCATCGGGTCGTGGTCGTGGCCCACGACGCCATTACCCCGTCGATCAAGGCAATGTGTCGGCGGCTGGCCCGTCATGGGCTCGGGGTGGTGTGCCCCGATCTCTTCCGGAGTCGAGGCCCCGACGGGCCGGAGCCGGCGCGGGTTGCGTCCGATCTCGACGAAGTTTTCGGCTTCGCCGTCGGCTCCGGTTGGGGCGCACCCGCCGGAGCAGCGGTGCTCGGGATCGGCTCGGCCGGGGCCCTCGCCCTCAGGGGTGTCCCCTCATTCGCGACAAGGGTGGTCGTGATGGGCGCTCCCGTCGGCTCGGCCGAGGACCCCGAGGCCCCGGCGAGGAGTCTCATTGGCCTGGCCCGGCCGCTGCTCGGCCTCTACGGCGCCGAGGACGACCAGGCTTCAGTCGATGAGGTCAGGGCACTCGGCTCGGAGACGGGGGAGTGGATCATCTACCCGGGCGCGGGCCGGGGATTCTTCGACGAGGGTTCGGACTCCTATCTCCCCGAAGTGGCGGAGGATGCCTTTGCGCGGGTGCTTCGGTTCCTCGGTGCCGACTGACCACTGTGGACGGATCCTTGCCTACAATCCGCCCGGTTCATGACGGCTCCTCCCCCCGCACCCCCACCCGCGCCCCAGCAGCGCTCCCGTCCGTGGGTCCGTCGCGTGCTGATCGGCTTCCTGATCGTCGCCAACGTGGGCATCTTCGGCGGCTTGGCGGCGGTGTGGCTGGCCGCCCGCCAGGTGACCGGCGCCATCTCCACGGTGCCGGCCGATGAGCTCGACCTCGCCGAGATTCCGAGCGACCTGGACGACCCGCGCACGTTCCTGCTGATCGGGAGCGACAGCCGGGAGGGCATCCCCGAGGATTTCACCAACCTCGGCAGCTTCCCGGGGCAACGTGCCGACGTGATCATCCTTCTCAAGGTCCTCCCCGGTGAGAATCGGGTCCAGATGATCAGCCTGCCTCGCGATCTTCGGGTCGAGATCGATGATCGGGTGATGCGCATCAACGCCGCATTCAACGAGGGGGCCGGGGATATCGTCGATGCCGTCACCGGGTTCGCCGGGCTCCCGATCCATCACTACCTCCAGGTCAATTTCGAGGGGTTCGCCCGCATCGTGGATGAACTGGGTGGGATCGAAATGACGTTCCCGCACCCGGCCCGGGACCAGAAGTCGGGCTTCGACGTCGGGGCGGGGAAGCAGACCCTCGACGGCAAGCAGGCTTTGGCCCTTGCCCGATCGAGGTCCTATCAGGAATTCATCGACGGGCAATGGGTCTACATCGACGCCAGCGACATCGGACGAACCGGCCGCCAGCGCGACCTGCTGATGGCGATGTTCACTCAGCTCGAGGTTCCCACCTCACTCGGCGGATTCAGCAGCCTGGTGGAGGCGGTGGGCCAGTTCGTGATCACGGACGAGGCCTTCGACGAGGACGACATCATCCAGCTGGGTTGGGAGCTGAGGAACGTCACCACCCGCGACATCGACTCCCTGACCCTCCCGGTGCAGATCTTCGAGGAGGGCGGGGTCTCGTACGTGATCCCGGTCGAGCCCGAGGCGACCCAGGCGCTCGCCGCCTTCCGCGACGGGGAGCCGTTCAGCGACACGGTGGTCGGAACCGCATCCGTGCAGGTGGAGAACGGCAACGGTCGGGAGGGAGCCGCCACCTCGATGGCGGCCATACTCGAAGGTGCCGGGTACGTGATCGCCGGCACTTCGAACTCGGGGCGCGAGGACTATGCGACCACGCAGGTGGTGGCCCGCCCCTCGGCTCTCTCCTTCGCCGAGGCGATCGTCGACTACCTCGGCTACGGGGAGGCGGTCGTCGGCAGTACACCCTCCGGGGTGGATGTCGTCGTTATCGTCGGTCTCGATGCCCCCGCCTGAGGCCGCCGCGAGACCCATAGCCGTCATCGGCGCCGGCCACGTTGGGCTCGTCACCGCCGTCGGCTTCGCTCACCACGGTCGTCCGGTCCGTATCGGTGAGGCCGATCCGGAACGCCTCGCTCTCCTCGGGTCGGGACGGGTTCCCTTCAGCGAAGAGGGGCTCACCGACATCGTCGCTGCGGCGCTGGCCGACGGCACCCTGACCGTGCACGGCGACAACGCCGAGGCCGCCGCAGGCGCTGCCGCGGTCTTCATCGCCGTGCCCACCCCTCCGGGTGAGAAGGGTGCGGCCGATCTTTCGCTGGTCCAAGCCGCGATCCGGTCGATCGTCTCCGTCATCGCCCCGCCTACCCCCATCGTCGTGAAGTCGTCGGTTCCCCCCGGTTCGTGGCAGAAGATCTCGGAGATCCTGGAGGAGGAAGGGTGCGAGTGCCCCCTGGTGATCAACCCCGAGTTCCTTCAGGAGGGTCGGGCGGTTGCCGACGTGCTGGAACCGGCGAGGGTGGTGGTGGGCGGCACCGATCCGGCCGCCGTCGAGTTGGTGGCCGAGCTGCACCTCCCGTTCGAAGCGCCGGTGGTGCGGACCGATCCGGCCTCGGCGGAGCTGGCCAAGTACGCCGCCAACGCCTACCTGGCGACCCGGATCAGCTTCGTCAACACCGTGGCCCGGCTGGCAGCGACCTTCGGTGCCGACGTCGAGGATGTGCTGCAGGCCGTCGGCTTCGACCGTCGGATCGGCCACCACTACTTCCGGCCCGGGCCCGGGTACGGGGGATCCTGCTTGCCCAAGGATCTGCCCGCGCTGGTGGCCGCGGCTGCGGATCGGGGCCTCGATCTCGGTC
>JBFELU010000050.1:0-19458 GCA_041551965.1 Acidimicrobiia bacterium
TGCTCCGACTTCCTGGCCGGCCTCGAGCATTGCGAGGTGGTGATCTTCGGTGACACGGCGCTGTCGGGGAAGAAGATTGCGGCGCTCGGTGATCCGACGCTGGCGGCGATCGCCAGCGAGGAGGCCGGCCGGCTCTACGGGCTCGAGGTGCTGCGAAGCGGGATTGCCAACCGGGGCGAGAACTTCACCCGCTTCGTGGTCGTCTCGTCGCAGCCGGCAGAGATTCCCCCCGGTGTCCCGGCCAAGACCTCCATCGTGATGACCGTGGGCAACCATCCTGGGGCGCTCATGGACGCCCTGGAGGTGTTCACCCGCGCCGACATCAACCTGGTGAAGCTCGAATCGCGGCCGATTCCCTCCAACCCCACCGATGAGCTCTTCTACTTGGACTTCGCCGGATCGGTGGACGACCCCGAAGTGGCGGCGATGCTCGAAACGCTCACCACCCACACCCACTTCCTCAAGGTGCTGGGCAGCTATCCCTCCCGGGATCTCAGGCCGCGCCCGGAGGCGGCCCCGCCGGGTCCCCGCCGGAAACCGGTCAAAGAGCTGATCGAGGCCCACTCCGGTGAGATCCCCCCCGGGTACCGGCTCGGGAGCCGGGGGCACAAGCGTCACAACACCGTCATCGAGGTGGGCAACGTCCGGCTCGGGGAGGACGATCTGGTGGTGATCGCCGGGCCCTGCTCGGTGGAGTCGTGGGACCAGATCATGACGACCGCCCAGGCGGTCAAGGAGTCCGGCGGCCGCTTGCTCCGGGGTGGCTGCTTCAAGCCTCGCACCTCGCCCTACAGCTTCCAGGGTCTCGGGTTCGAGGGTCTGGAGATGCTGGTCGAGGCCGGCAAGGCGTTCGGCCTCCCCATCGTGACCGAAGTGCTCGCTCCGGAGGACGTTCCCGCCGTTGCCGCCAAGGCCGATGTGCTGCAGATCGGCACCAGGAACATGCAGAACTTCGCCCTGCTCGCGGCGGTGGGTCGGGCCCACCGCCCGGTGATGCTGAAGCGGGGCATGAGTTCGTCGCTCGACGAGTTGCTCCAGGCGGCCGAGTACATCCTGGCCGAAGGGAACCAGCAGGTCTTCCTGTGCGAACGGGGGATCCGGACCTTCGAGACCTCGACCCGCAACACCCTCGACCTGAGCGCGGTTCCCGTGTTGCGCGGCCGCACCCATCTTCCGGTGATCGTCGATCCGTCGCATGCGGCCGGGGAGCGCTCGCTGGTGCCGCCCCTCGCCGTCGCCGGAGCCGCCATCGGGGCCCACGGCATCATGGTCGAGGTCCATCCGGATCCGTCCAGCGCACTCAGCGACGGGCCTCAGTCGTTGGACCTGGAACAGTTCGGCCGACTGATGGACGACCTGGGGTTTCGACGGGCAGACGGTTAGCGATAAGGGCCGTGGTCGACGGGACAGCCGGACCCGTGCTCCCACGGGATGGCCCGCTGATTCAGGAGCCACGCCGTGAGGTCGGCGTCGGGCGTTCCGTCGCGATCGCCGCCCAAGTACACCGTGATTGATCCATCCCGATCCATGAAGAGCAGGTCCTCCCAGCCGTCTCCGTCGAGATCGGCCGGGTGGGGCCCGTCGTTGTGAACACCGATGGCCGTCGTCAGCGTCTCCGAGAGTGCAAAACCATCGCCCCCCGCCAGGATGAACAGCGTGGCAGGATCGCCGGGTCCGAGTGCGTAGAGATCGGGAATCCAGTCCGCGTCGCGGCGGCCCAGCGCGTAGCGCCAGCCGGGGTCCCCGTCGAGGGGCACCACGATGGGGACCGAGGGCTCCAGGTCGGGACCGAGCCGGATCTCGATGGTGGTCGGTGATCCCGGCACCACGATGTAGAGGTCGCTGATCCCGTCGCGATCGTGATCGGCGAGGAGCAATCTCGCATCGGCGCCCACCCCTTCGGTGAGGCGGGTCGGGAGATGGCGGGTGAACTCCGAGATGAACGTGTAGATGGTGACAACGATGTCGCCGTTGCCGGGAGCCAACTCCCACAGGTCGGGTCGCCCATCCCCGGTGGCGTCGGCGAAGGCCGCCGGGTACGACGGATCGGGGCCGTGCGGGGTCGGTCCGGTCGTGGTGCACGTGTTGAACCGATGGATCGCCCCGGCCGTCGTGATGGTGACGCCCCCGTCCGGGCCCGCCGTGACGAGCCGCACCCCGTCGGGGGCACCGTCGCGATCCATGTCCACGGCGAACTGTCGGGAGCCGTCGCCGGCCGGGCCGAGGCCGGTCCCGAACCGAACCGACCGGGTGAAGCTCCCGGCCGGTGTCCGGGGCGGGATCGGCTCGGGCATCGGGTACTCGGGCGTGTGGAGCGGACCCATCCAGGAGAAGTGCATGGGATCCTTGATCTGCTGCCAGCTACCTCCCCAGCACCACCCGGCTCGAACCCACGCATCCACGAACCACGCCGGCATGTCGGTGATCAGGACGTTGTCTTCTCGGTACGGATTCGTGTCGGCGTTGACGTCGATGGCGGCCCCGATGGCGTGGAACGACAGGTAGCGATTTGGTGGCACGGTGGCGGGACGGAAGCTGAAGACGGACGCGGGGTCGAGTGGATACGACCTTCCGGCCGACTTCTCCTGCTCCAGGTTCTCGATAACGGCTTGAAGCGCCGGAGCCACTCGATCGTGGACGAAGACGGTGACGGGCGGCAGCGGGTCGGCATTGGGGAGCTGCATTGCGACGAGGTGATCGCGGACCTCGGCCATGTCACGGCCAAAGAACTCGGCCCACGGGCCACCCAGGACCTGGGTGTCGGGGACGTCGCCCTCGGAGTCGGCATAGGGGCCGCGAATCCCTTGCGGCGCGTGGCAGCCGGGTGACTCGTTGAAAGTGGGTAGGGGCCCGTGGGGGGATTCGGTGGGTGGGGACAGATGGTCCGCCACGATGGTTGCGGGCGTCGGCCGGTCCCCGAGCTCCTCCGCGTTCCCTGCGGTGGTGGAGGTCGGGGACGATGTCGCGAGAACCGTCGGCGGGCTCGTTGCCGTGTCCGAGCAGGCGGCGAGCACGAGAGCGAGAGCGAGCACCAACGCCGTCGGGGCTTGCATCTCGGAATCGTACGGCGGCGATCTCAGCGTCGTGGTGGCCCGATCAGGAAGCCCAGGCCCCAGGCGAGGTGCATCACGGGGAGGACGAGGGGAAGCAGGAGAGCAGCACGACTGCGTCGTCGCACCCACCCCGCGATCGTGGTTCCGAAGACTGCCAGCAGATAGGCACCGGGGACGACGACGGCGGCCCATCGCCAGGGAGTGAGTAGCAGCGCCGCCGAACCGATCAGGCCGATCACGAAGACCGGTGGCACCAGCTGGCGCCACCGCAGAGCCCGGGGATGTTTCCGTACCACCGCCCGCTTCCAGCGTCCGTAGCCGAAGTACTGGCGCCACAGCGCGCGCAGCGACCGGCGCGGGCGGTAGGCGACTTGGAGCTCGGGATCGAAGTGGACGACGCCCCCGGCGGCTCGTAGCCGGTAGTTGAGCTCGGCATCCTGGCTTCGCGCCAGGCTCTCGTCGAATCCTCCGGCCCGCTCCAGCGAGGTCCTCCGAAATACCCCGAGATAGACGGTGTCGGTCGGCCCGGCCCGTCCTCCCGTCCGATATCGGGCATCACCCACGCCGAGTGGGGTGGTCTGTGCCACGGCGATGGCCCGTTGGAGCGTGGTCTCGCCCTCGGCCGCCTGCACCCCGCCCACGTTGTCGGCACCGGTCTCGGCGAGCACGGCGACGGCGCGCGCCACGTAGCCGGGCGGGAGGACGGCGTGAGCGTCGCAACGAGCCACGACCGCGCCCGATGAGGCGGCGATCGCCAGATTGAGACCCGCCGCAGTGCCCCCGCTGGGGTTGTCGATCACCGTGACCCGGGGTTCACCGGCGAATTGGGCGAGAACCTCGGCGGTGCCGTCACGGCTGGGTCCGTGGGCAACCACCACATCGAGCGGTCCGGCGTAATCCTGGTCGAGCGCGCTCCGGATCGATGCGACCACGGTGGTGGCTGCGTCGAGGACGGGTAGGACGATGGAGACGGCCGGCGGAGCAGGATCCTCAGCCAAATCGGTAGCCCACGGATCGGACCGTCGTGATCCACCCGGCGCGCTCCTCACCGAGCTTGGCCCGCAGCCGGCGCACGTGGACGTCGACGGTGCGGGCACCGCCGAAGTAGTCGTAGCCCCAGACCCGCTCCAGCAGCTGCTCCCGGCTCCACACCCGGCCCTGGTGGGCCACGAAGAAATGGAGCAACTCGTACTCCATGAACGTGAGATCGATGGGCACGTCCCCCAGAGTGGCCTGATAGGTGGCGAGATCGAGGGTCAAGTCCTTGAAGGTGATGGTCTCGTCCGCATCGACGGCCGCGGTGTTGAGCCGGCGAAGGCGGAGGGCCAGCTCGTCGCGGTCGATGGGGCTGAGCACGAAGTCGTCGAAATCATCGGTGTCGTCGAGCAGTGCCGTTTGCAGGCGGGTGGCGACGATCAGGCTCGGGATTCCCAGCGACCGCTTGCACCGGCGGGCGAGGGCGAGACCGGTCTCGGGGTCGTCGCCGAGTTCGACGACGAGCGCCGTCCACCCTCCGGCGGGCTCGCGGTCCGCTACCTCGGACGTGTCGGCCACCGGGACCGGACGGAAGCCGGCCTCGATCAGACGATCCGTGAGGGTGACGGTCGGCTCGGCGGGATGGACTGCGACGAACATCAGAGAACGGGAAGGTACTCGATCAGCTCGTAGCGGGAAACATGGCGCTGGTAACGCTCCCATTCCTTGCGCTTGTTCCGCAGGAACCACTCGAACACGTGCTCCCCCAGCGCTCCGGCGACCAGTTCCGAACGCTCCATCGCATCGAGGGCCTGAGCGAGCGTCCCGGGGAGCCGGGTGACCCCGGCTGCGACGCGCTCCTCGGTCGTCAGCGTGTTGATGTTGGTGGTGGTTTCCGGAGGCAACTCGAAGTCGTTCTCGATGCCGCTCAGACCGGCCGCCAGGATCACCGAGAACGCCAGGTAGGGATTGCAGGCGGGATCGGGGGACCGATATTCGATGCGGGTGCTCGTCGGCTTGCCCTTCTTGGGGGTCGGGATCCGTACCAAGGCGGACTGGTTGTTGCGGGCCCACGTGATGAATACCGGGGCCTCGAAGCCGTCGACGAGCCGCTTGTAGGAGTTCACCCACTGGTTGGTCACGGCGGTGATCTCGGGAGCGTGAGTGAGGAGCCCTGCGATGAATCCCCGTGCCACCTTGGAGAGCCCGTACTCGCCCCCCGCTTGGTGGAAGGCGTTCTTGTCGCCTTCGAACAGCGAGAGATGCAGGTGGAGGGCGGTGCCGTCGTGGCCTTCCAGGGGCTTGGGCATGAAGGTGGCGTAGATCCCGTTCTCCAAGGCCACTTCCTTGACCGCGAGACGGGTGGTCATGAGCGTGTCGGCCATCGTGAGCGCGTCGGTGTAGCGGAGATCGAGTTCGTGCTGGCTGGGCGCCACCTCGTGGTGGGAGAGCTCGACCGGGATCCCGAGACTCTCCAGCACCATGATCGTGCGGCGGCGGTACTCCTGGGCCACGTCGAGAGGAGTGAGATCGAAGTAGCCCCCCTGATCGAGCACTTCCGGTTCGGGGCCCGAATTGCGGAAGTAGAAGTATTCCACCTCGGGCCCGACGTAGAACGAGAAGCCCAGATCGGCCGCCCGCTCCAGGTTGCGCATCAGCACGGAGCGGGGGTCACCCTCGAACGGCTCGCCGTCGGGAGTGACGATGTTGCAGAACATCCGGGCGACGCCGGCGTGTTCCCCCTTCCAGGGCAGGATCTGGAACGTGGTGGGATCGGGGCGGGCCAGCATGTCTGCTTCCTGCACCCGGGAGAAGCCGTCGATGGCGGAGCCATCGAACTGCATGCCTTCTTCGAAGGCGGTCTCCAGCTCGGCCGGGGTGATCGCAAAGGACTTGAGGAAGCCCAGGACGTCGGTGAACCAGAGTCGGATGAAGCGGATCCCCCGCTCCTCGACGGTGCGAAGGACGTAGTCCTCTTGTTTCGCCATATGACCTCCGGCGACTCATGGTACGGGAGGCCGCCCGGACCGGGAAGGGGGGTCGCCCCTGCGAAACACACTGTTCACATTGGGGCAATCGGCCGGTAACGCCACGGCGGTACAACTCGCGGCGCACTATCAAGGAGTACCACCACCATGGCGTCACCAAAGGACGTCCTCGCCATGGTCGCCGATGGCGGCTACGAGTTCGTCGATCTTCGGTTCTGTGATCTGCCGGGACAGGTCCAGCACTTCACGATCCCGTCGTCGCAGCTGACCGAGGACGGCTTCGAGGAGGGATACGGGTTCGACGGATCCTCGATCCGCGGGTTTCAGGAGATCCAGGAGTCGGACATGATCCTGATGCCCGACCCGGACACGGCCGTCGACGATCCCTTCCGCGACCTCAAGACCCTGATCGTCTACTGCTGGGTCAAGGACCCCCTCACCGGCCAGCCCTACGAGAAGGATCCCCGGTTCGTCGCTCAGAAGGCGGAGAACTACCTGCGCAGCACCGGCCTCGCCGATGCCTCCTACTGGGGTCCAGAGGCCGAGTTCTACGTCTTCGACTCGGCGCGGTTCGACCAGAACCAGAACTCCGCCTTCTACGAAGTCGACTCGGTCGAGGGAGCCTGGAACAGCGGTGCCGACGAGCCGGGCGGCAACCTGGCCTACAAGCCCCGCTTCAAGGAGGGGTACTTCCCGGTACCCCCGACGGACCACTATCAGGACCTGCGGTCGGAGATGACCAAACGCCTCACCGAGGCCGGCATCGAGGTGGAGGTGCACCACCACGAGGTCGGGACGGCCGGCCAGGCCGAGATCGATATCAAGTACGGCCCGCTGCTGCAGGTCGCCGATCAGGTGACCCTCTTCAAGTACATCGTGAAGAACGTGGCCTGGGAGCACGGCAAGACGGTGACCTTCATGCCCAAGCCGATCTACCAGGACAACGGCTCGGGAATGCACACGCACCAGAGCCTGTGGCTGGACGGCAAGCCGCTGTTCTACGACGAGTCCGGGTACGCCGGGCTCTCCGACATGGCCCGGTACTACGTGGGTGGGCTGCTCAAGCATGCCGGCGCGGTGCTGGCGTTCGCCGCACCGACCACCAACTCATATCGACGCCTGGTGCCCGGGTACGAGGCTCCGGTCAATCTGGTGTACAGCCAGCGCAACCGGTCGGCGGCGGTGCGGGTGCCGGTCTACTCGCAGAAGCCGGCCGCCAAGCGGCTCGAGTTCCGGTGCCCGGATCCGTCGGCGAATCCCTACCTGGCCTTCGCCGCCATGTTGATGGCGGGACTGGATGGGATCGCCAATCAGATCGATCCGGGCGCTCCGGTCGACAAGGATCTCTACGACCTGCCCCCGGAGGAACTGGCTCAGGTGCCTTCGGTCCCCGGATCGCTGGAGGAGAGTCTTCTGGCGCTGGAGCAGGATCACGAGTTCCTCCTGGCGGGAGGTGTCTTCACCGAAGGCCTGATCGCAGATTGGATCGCCTACAAGCGGTCGGCCGAAGTCGACGAGGTGCGACTGCGCCCCCATCCCTACGAGTTCAAGCTCTACTACGACATCTAGAACCGACCGCCGCCAAGAGACCTCGTGTTGCAGCGCTTCGTGCAGAGCGCCCGGCGGACCCCTGGGGTTCGAGACAGGGTCTCCCGATGCCGGGGCGACCGGGCCCGTCTACGAAGCTACGAGCCCGGTTCGGCGAGAACGCGAAATGGGGTCTCCGCCGTTACGCAGCGCTTTGTCGTGACGTTGCACACCTTGACCCGTGCCAGGTAGTCGCCGAGCGACTTGTCGGGGCCGAGTTCGATCGCGGCCCGCTCCTCGACCATCTGCAGGTGGCCGGCGGGTGGCGGTGGACCGTCCCAGAACATGAGGACCTTCGACCCCGCCTCCTCCCCGTTCGGGTACACGAACGAGTATTGCGCCTCGAAACGCGCCAGACCGTCGTCGTCCGCGGTGGCCCCGGAGAAGAGAGCCATGGCCCAGACCTCCTGTCCCCGCCGGTAATCCGGACGTGAGACGAGCTGCGGCTGGACCGCTCCCGGGGGTCGGTGCCAGAGCTCGTGGTAGCGGACGTCGGGCGTCAAGACGAGGGTCACCTCGAAATCGCCATCCCGAGCCTTGGCACTCGCCGGTGGCCTCAAGGTGTCCGCGTGACCCAGTACCGCACGGAGGTAGTGTTTTCGGGTCCACTTGCCTGCCGCCGCGGTCAGCCGATCGAGTTCCCTCGCCATCCGACGGGTATTCCTCGGCGGGTGGTCGTAGGCGCGCACCAGGAAGAAGCCATCGGAGACCGGTTCGTAGGCCACCTCACCGCCGCCGGTGGTCACTCCCGCCGCCGCGTGCTCGAGGGCGGTGAGGATCTCCTCGCGGGTCAAGCCTATGAGCGGATACTCGCGCCGCATCTTGTGGATCACGGCCCAGCAGAGCAGCCGTTGATTCTCGGCATCGTGCTCGAAGGCGACGCGGCTGGTGGGCCCGCTGAGCTGATAGATCCCACCAGGGTCGAGGTGCGGTGGGTGGTCGCGCCACCTCTTCTCCTCTTGCCTACGCCAGTCTCGAGGCAGTTGGGAGAGGACCCGTCGCGCGTAGTCACCAACGATCCGGTTGGCGGTCGCGAGATCGATGGTGCCTGCCGGAGACGGCCGCTCGGAGGCCCCGAGACCTGGGGTCGCGGCAAACAGGCCGAGCGACAGAATTGCGGAAAGACGCCCCGCAGGGCCGGTCACCGGTGCGATCCCGCCGTCACCGAACCCGGGGAGGGCGCGTGGCCCTCGTACGCGGCCGGCGGTGCGACGAGACCGAAAGCCGACTCGCGGCCCTCGCCGGGGATCGGGACCGGGCCGGCGTCACCGGAGGCAGTGCCGGTTTCGTCTACCGAACCGGGGTCGGAGTTCTCGGCGGCGGTGTCGCGGATGCCGTCGATGGCATCCAGCACCTCGGTGATCTCCGCCCGGAACTGCTCGACGGCGACACGACGCAGGGTCCCGTCGTCGGGAGCCTCCAAGCCGAGCACGATGTCCTCGATCGCGGCGGCGAGGTCTCCCGAAGCGATGACGAGGGCAACGTGGGATTCGGCGAGCTGAGCCGGCACGTCGGAAGCTTCGGCGACTTCCTCCTCCCACAGGGCGACGGTGGCCTGGAGGTCGACAAGTTCGTTGCGTGCATCCTGGAAGGTGATGGATCGGGCCTCCCAGGCCTGATTGATCCGGTCGACCTCGTCCTCGAAGGAGGTCGCCTGAGCCTCGAAGACGTCGAGGGTGACCAGGAACGACGAGAACTCGGCCGGGAGGGTCGTCGTCGACGACGTCGGAGTGGTGGGGAACGGCGGATCATCGCGACCGTCCTCCGGCCCGTCGACGTCGGTCGACGGGTCGAGAGAGCTCACGAACGTGTAGGTGAGCACGACCATGACGCCGATGATGAGCGGCAAGACCCACCGGCCGTGCTTCGGGTCGGGGTTCCTCGACACGCTGGGAACGGTAGTCGGTTCCTTGCTTCGTTCGATCGCTTCCGAAGGAGGGACGACTACGCTCGCCGACCATGGATCTCGTAGGCACGACGGCCCTCGTCACCGGCGGTGCAAGGCGTGTCGGCAAGGCGATCAGCCTGGCTTTGGCCCGGGCCGGATGCGATTTGCTCCTGCATTACCACCGCTCTTCGGCGGCGGCGGAAGAGGTGGCGGGCGAGGCCGAGGCCCTCGGGTCGAAGGTGGGGCTCGTCGGTGTCGACGTGGCCGATCCGGCCGCCGCCGAAACGGTGATCGCGGCCGCTGAGGAGCTCGCTCCCTTGCGGGTGCTCGTCAACAGTGCGGCGATCTTTCCCGACGACACCCTGCTCGATGTTTCCCCCGAGGATTGGCGGCGGACGCTGGCGGTGAACCTGGAAGCACCGGTGTTTCTCACCCAGGCGTTCGCCCGGGCGATGCCCTCCGATGGGGAGGGGGCGGTGGTGAATGTGACCGACTGGCGGGTCGAACGTCCCTACCCCGACCACTTCTCCTACACGGTCGCCAAGGGTGCGCTCGACGTCTTCACGCAGACGGCGGCGGAGGCACTTGCTCCCAGGATCAGGGTGAACGGTGTGGCGCTCGGTGCGATGCTTCCCCCTCCGGGCAAGGATTCGGCCTACCTCAAGGCGCTCGCCATGGAGATCCCCTTGGAGCGAATCGGCGGCGCCGAGGTCGTCGCCGATGCGGTGTTGTTCTTGCTGCACAGCGATTTCATCACCGGTGAGATCATTCGTCTCGACGGCGGGGCCCATCTGAGGTAATCGTCGGGCCGTCGGTAAGGTGCGCCCATGGACCAGATCCACATTCGCGATCTGCTCGTGCGCGGCATCGTGGGCATCAAGCCCGATGAGCGGGTGAATCGTCAGGACATCCTCGTCAACGCCACCCTCTGGGCCGATCTGGCTGCGGCAGCGGACAGCGACGATATCTCCGACGCCGTCAATTACCGCACGATCACCAAGGCGATGGTGGATCACATCGAGGGTGGAGAGCCGATGTTGGTCGAGCGTCTCGCCGCCGAACTCGCCGAGGTGTGCTTTGCGGTCGATTCCCGGGTGGCCGAAGTCGAAGTCACGGTCGAGAAGCCGGGGGCGCTGCGATTTGCGGCGTCGGTCGGCGTGACGATCCGGAGGAAGCGGTCCTGAACAGGGCGCTCATCGCGATCGGGTCCAATATCGAGCCCGAGACCAACGTGGCTCGGGCGGTGCGCTGCCTGTGCGCTCACCCGCGTATCACGGTGGACGCAGTGAGCCGCTTCTATCAGAGCGAGGCAGTCGGGCCCGAGCCCCGGCCCCCGTTCATCAACGCAGCAGTGAGGGTGCGCACCGGCCTCGAACCGCCGCGCATCCGGGAGGAGCTTCGGTCCCTGGAGGCCGATCTGGGCCGGGTACGCACCGAGGATCGCTACGCTCCCCGAACGATCGACCTCGACCTGGCCATGGTCGAGGGCGTGACGATGGCGACGGACGGCCTCGAGATCCCCGATCCGGAGATACCGGAGAGGGCCTATCTGGTGAGGCCTCTCGCCGACGTCGCTCCGGATTGGGTGTATCGGGGCGCGACGTTGGCCGAAATCGCCGAACGACTCGACGACCAGGGGACACGCGTCATGACGAAAGACATCACCTCTCTCACCGCCCGCTACGCACTCGAGGACGGCATGGAGGCCATGCCCGATGAGGTCTTCGATGCCGAATACGAGGCCCACGTGCGAGCGATGCTCCTGGAGTTGGGCGAGGACCCTCAGCGCGAGGGTCTGGTGAAGACCCCGCTCCGCGTCGCCAAGGCGATGGATTTCCTGACGAGCGGCTACACCACCACGCTCGATGACGTCGTCAACAACGCCATCTTCGAGAGCGACACGGATGAGATGGTGGTCGTCAAGGACATCGAGTTCTACTCCCTGTGCGAGCACCACATGCTTCCCTTCTTCGGGCGGTCCCACGTTGCCTACGTTCCCAAGGGCCGAATCATCGGGCTCAGCAAGATCGCTCGCATCGTGGATCTGTTCTCTCGCCGCCTCCAGGTCCAGGAGCGGCTCACATCGCAGATCGCCGATGCCGTCGATGAGGTTCTGTCGCCGCACGGTGTCGGGGTGGTGATGGAGGCCTCGCACTTCTGCATGATGATGCGGGGCGTGCAGAAGCAGGGGAGCTCGATGGTCACCTCGGCGATGCGGGGAGGGTTCAAGAGTGACCCCCGGACCCGGGCCGAGTTCACCGAGTTGATCGGGGGCTGATCGACCCCCTTGAGCCGGACCGGGACGGTCGATACCTTCCCGGAGTGCCGACTCAACCCTGCCGGTGGCGGTCGTGACCGACGGCCACGAAGAGATCGAAAGCATCCCCTGGTCCGAGCTGGACCGCGCCGTCTCCGGCAACCGGCGTCGGGCCCTCTATGTCGCCGCCGGTACCGTGGCCGCGCTCAGTGTGGGCATGGTCGTGGCCCGCGCGGTCTGGACGCCATCGGACCCCCCGGCGGTGGCGAGCACCTTGGCCCCTCCGACGGTGGTCACCGAACCGATCGCCACCCAGGTCGAGACCACGATCGCCCCGATCCTCTATGACGAGGCCGAACTGGTGGCGGTGCCGCTCGATGATGGCGCCAGGACGGCAGTGGCTCGGGCCGAGTGGTTCGTGACCGACTATTTCACTGCCGATCTCGAGCCGAACGGCACTGCCGATCTGCGGGGAGCGCTGCCGACCGGGGTCGATCTCCCCGAGATGCCCCAAGATGGTGTCGTGGGCCTCTCGTACGTCGAGTGGACCCGGGCCTATCGGGTGGCGGAGCTGGGCTCGAACCGGTTTCGCGTCGACGTGGTGTTCCGGCTGCTGGGGGCGCCTCGCGACGAGGGGTTCCGCCGCTTGCCGGCCCGGGCGGTTTCGGTGGTGGTCGAGGTCAACGAGGGAGGAGGGTCGGTCGTCGTCGATCTACCGGCTCCGGCGGCCGTCCCCGCCGGTCCCGATCCGCTCGCCTGGGCCCCCTACGACGAGGACCCCCCGGGCGAGGTGATCGACGGCGCCATGGCTCTGGCGGCAGGGTTCGGATCGGAGCACCGCCTGGTAGGGGCTTCTCCGATCGCGGGAGGCTGGCGGGTGGTCCTCACCGGGATCGATGAAGTCGGCAATCGGTGGCCACTGGCGGTGTGGGTCGATGAGCGTGGTCTGCCACTGGGGTAGGCGGCTCAGCGCATCAGCGGAGCGACGGCGGCGTGGTGACCGGCGAAAAACGCGGCGACGGCGGCCGCCGGGCGTGTCGATTCGACGACCGCGGTGTAGGGCAGGAACGCTCCCCGATAGGGATCCTCGATCCACCGTGCCTCGCCCGGCAGTGACGCATCGGTGGCGGCGGCCGGGAACGGGTAGGCGATTCCGTAGAGGTAGGGCTCGGGGATGGCGTCGTCGCCGGGGGAGAATCCGACCGTGGCGGATTCCCGGTGGTACTCGGGATCGGCGGGGTCGGTGTCGGGCACCGTGCGGCCGGAGAACCAGGTGAGGGCCAGATCGAAGTGGTGGGGCCATAGCTGCACCGGTGAGGTCTCCTCGCCGCGCTCGGCCGCAAAGGACTCGAACACGGGAACGATGGCTCGCAGGACGCCGGCGAACCGTTCTACCTCTTCGGCCCGGTAGCCGGCCTTCTCGGGACCCGCCGGGAGATCGATTGCGGAGTTGGTGTGAGGTGCGAGCGCGTCGGCCAGTTGCCCGACGAAGGTCGAGGCCGGCTGCTTCAGCGGCACCTCCCGGGGATTCGATCCGGTGACGGCGGCGACGTGGCGGTCGAGGTCGAGCACGATCGAGAACTCCCCAGCCTTCCCCTCCATGGGGAGCGTGGTGAGGCCGCGCTCGTGAGGCCGCAGTGCAATGTGCCACCAATGGGGATGGGGTTCGAGGAGCGCCCGTGGAACGGCCCCGACCACGCGGGCGCGATGGTGCAGATCTGCGCGGGCCGAACCCCAGGTCTCGGCGTTCAGGAGGGTCCAGGAGTTCGTCACCGGCGGCACCCTACCCGGCGGGCGGCGCATCGCCAGCGGCTACGCTCGGCGGATGACGCACACCGCGTTCACCCCCGAGTGGATTCGATCCCTGCCCCAGGATCTCGAAGGCAAGACCATCGCCGTGGTGGGGGCGGACGCCGCCGTCGCAGGGGGCGCGATCCGGGCGGTCGGCGGCCGGTCGCTGTTGGTCGACGGTGAGGACTTCGTCCTGCTCGGCGATGCGGTCGAGGACCCGGCTCCGACGGGGCTCACCGAGGTCGTTCCGGGTTCGCTGGACCTCGTCGTCTTGCGGCGCGCATGGTCGGGCCGCTCCAGTGTGCTCACGGTGATGCGGTCCGCCCGGAGGGCGATGCGGTCGGGCGGAGAGCTTCTCGCTCTCGAGGTCGATGCCAGCCGTCTTCTCAAGTCGTCGGTCGTGCACTACCCGCTCCGTCTCCGGTTCGACCACGATCCCGATGCTGCGCAGCGCCTCCGGAGCACCACCATCCCGCCGGCGGCCCTGATGATCGATGCTGTTCGAGCCGGGTTTCGAAACGTGGTTGAACGTCGGATCGACGAGCCGCGAGCATTCTTTTCCTCGGTCGATTCCTACTGGGAGGCAATCCGGGAAGGGGCGTGGCCCTCATTGGCGGCCATGACTCCCGAGGGGAGGGAACGATTGCTGGAGGCGCTGGAGCCCGATCTCAGGGCCTCTGCACCGATGGGTGAGGTCGTCGACCGTGAGCCCTGGATCGCCGTGACCGGCGTCAAACCGTGACCCGGCTCAGTCGAAGTGCCGTTCCAGGATCTCCGTTGCCGCCGGTGCGATCTCATCCCACAGTCCATCGGGTGACTTGGACAGGGTCACGAAGTCGGCCGACATGAAGACGCTGGTGACTCCGGGGATGGCGAGCAATGCCGCGGCCGCGGGATCGTCGACGGCCTGGCCGGCCGCAAACGACATCGGGGTGTCGAAACTCGCTCCGGTGACCGTGAACTTGAGAGCGTTGGGGTTGGGGGTGGCGCTGGACAGGACCGGCATGTCGCTCCTCCTCAGCAGGGCATCGTAGCGGGGGGCGTCGTGCATACGGGTGTCGACGTCGGCGGGACTTTCACCGACGTGGTCGCCTGGGACGGCACGACCCTCCGCACCGGAAAGGTCCCATCGACCCCCGATCAGAGCGAGGGCGTCGTCGCCGGGATCCGTACTGCGGCCTCCGAGCGGGCCGGCCGGCTGCTGCACGGGACCACGGTGGCGACGAATGCGGTGCTGGAGCGGAAGGGCGCCAGGACCGTGCTCGTCACGGACGCCGGTTTCGAGGACCTCGTCGAGATCGGACGTCAGGATCGCCCTTCGCTCTACGACCTTCGCCTGACGCGTCCGACCCCCATTGCGCCTCGGCACCTGCGCGTCGGGTCACCGGGGCGGCGCGATCGGAGCGGCGCCCCCATCGGCGAGCCGGAGGATCCCGGGAGCGTCGTCGAGGCGGTGGCGGGACTCGATCCCGAAGCCGTGGCCGTGTCGCTGTTGTATTCCTTTGTCGACCCCGCCGCGGAGCGGGCTCTGGCCGAGGCTCTGCGGCATCGCCTCGGGGAGATCCCCGTCTCGGTGTCCTCCGAGGTCGTGGCCGAGTTCCGTGAGTACGAGCGCACCTCGACGACCGTGCTCAATGCCTCGCTGACTCCCATCGTGTCGACCTACCTACGGTCGCTTCGTCGGCGATCCGAGTCGGTCGGGGTGGAGGGATCGATCGGGGTGATGCGCAGTTCGGGTGGTCTGATCGACCTTGCCGAAGCCGCTCGAATACCCGCATCGATCTTGCTGTCGGGGCCGGCCGGAGGCGTGGTGGCTGCCTCGGCGCTCGGTGACGCACTCGGCCACCGGCGAGTGATCTCATTCGACATGGGAGGCACCTCCACGGACGTCTGCCGCATCGAAGACGGGCGCCCGGGCGTCACCTACGAGCGATCCATCGAGGGTCATCCGTGTCGCATGCCGTCTGTGGCGATCCATACGGTGGGCGCCGGCGGCGGAAGCATCGGATGGATCGACGCAGGAGGAGCCCTGCGGGTGGGACCTCACAGCGCCGGAGCCATGCCCGGTCCGGTTTGCTACGGGCGCGGCGGCACAGAGCCGGCCGTCACGGACGCCAACGTCGTGGTCGGGCGTATCGGCGGGGGCGCCCGGTTCGGGGGATCGGTCCGTCTGGACGGCGATGCAGCCGGTCGTGCCCTCGGCCGCCTCGGCACCGCCATCGGCCTCACCGCGGACGACGCCGCCGTCGGCATGATCGAGGTCGTCGAGGCCCACATGGAGCGCGCCGTCAGAACCGTGTCGATCGAAGAGGGGGCAGATCCCCGGAACGCAGTGTTGGTGGCTTTCGGCGGTGCCGGCGGGCTTCATGCCGTCTCGTTGGCCAAGCGTCTGGCGATGGCCGGCGTGGTGGTCCCGGCCCACGCCGGAGTGTTCTCGTCTCTCGGTCTGCTACTGGCCCCACCCCGCGCCGATGCGGCACGCAGCGTGCTGACGCGCCGCGGCAGGCTCGGCGAACTGGAGGCGGCGGCGGAAGCGGTGCGATCGGAGGCTCTCGAGCGGGTGGGTCGCGGGGCGACGGCGCGTCTGCTGGTCGACGTGCGCTACCTCGGCCAGTCGCATGAGACGCAGATCCCCTATCGGATCGGCGAGTCCTGGGGTGTCTTGGCGGATCGATTCCACGATGCCCACCGACTGCGGAACGGGTTCGATCGGCCGGACGATCCGATCGAGATCGTGACCGTTCGTGCCGAAGCGACCGCCGCACCGGCTATCGAGTGGTCGGATGTCCCCGGTCCGGTCCCGACCGGGGAACCGCGACGGGGCGACCGCTCAGTGCTCTTCGGTGGCCGAGAGGTGCGGGCGTCGGTGTGGTGGCGCCCTTCTCTGGCACCCGGCGCCGGGGTGACCGGCCCGGCGGTGATCGAAGATGCCGATGCCACCACCTTCCTCGAACCGGGAGACCGCGCGGTCGTGCACGACTCGGGAGCGCTGGAGGTGTCGTGGTAGTGGATGCCGTGACTCTCGAGGTGTCCCGCAATCGCTTCGCTGCGATCGCAGACGAGATGGGTACGGTCCTACGGAGGACCGCCTACTCACCGAACATCAAGGAGCGAGCCGATTGCTCCGCGGCCGTGTTCGTCCCCGACGGTGAGATGCTGGCCCAGGCGGAGCACATCCCGGTGCATCTGGGTTCGATGCCGGCCTCGGTGGCGGCCGTCATCGAGCGTTTCCCGGTGGAACCGGGGGTGCAGTTCGCGGTCAACGACCCTTTCCACGGTGGCACCCACCTCAACGATCTCACGCTCGTGCGCCCCGTGTTCGCCGATGCGACGTTGATCGGGTGGGTCGCCAATAGGGCGCACCACGCCGACGTCGGCGGTACGGCCCCCGGTTCTATGCCCGCCAGCGCGACTCGTCTCGAGGAGGAAGGCTGTGTGGTCGCTCCGATGGTTGCGGTGCGGGACGGTGTCTGGACGTCGGAGTTCCTCGGTCCGTTCCTCGATGCCACCCGGACCCCCGATGAGCGGCTCGGCGATCTGTCGGCGCAACTCGGTGCGAACGAAGCCGGCGCCGATCGTCTGCTGGAGGCGGTCTCCGCCCAAGGTTTGGCTCGGCACGAGACCGTGGCACAGAGCCTGCTCGACTACGGCGAGGCGCGTATGAGGGCCGCCATCGAGCGTCTGCCGGAAGGGGAGTACCGCTTCGAAGACGTCATGGAGTGGGGAGAAGACGACCTCGTCATCAGGGTGCTCGTGTCGATCGCCGGGGGGACGCTGGTTGCCGACTTCACGGGGACCGACGGCCAAATCGACGGCAACATCAATGCCGTTGATGCGGTCACCCGGTCCTGTCTCTTCTATGCGGTCCGGGTCGCCACCGACCCCACGATCCCCGCCAACGGCGGCTGCTACCGCCCGATCGCACTGCGGGCGCCGGAAGGCAGCCTGGTGGCGGCGCGCCCGCCGGCGGCGGTAGCCGCCGGCAACGTCGAAACCAGCCAGCGGATTGCAGATGTGGTCCTCGGTGCGCTGGCGCAGGCGGCACCCGGGACCGTGCCGGCGGCCTCCCAGGGAACCATGAACAACGTGCTCATCGGTTCGGAGGACGCCGTCTACTACGAGACCGTGGCCGGCGGTGAGGGAGCGCTTCCCTATCGCCACGGTCAATCGGGGATTCACACCGGGATGACCAACACGAAGAACACTCCCATCGAATCACTCGAGACCCACTACCCCTTCCGGGTTGTGACGACCGCTCTCCGGTCCGGGAGCGGGGGAGCGGGCCGCTTCGAGGGGGGCGAAGGGATCGAGCGGGAGATCGAGTTCCTGGCCCCGGCAACGTTGTCGTTGATGGGCGAGCGGCGCCGGCACCGGCCCTGGGGCCTGGCGGGGGGCGGCCCGGGTGCCAGCGGTGAGGACTGGCTGCGGCGGCGGGGACGGTCGCCGGAGCGGCTCCCCGGGAAGGTCACACTGGACGTGGAGCCGGGTGACCGGCTGCGAGTCCTCACCCCCGGAGGCGGCGGGTGGGGACCGGCTGAGGGGTCCTAGACGTGCGGGAGCCCCGGGATGAGCCGTCATCATCTGGGGGCTCCCGGGGCCGGCGCACCGGCCGATGCGCCGACGCCTCTGAAAGAGTCGGCGCGATCTTGCGGGTCTCGGCCTAGTGCCCTGGCCGGAAGACGGCGAGCACGGGTGCGGCTTGCAGGGCCAGGAATGTGGCGATCCCAAACACCAGGAGCACGATTCGATTGCGCATGTTCTCCACCTTTGTCCGGCGTGCCGACCATTTTGGAGGAGGGGTGTCTCGCCGGTGCCTCAGGAATATCTCTGAGGGAGCCGAACCTTGCGCTCAATCGAGCCGGCTGCCCCGGGTCCGCGCCGGATGACCGTCGTCGCGCAGCGCCGCCAGGTCCCTACGGATGGTGGCCGGACTGGCCTCCAGGGCGTCGGCCAGGTCGTGAATGGTGGGGGCTCCACCCTGGGCATCGGCCTCGTCGAGGAGGCGGAGGAGGCGATGGCGGCGGCGCCCGATACGATCGACGATCGCCTCGTCTCCCGGAGCGGCGAGGGTCCAGGTGACCGCAACCATGTCGTCGGTCCGCACCGGTCTTCCGCTCGGGGTGTCGATGGCCGCCATGCGGTGCACCACCTGCAACGGCCGGCGGGCCGCCCAGGTCTCGGTGAGTTCCCGGTGGATCGGGACGTTGCGCAGGGCCGATCGACGGTCGGCTTCGCTCAGGTCGGTCAGCGTTGACTGGAGTTCGTCATTCGCGAGTTCGAGGAATTGGTCACCCAGATCGATCGATCCAGTGGCAGCCAGAGCAAGGCTGTGAAAGTAGGGAATCAGGTATCCCAATTCGATTCCCGAGCGGAACTGGCTCATAGCCTCCTGCGTCTCCCTGAGAGCCTCGTTGTTGAGGCCGAGAGCCAGAAGCAGTCTTCCCTTGAGAGCCTTCGCGCCCAATGCAAGATCGGCCATTCCCATCTCCGTACATATGCGCTCAGCTTCGGAGGCATGCTTGAGACCCTCGTTGGCATCGCCAGCGAGAAGCTCGCTCGCTGCAAACTCACGAAGAATCTGACCCATGAGCCACCAGTCCTCAGCCTGTGTTGCCTTTGAGACGGCATGCTGCAGTAGCTCTCTGGAGCCATCTATCGAGCCTCGTCTTGCGGCGATGCTTCCAAGGTTCGCTCGGCAATGAGCTTCGCCGCGTAGGTCACCGATCTCCTCGTGGATCGCAAGAGCACGGAGTGTGTCTCGTTCGGCAACGTCATCTTGACCGAGCATTGCGTGCCGCATCCATGAGGCATTCGAGAGGACGAGCGCGAGACCTCGCCGGTTACCCATTGCGCCGTACGTATTGATCGATTGATCGAAGACCTCTAGGGCCGTACCGAGGAAACCTTGGATGACAAGCA
>JBFELU010000051.1:0-19218 GCA_041551965.1 Acidimicrobiia bacterium
AGCAGGGCGATCAGCCCCAGCATCGACCCGATCCCGCGCTTCTCCTTCACCGCTACCTCCGATAGGGATCCCGCCCGGCAAACCGGGCCTGGTCGCCGAGCTGCTCCTCGATCCGCAGCAGCTGGTTGTACTTAGCGGTCCGCTCCCCCCGGGCCGGGGCCCCGGTCTTGATCTGCCCGGCGTTGGTGGCCACCGCCAAGTGGGAGATGAAGGTGTCTTCGGTTTCGCCGGAGCGGTGACTCACCACCCGGCCGTAGCCGGACCTCTCAGCCAGCTCCATGGTGTGCAGGGTCTCCGAGAGGCTGCCGATCTGGTTCACCTTGATGAGGATCGAGTTGGCCACGCCCCCCTCGACCCCCCGCTGCAACAGATCCTCGTTGGTCACGAAGAGGTCGTCGCCGACCAGCTGGGTCCGCGAGCCGAGCCGTTCGGTGAGCACGGCCCAGCCGTCCCAATCGTCCTCGGCCAGGCCGTCCTCCACGGACACCAGCGGGAACCCGGACACCAGGCCTTCCAGGTACTCGACCATCTCCTCCGGCTTGAGCGAGCGGCCCTCCAGCTGGTACCGGCCCTCCCGGTACAGCTCGGAGGCGGCCACGTCGAGGGCAAACGACACCTGGGTACCGGGCTCGTAGCCGGCGGCTTCGACGGCTTCCACCAGCACCTCCAGGGCATCCCGATTGGCGGCGAGGTTGGGGGCAAAACCCCCCTCATCGCCGACGTTGGTGCTGAGACCGCGCCCGCCGAGGACCTTCTTGAGGGCGTGATAGATCTCGGTGCCGGCCCGAAGCGCCTCGCCGAAAGTGGGCAGGCCCGCCGGGACCAGCATGAACTCCTGGATGTCCACGTCGTTGGCGGCGTGAACACCACCGTTGAGCACGTTGAGCATCGGCACCGGCAGCAGCCGGGCCGACGGCCCGCCGAGGTAACGGAACAGGGGGAGTCCCAGCGCCCCGGCGGCGGCGCGCGCCGTCGCCAGAGACACCGAGAGCACGGCATTGGCCCCGAGATCCGCCTTGTTGGGGGTTGCATCCAGATCGAGCATGACCTGGTCGATCGCCTCCTGGTCGGTGGCATCCATACCGACCACCGCCGGAGCGATCCGGTCGTTGACGTGCTCGACGGCCCGCAGTACGCCTTTCCCGCCGTAGCGGGCTCCGCCGTCCCGAAGCTCGATCGCCTCGAGCGCCCCTGTCGATGCCCCCGAAGGGACCGCCGCTCTGCCGTATGACCCGCCAGCAAGGGTCACTTCGGCCTCGACGGTGGGGTTCCCCCGGGAGTCGAGTACCTCGCGGGCCCGGATCGATTGGATCGTGGTCACGGGCCCTCCTCTGTCTCGTCAGACTATCGCGTGCCCGGCTGCGAGCCGAGCATCACTCCTCCTCCTTGGCCGCCTCCCAGCGGCGATCCATCTCCTCGAGAGTCAGCCCGGTCAGGCTACCCCCGGCTTCGACCGCCCGGAACCGCCGGTCGAACCGGTCCGATGCAGCCCGCAGCGCCTGCTCCGGATCGATCGAGAGCCGTCGCGCCAGGTTCACCACCGAGAACAGCAGGTCGCCCAGCTCGTGAGCGGCGCGAGCGGGATCATCACGATCGGCCAGCAGCTCGGCCATCTCCTCGTCGACCTTGGCGATCACACCCTCCAGATCGGGCCAATCGAACCCCACCCCGGCGGCCCGAGTCTGCAGCTGCCAGGCTCTCGCCAGCGCCGGCAACGACGGGGCCACACCGTCGAGCAGCGACTCCCGGCCCTTCTCCTCCTGCTTGAGGCGATCCCAGTTGGCAAGGACCCGCTCGGCGGTCTCGGCCTCCACGTCCCCGAACACGTGAGGATGCCGGCGCACCAGCTTGCGGCGGATGCGCTCGGCCACCTCCTCGACACCGAACAACCCCGTCTCGGCGGCCAAGGTTGCGTGGAACACCACCTGCAGCAGCAGGTCGCCCAGCTCCTCTTCGACCTCCAGGTAGGCCGGAAGGTCCGGCTCACCGGCCGGAGCGTCGGCCGGCAAGGCTTCGATGGCCGACAGCGCCTCGTAGGCCTCCTCGAGCAGGTGCTTGGCCAGCGTGTGGTGGGTCTGCTCCCGATCCCAGGGGCACTCGGCCCGCAGCCGGGCGTTGGTCTGCACCAGACCCGGCCAGCCCGGGACGACCGGATCGAGGAACAGCGTGACCCGGAGTCCGGCGTGATCCCCGCCCAACTCGGCGAGGGGCACGGTCGAAACCCGTTCCTCGGCTCCTCCGAGATCCCGCAGCACCGTGACCGGGGTATCGTCGTCGAGGATCCGCCCGAAACGCTCCTTGACGTCGCCGAGCACCAGCGGGGTGTCGACCTGGGCGACGAGGGTCGGGAGGTGAAGCAGCAAGGGATCCGGGAGGTCACGCCCATCGAGGACCTGGAGGCCCCGGGCCAGCGGATCGAGGGGCAGGCGCTCGATGGCGGCGGCGATGAACGACAGGCCCGCCGAGATCTCTACCGCGATCCCGGCCGCCTCGGCCCGCTCCCTTATGAGCGTCGCGGCGCGCTCCCCCACCGCGGCGCTGCCGGGGACCGCATACACCACGGTCCCGTCGGCGGCGAGACCGAGCACGCGCTCGGCGATCGCCTCGTAGACCTCGTCGAAGGTCTCGGCAGCCTCGTAGAGGTCGTCGCAGTCGACGACCGGGCGCCGGTCGGCCAGCTCGGCGGCGGCCGGGTGCCGCCGGGTCCGCAGCACCACCGGGACGTTCGGATCCAGGAGGCGTTCCAGGAGTTCGCCGGCGAGCCGATCGAGCCCGGCCGGGCCGAGTCCGGCGATGAGGATCATTCGTCGGCGGCGACGACGCCGAGGCCCTCCTCCGACCAGCGGCCGTAGGCCGGATCGACCTCGATGTCGGCGGCTCGCAAGGCGTTGTTGAACCATTCGGTCCACAACGAGTCGCTCACCCCAGGTGGGACGTAGGTGGCCGGATCGGCCACCAGCTGCTCGAAAGTGGGTGAGGTCCGTTCGGACACGACGATGAGATGGAATCCGAACTGGGTCTCCACCGGTCCGTAGACCTCGCCGATCGGAGCCTCGAGGGTCGCATCGGCGAACGGGCCCACATAGAGGGAGGGAGAAGCACAACCGAGGTAGCCGTCCGACGTGCCGCTGTCGAGGGAGACTTCGGTGGCCACGGCGGCGAAGTCCTCGCCGGCCGCCAGCCGCTCGGCAACCGCCTCGACCTCCTCCGCGGTCTCCACCAGGATGTGGCTGGCGCACACCGTGGTGATCTGGGTGCCGTCCTCGAAGAGATCTTCGAGGAACTCCCGATCGCCGATCAATTGCTGCGCGACGACGTCCCGCAGCACCACGACGCCGGCGTTGAAGCGCAGCATCTCCAGGTCGGCGCCGGGGATCCCGGTGGCGTCGGCCGGGGTGATCTCGGCCGCTTCCATGTCGGCGACGAATCCGGCGTAGACCTCCTCGACCTGCTGCTCATCGACACCGAGCCCGAAGTCGGCCTCGAGGGCCTGGGTGAGGGCCTCGACGGCCACGACCCGGAACAGGATCTCGCGAAAATCCTCGTCGATGGCAATGCTGTCCCGCTCGGTGAGCAGGTCTGTGACCCGAGACAAGGTGATGGAGGCTTCCCCCACCCGGGCGGTTTCGTCGTCTTCGGGTCCGGAGCATGCAGCAACGAGCAGCGCAGCGAGCGAAAGGGCGAGGAATCGTCTCATGAAGCCCACATTGTACGGAGGAAGTCGGTGAGTTCCGCCGCCGGGCGCTCGGGAACGAAGAGATTCTGCCCCCGGAGAACCGAGCGGGGCTCCAGGCGCTGGAGCCGGACCTCCTGGGATGCCACCAGGCTCACCGGTGCCAGCTTCACCTCGTGGCGCATCCGCACGATCTCGGCGAGGCCGACCCGCAATGCCTCCACCCGCAACCGGGCAATGTCGATGAGTGCCTCCGCCCGCGGCGGAAGCGGGCCGTAGCGGTCCTGCCACTCGGCCGCGACGTCGTCGACCTTCTCCTGGGCGGCAGCCTCCGCCAGCCTCCGGTAGGCCTCCAGCCGGGCCGCCTGTTCGGTGACGTAGTCGTCGGGGAGATGGGCATCGACGGGCAGGTCGATCCGCACCACGGCCGGTGCCTCGGCGGCGACGCGGCCCGTCTCGAGCTCCTCGACCGCTTCGGCAACCAACTCGCAGTAGAGATCGAAGCCCACCGCCGAGATGTGGCCCGACTGGACGTTGCCGAGAATGCTGCCCGCCCCGCGGATCTCCAGGTCGCGCATCGCCAGCTGGAATCCCGAGCCGAGATCGCCGAACTCGCCGATCGCTTCCAGGCGCCGGTAGGCATCCTCGGCGAGACGCTGGTCGGCCGGGTGGAACAGATAGGCGTAGGCCCGCCGACCCGACCGGCCCACCCGCCCCCGCAGCTGATACAGCTGGGCGAGACCCAACAGATCGGCCCTCTCAACGATCAACGTGTTGACCTGGGGAAGGTCGAGCCCCGACTCGATGATCGTGGTGGCCACCAACACATCGAAGTCACCGTTCCAGAAGTCGAGCATCACCTGCTCCAGCTGACCCTCGTTCATCCGGCCGTGGGCCACGGCGTAGCGGGCTTCCGGAACCAGCTCCCGCAAGCGGGCGACGGCGTGGTCGATCGACTGGATCCGGTTGTGCACGTAGAAGACCTGGCCTTCCCGCAGCATCTCGCGACGGATCGCCGCCGACACGGTGCGCTCGTCGTACGGACCGACGAAGGTGAGGATCGGGTGGCGGTCTTCGGGTGGCGTGGCAATCCGGCTGACCTTGCGGATCCCGGTGAGAGCCATCTCCAGGGTCCTGGGAATCGGGGTCGCGGTCAGCGTCAACACGTCCACCGAGGTCCGCAGAGCCTTGATCCGGTCCTTGGCCGCCACGCCGAAGCGCTGTTCCTCGTCGACGATCAGCAACCCCAGGTCGGCGAACCGGACATCTCCCGAGAGCAGCCGGTGAGTGCCGACCACCACGTCCACCGCGCCGGTCACCATCCCCTCGAGTACGACCTCCTGCTGCTTGGCCGTGAGGAACCGGCTCAGCATCTCGACCCGCATGGGGTACGGATCAAACCGCTCCGAGAACGTCTGGTGGTGCTGCTGGGCCAGCAGGGTCGTGGGCACCAGGACGGCCACCTGACGGCCGTCCTGCACCGCTTTGAACGCAGCCCGAACCGCCACCTCGGTCTTGCCGAACCCGACGTCACCGAAGATGAGCCGATCCATCGGTTCGGCATCCTCCATGTCGGCCTTCACCTCGGCGACGGCTCGCAGTTGGTCGGGTGTCTCCTCGAAGTGGAAGGCCCCTTCCAGCTCTCGCTGCCACGGTGTATCGGCGGCATAGGAATGCCCGGCCACCTCGAGGCGCTGCCGGTGGAGCGCCACGACCTCCTCCGCCACCGCGGCCACCTCCTTGCGAACCCGGCTGCGGGTCCGGGACCAATCGGCACCACCCATACGGGAGAGGCGAGGCGACTCCCCGCCGGTGTACTTGCGGATCGCCGCAAGCTGATCGGTGGGCACGTAGAGGCGGTCCCGCCCGGCGTAGGCGACGAGCAGGTAGTCGCGCTCTATGCCGGTCAGGGTCTGGGTCGTCATGCCCTCGAACCTGCCGATGCCGTGACGGTGGTGGACCACGAAGTCACCGGGGCTGAGATCCCCGTAGGCGGGTGCCGCCTCGCTCGGCCGCCGAGCCACCACCCGGCGGTGGGCCCGACGCCGCCCGGCGATCTCCTGCTCCCCCAGCACCGCGAGCCCGAGCTCGAAGGAGACGAATCCCCGATGGATCCCAGCCGGGATCACCACCGATTCCGTTCCGGTCACGGTGTCCGCCCGGGGCAGATGGACCCCATGCTCGGCGAGCACGCGGGACACCCGATCGGCGGCCGCTGCGCCGTCCATGGCGATGACGACCTGGATCTTGCGGTCCAAGAGCGTGCGCAGCCCGGCGGCAACCGACTCGGCATCTCCCGGAGTGGCATCGAGACCCGATACCGCCAGCGCCTCGTCTCCAGGGCGAGCGGCCTGCGGTGGTGCCGCGATCAACCGATGATCCGGCACCGCCAGCGGAAGGTACAGAGCCGGGTGATCCGCCGCCCCCTTCCCCCAGGTGCCCGAGAGGGCCTCGGCCAGATCGGCCTCCTCGGTCGCCAGGTCTCCCGCCCGATCGGCGGCCCGGACCGGATCGAACAGCACCACCGGCACGTCCGACTCGTCGACGGCGGTGCGCTCGGGAGCCAGCCACGGGAGCCACGATTCCATGCCGGCGAAGAACATCCTCTCGACGATTCGATCCCAGGTCGCCATGGCCCAAGGTTCGGTCTCGAGCAGAGCCCTGGCCTCCGCAGCCATCGCGTCGTCGGGGCGGACCTCCCGGGCCGGGAAGGCGACCAGGCGCTCCGCCGCTTCCACGGACCGCTGGGTTGCCACCGAAAACGACCGAATCTCGTCGATCACTTCGCCCCAGAAATCGAGACGAATCGGCTCGTCCCCTTGGGCCGGGTACACGTCGACGATTCCGCCCCGGACCGCCACCTCCCCTCGGCTCTCGACCCGGTCGGTGCGGTGGTAGCCGGCGTCGGTGAGCCGGCGAATCAGCTCGTCGAGGGGGACTTCGTCGCCGACACCCACGACCACCGGCCCGTAGGGCGATGGGCTGACGCGCTGAACCGCGGCGCGCACCGACGCCACCACCACGGCGGAGCCCAGGGCGTGGCGGGCCACGGCCCGGTCGGCCATCGTCGCCACGTTCGGCGAGACGTGCTCGAAGGGGAGTGTCTCCCAGGCGGGCAAGTGGTGGACGTCGGTGAAGAGCGCGAGGTCCTCGGCGAGATCCTCAGCCTCCCGCTCCCCGGGGACGATTGCGAGGACCGGGCCATCGAAGGCCGCGAGGACGAAGGCACGAAGACCGGGCGGGACCACGAGGCGCCCGGGAGCTTCGAGTCGCCGGGTTCGGCCTTCGATGAGTGCAGCGAGCAGTGCGGGCATCCGAGCGGGGATCGTACCGGCCGGGGCGGCTCCCTCCGCCGAGCGATCAGGCAAGCCCGGTGCGGCGGAACCACTCCACCGTGCGTCGCAGCGCCTCGTCGATCGGGGTGTAGGTGAGCCCGAGCTCTCGTTCCGCCCGGGAACCGTCGTAGGTGTGGCCGTGGAGCAGGGCCCGGGCCATCTCGGAGCAGAAGACCGGCTCGGGTCGCCGCATCAACCGGGACACGCCGCCCACCACCGCACCGGCCACACCGACCACCCAGCCGGGGGCGAAGCGCACCCGGCGCTCGACCCTGGCGTAGGGGGCCACCACCGCCAGCGCCTCGGAGACGGACAGCGTCGCCCCGCTGAGCAGGTACCGCTCCCCCGGCTCTCCCCGAACCTCCGCCAGGAGATGCCCCTCGACGCAATCGTCGATGTAGACGATGCTGAGGCGGGTCTCGACGGCGAACCGGAGCCTTCCCCGCAGGTACCCGATCAGGATCCGGGCGGTGCCGGTGGCCCGGCCCGGGCCCTGGACCGACGAGGGGTTGACCGCCACCACGTCGACGCCGAGCCGGCAGGCCTCGGCGAAGACCGCCTCCTCCGCCAGATGCTTCGACCGCTCGTAGGAGGTCAGATAGCGACCGCGATGAGCGCTGGCTTCGATCCCGACCGTGCCCTCCTCCTCCCCGATGGCGGCCGCCGATGACGTGTACACCACCCGCGCCGCCCCGGTTTCGGCGGCGGCCCGGATCACGTTCTTCGACCCCTCCACGTTGGCGCGCACCATGGATTCCGGATCACGCAGGCACAGCCGGTTCACTCCGGCGACGTGGAACACCGTCGCCGCGCCCTCCATCGCTTGCCGCAAGGCCTGGTAGTCCTCGACGTCGCCGGGGACCGGCGCCCCACCCAGGGAGTCGATCCGGCGATCCGAGTCGCGGCTGCGGGACAACGCGGCCACGGAACGTCCCTCGGCAACGAGCCGCTCCAGCAGGGCACCCCCGATGAAGCCACTGCCCCCCGTCAGGAAGACGTCAGGCACGCGCCCGGTCGGCCCGCAGGACCCGGGCGAACCTCGAGAAATACTCGACGCCCGACAACAACGTCACCGCCACGGCCGCCAGCATCGCCCACTGGTCGGGAAAGAGGCCTCCGTAGGTGTCGGAGGTTCGCAGCAACGCCAGGAAGATCGCCAGGTACTGGACGTTGGCTTTGATCTTGCCCCAGATCGAGGGAGGCACGGTGACCCCGTCCATGGCGGCGATTCCCCGCAACCCGGAGATGGCGATCTCGCGGCCCACGATGATGAAGGCCGCCCAGGCCCAGGCCCTCCCCACCTCGACCAATGCGAACAACGCCCCGGCAACCAGGAGCTTGTCGGCGATCGTGTCGAGGAAGCCGCCCAGAATGGTGACGATCTTCCAGCGCCGGGCCAGGTAACCGTCGAGAAAATCGGTGAAAGCCGCCGCGCCCATGAAGAAGGCCGCGATCCCGAAGGCATGGTCGAGATGCTCGTGCGCCAGCACCAAGGCCACGATGACGGGCACCAGGACCATGCGGGTGTACGCGATGCGATCCGGGATGGAGATAGGACGGCCCTCCTGCACCTGACCGACATGGTAATGAAGGAGCGGCGCCGGGCTCAGTCACCCTCCACCCAGCCGAGGGTGCGTTCGACGGCCCTCCGCCATCCGGAGCGAAGCCGGTCCCGCTCCGCATCGGACATCGCCGGGGCCCAGCGGCGGTCCTCCTCCCACAGGGCCGCGATCCGGTCGAGGTCCTCGAAGAACCCCACCGTGAGCCCGGCGGCATAGCCGGCCCCGAGGGCGGTCGTCTCGGCGATGGTGGGGCGGACCACCGGCACGTCCAGCAGATCGGCCTGGAACTGCATCAGGAGCTCATTGCCGACCATGCCCCCGTCGACATACAGGGTCTCGACCGGGACCCCCGAGTCGGCTTCCATGGCGTCGAGCACATCGGCGGTCTGGTAGGCGGTCGCTTCGAGCACGGCCCGGGCGAAGTGGCCGGCCTCGGCGTAGCGGGTGAGACCGGCGACCACGCCACGGGCGTCGCTCCGCCAGTAGGGGGCGAACAGACCCGAGAAGGCCGGCACGAGGTACACACCCCCGTTGTCGTCCACCGATCGCGCCAGCGTCTCTATCTCCGGCGCCTCCGAGATCATGCGGAGATTGTCCCGGAGCCACTGGACCCCGGCTCCGGCGATCGCCACCGAGCCCTCGAGGGCGTAGACCGCCGGATGGTCCGCGAACTGGTAGGCGACGGTGGTGAGCAAGCCGTGCTCACTCGGCACGGGATCGGGCCCGGTGTTGAGCAGCATGAAGCATCCGGTGCCGTAGGTGTTCTTCGCCGTACCCGGCGCAAAGCAGGTCTGCCCGAAGAGGGCCGCCTGCTGATCCCCGAGCACTCCCGCGATGGGAACGCCGTCGAGCGGGCCGCGCCCCACGCCGAAGTGGCCCACCGACGGCTTGATGGCGGGAAGGATCGAGGAGGGAATGCCCATCGTCTCGGCGATCCCCGGATCCCAGTCCAGGGTGTGCAGGTCCATGAGGAGCGTGCGGGAGGCATTGGTGACGTCGGTGAGATGCTCGCCGGTGAGGTTCCAGATCAGCCAGCTGTCGATGGTGCCGAACCTCACCTCGCCGGCCTCGGCCCTGGCCCGCAGGCCCTCGGTGTGGTCGAGCAACCACCGCACCTTGGGGCCGGCGAAGTAGGTCGCCAAGGGCAGGCCGGTGATGGGCCGATAGCGATCAGGGCCGCGTGAACCACCCAGCTCGCGACACAACTCGTCGGTACGGGTGTCCTGCCACACCACGGCGGGAGCAATCGGATCCCCGGTGTCCGCATCCCAGAGGACCGTCGTCTCTCGCTGGTTGGTGATCCCGACTGCGGCCAGATCCGAGGCGGAGATCCCTGCTCGGGCCAATGCGCCCTCGATCACCGACCGGGTCCGGTCCCAGATCTCGGAGGCATCGTGCTCGACCCAGCCGGGTCGCGGGTAGAACTGGCGATGCTCCTGCTGGTCCATCGCCACGAACGCTCCGTCGCTGTCGATGATCACGAACCGCGTGCTGGTCGTTCCCTGATCGATCGCGCCGACGTACACCGCCTACCTCCTATCGGGGGTCACCGAAGAGCCGTCCCCGAGCCTCCCCGGCCCGACTCCGGGCCGCCTCCACCCCGTCGGCGGCAAAGGACCGCAGCACCTCGGCCGCCTCGCCCACCATCAAATCGACGTCGGGCCGCTGATTTCGGGTGAAGCGTCGCAGGACGTAATCGGCGGGATCCATCCGTCCGGGGGGACGGCCCACCCCGACCTTGAGACGCCACATGCCCGTTCCGCCGAGCGCGTCGACGACCGAGGCCACCCCGTTGTGTCCGCCGGTACCGCGCCCGAAATGGAAGCGCAGCTTGCCGAACGGCAGATCGATGTCGTCGTGCACCAGCACCAGCCGCTCCGGGTCGAAGTAGCGGACGAGACCACGCACGGCAACACCCGATTCGTTCATGAACGTGGTCGGAAGCGCCAGGACCGTGGAACGCCCTGCGACCTTCTCTTCGACGATACGGGCCCGAATCTTGCGGGGAGCCCGCTTGAAGGAGGCGCCGCCGGCGGCGGCCACCACCACCTCCTCACCGATGTTGTGCCGGGTGCCCTCGTAATCGGACCCGGGGTTGCGGAGACCGACGACGAGGTGAAGACCGTCGATCAGGCCTCCTCCTCGCCTCCCTCGCCCTCTCCGGCGGGGGTGCCCCCGGCGGCTTCCTCGTCGGCGGCCGCTTCGAGTTCCTCACCCTCGAGGAGCTCTTCTTCCTCGACCTCGGGTTCGAGCGACACCACCTGCGGCAGCTGCACGGTCACCAGAGTCATCTCGGGATTCGCGGTGTACTCGACTCCCTCGAGTTCGGGAAGATCGGCGACCTTGAGGGAATCACCCACACCCAGCTCGGCGATGTCGATGGCGATCGACGAGGGCACCGCGCCGGGGAGCGCCTTGATCATGACGGTCGCCTGCACCGTCTCGACGATGCCGCCTTCCTCGCGGACACCCACCGGCGTGCCCTCGAAGTCGATGCCGACTTCGGCATCGATGGGCTCGTCCATGGAGATGCGAAGGAAGTCGAGATGGATGATCTCGCCCCGAACCGGATGGCGCTGGATCTCACGAGCCACCGTGAGATGCTTGTCCTTGTCCACCTCGAGGGTGATGAGCACGTTCGACCCGGCCTCCGTGTGGAGCACCGTGTAGAGCTCGCGCTGGTCGACGGCGACCGAGAGGGGATCCATGCCGCGCCCGTACACGATCGCGGGCACGCTTCCTTCCCGGCGCAGCCGTCGCGATGGGCGGCTGCCCCCGGCCCGGCCGGTGTCGGCGCGCAACGTCACCTGTTCCATGGAAAGGACTCCTCGAGACGGAATCTGCGGAGCCGCCATTATCGCGGGTCTTGGTGGAAAAGAGCAAGGTGAGGCGGGGCGGCGCCGACCCGGGTACCCTCCCGTCGCCCAAGCGAAAGGACACGATCATGCGGCGGGTAGCGGTGGTGGTGGTGACGATGCTCCTGGTCGTCGCCGCCTGTGGAGACGACGACGGAGCTCTCTCGCTCGAGGATTACTTCGTCGAGTTGGAGGCAGCGGGCTTGGCCTACGACGCGGCCGCCGAGGAACTCGATGCGGCGATGAGTGCCTCGACCGACCCGCTCAACGACATGAAGGAACTGCTGCCGGGCTTCGAGGACGATATCGACGGCTTCGTGGCGACCCTGGAAGGAATCGAGGCCCCCGAAGAGGCGGCCGAGGCACACGATGAGGCGGTCGACGCCGGCAACGAGGCGGTGAATGCCTACGACGAAGTCCTCGCCGGTCTGGAGGACATCGACGACCTGGGAGCCCTGCTCTCCTACTTCGAGGGACCGGAGTTCACGGCGTTCGGTGACGCCGGCGAACGCTTCAGCGCCAGCTGTGGGGTCCTCCAGGGGCTTGCCGACGGAGCCGGAATCGACGTCGACCTGCGCTGCAACTGAGTTCCCTGAGACCATGAATCCGGTGACCGTGCCGGGAAGGCGTTGAGGGTGGACTCGGCGCTAGCGAAGTTGCTTGCGGCGAAACGACCACCCGGCCGCCTTGCGGAAGCCGAGTGCCTCGTTCAGCGTCACCATCGGCTCGTTGAGGCTCGATGAGCTGGTGAGGATGCGACGGAAGCCGGTATCGCGCGCCCAGGCGATCCCCCTTCGTTTGAGGGCCGTGGCATACCCGCGTCGCCGATATTCGGGAAGGACGCCGGTGAGGTCCTGATGGACGGTGTCGGCCTCATCGGCGTTGAGCCACAACGTGGTGAGGCCCACCGGGGTCCCCCCGACGAGGCCGATGAAGAACGCCTCGGGGACGGCGTCGGGATTGTCGATCGACAGGCGGCGGAAGTCCTCGAGACTCATACCGGTGTACTCGATGGAGGCGGGAATGCCCGCTTGGATGGTGTCGAAGAGCCGCCACAGCCGCTCCAGCCACTCCGGGTCGGCCCGGCGGTATTCGGGGAGGGTGACGACGTCGAACCCGGGAGGTCCTTCGAGTGGCGTGGGGTCCGTCACGGTGAGATCGAGGTACATCTCCCACTCCCGCTCGATCTCGTGGAAGCCGCGCCGCTCGCAGAAGTCCAGGGCCCGGCGCTCCGTGTCCCGAACGTTCACCAGCACCTCGGTGCCTCCCCCGGCCCGGATCGACCCCTCGGCGGCATCGTGGAGGGCCGAGCCGATGCCGCGGTTGCGAGCATCGGGGACGACGCCCAGCCACAGGGTGCGTCTTCCGGGGGCCGAATACATGGCCGGCTCCCGCACGTGAGCCAGGCCGACGGACCGTCCCGCGAGGCGGGCAACGAGAGTTGCGCTGCTTCGTCCCGCCTCGGCGTCCATGAGATCGAAATTCCGCTCCCGCTCGACGTTGCACGGTTCGGCGGGCTGCACGGCGTTGTGGATGTCGACGCGCTCCCGATACTCCTCGGCGGTGGGCCGAAACGGCTCGATCTCGAAGGCCACCCCGACACGGTAGCGCCGGGGATCAATCCGGAGTTTCGCCTCACGCCCGTTCACAGGAGGGGAACCCGATGAACGCACCGTTGCCTGCGACGCAGCCGGCCGCCGACATGGACCGCGCCACGGCGTCGTACCGCGACAACCCGTGCCTCGAGCCCGTCGAGGGCAACACCCTGGGCGTCGTCAGCCGCTGACGGCCCGCCCGGTCACCGGGTCGAAGAACAACATCCGACCGACATCGACGGCCACCTCGAGTGGATCACCCACGTTCGCTCTCGCCTCGGCCGGGAAGCGGGCCAGCACCGATCCGGCGGAGCCCAGATCCAACTCGACGAAGCGACGGTCGCCGAAATCGGTCACGCCTGACACGACGCCGTGGAGACATCGAGTGAACGCCTGCGCCGGATCGGACGGCCCGACTGCTTCCGGCCGGACCCCGACCCACACGGGAAGCCCCAGCCAGCCGTCGAGATCACACCGCTCGGCGAGGCTCACGCGATCCGACCCGAGGTGGAGCTCGGGGCGGCCCGGCGACCCGCCGAGCTCACCCGAGAGGGTCCGCATTGGGGGCGAACCGAGGAACTCGGCGACGAAGCGATCCTTGGGTCTGCGGTAGAGGTCCATTGGCTCTCCGATCTGGCGAATCCGCCCCCCTTCCATCACGGCGACCCGATCACCAAGCGCCATCGCCTCTGCCTGGTCGTTGGTGACGTACACCACGGTCGCATCGAGATCCCGGTGGATACGAGCCAGTTCCACCCTCACCGTGGCCCGGGCCCGAGCGTCGAGGTGGGCGAGGGGTTCGTCCATGAGCAGCACCGCCGACTCCCTGATGAGCGCCCGGGCCGTCGCCACGGCCTGCCGGTGTCCGGCGGCTAGTTGCGCCGGATACCGATCGAGAAGCGCCTCGATTCCCACCAAACGCGCCTCCTCCGCCGCCCGGTGGTGGCGTTCCATCGGCGGCACCCCGCGGGTCTCGAGGGGGAAGGCGATATTGCGTTCGACCGTCCGTGTCGGATACAGGGCGTGCTCCTGGAACACCATGGCGACCCTGCGTCGCGCCGGAGCCACCTCGGTCACGTCCGTGCCATCGAAGAACACGGCACCACGGGTCGGTACCTGCAGGCCGGCGATCACCCGCAGCAGGGTGGTCTTGCCGCTCCCCGACGGCCCGGCAACGACCAGGAACTCGCCGGACCCGACTTCGAGATCGACGCCGTCGAGCGCGGCCGGCCCCTCGCCGTGCCGGACCGTGATCCCCTGCAACCGAACCGAGGCCACGGCTCCACCGTACCGGTCAGCCGGAGACGAAGCTGAGGCGCACCCGCCGTGTTCGATTGTCCCGGTTCGGGTCGACCAGCACCACCGACTGCCACGTGCCCAGGGTCATCCGTCCGTCGACGACCGGGATCACGATGGACGGGGCGACGAAAGCAGGGATGACGTGATCGGCACCGTGCCCCGGGCTGCCGTGGCGATGCACCCACCGATCGTCCCGGGGAAAGACCGTGTCGAGGTGGTCGACGAGATCGGTATCGCTCCCGGCTCCGGTCTCGACGAGGGCGATTCCGGCGGTGGCGTGCTGTGCGAACACGGACAACAGGCCATCGCCCTTACCGGCCACGAAATCCGCCGCCCGGGCTGTGAGATCGATGGTGCGGGCGGCGGCCCCGCTCTGCACCTCGATGACGGTGGTTTCCATCAGCCGAGCATACGGAAGGGCCGGCCCCCATGAGCCGGCCCTCCTCCCGTCGTCGTGGGCGACCTAGTAGGTCATCACCGCTGGAAGGGTCTTGGCGTGGGCCACCCAGCGCTCCACCATCGACTGGCTGGGGATCCGGCGGACCAGTTTCTTCTCGGCATTCACCGCCGCCATCGCCGCGGTGAGGTTCTTGGCATTGCGATTCCGCAGTTCCTTCACCGTGTCGACGCCGGCCGCCTCGAGGAGATCCGAGTACTCCTCACCGACGCCCCGCACCCGCATCAGGTCGGCTCGGTTGGTCCACTCGAGAATCTGATGATTTGAGAACTTGGTGGCCTTGGCGAGCTCGGCCCGGCCCTTGGGATCGGCCCCCCGCTTCAGCAATGCACCGGTGCTTCGCACGCCGGCGGCGCGGAACCTGGCACCGTACTTCTCGCCGATGCCCTCGATGGTCTCGATGGATGCCATTGCCTCTCCTCCTTGAACCAGGCTTCCCTGGCGCAATCATGGAAGATTCGGCGGCATCGCGCCAATGGCACCGCGGGCTAGGCGTTCTGCCCCAGGAAGATCCGGCTCACCGAGTCGTCCATGAAGATCGCCTTCAACGCATCCGCCACGAGCGGTGCGATCGAGATCACCCGCAGATTGGGCAACGCGGCGGCATCGTCGTGCAGCGGCAGGGTGTTGGTGATGACCACCTCTTCGAGCGGTGCGTTCTTGATGCGGTCGGCCGCCGGAGGCGACAGCACCCCGTGGGTTGCCATGGCACGAACGCTGGCCGCACCCATCTGTTTCAGCAGTTCCGCCGCTGCGGTCACCGTCCCGGCGGTGTCGATCATGTCGTCGACGATCACCGCATGCTTGCCGGCGACGTCGCCGACGATCTGCAGGGCTGCGACCTCGTTGTGTACGTCGACCGGACGTCGTTTGTGGACGAAGGCGACGTCGGCGTCGAGCCGCCGGGCATACCGGGAGGCGACCTTGACCCTCCCGGTGTCTGGGGAAACGATCACCAAGGGCTTGAGCGAGGCATCCTGCAGGTAGTCCCGGTAGGCCGGCAGCGCCGTCAGATGGTCGAAGGGCTTGCGGATGAAGCCCTGGATCTGGCTGCTGTGCAGGTCGACGGAGACGATGCGGTCGGCGCCCGAGGCCACGAGCAGATCGCTCATGAGGCGGGCGGTGATCGGCTCTCGGGGCATGCCCTTCTTGTCCTGGCGGGCGTACCCGAAGAACGGCACCACTGCGGTGATCCGCTTCGCCGAAGCCCGCTCCAGGGCGTCGAGCATGATCAGCTGCTCCATGATGTGGAAGTTGATCGGCTCGGTGTGGCTCTGGATCACGAAGCAGTCGGCACCCCGCACGCTCTCCTCGAACCGCACATAAATCTCGCCGTTGGCGAAGACCGAGCGTTCGACCCGTCCGAGCTCCACCCCGATCAGTTCTGCGACCTCGTCGGCCAATGCGGGATTCGCCGACCCGGTGAAGAGCATCAACCGTTTGCTGCCGGCCAGCCTCATGGCTCTTCGGCTTCCTCCCGTTCCGCCTGCCGTGCCCGTCTCGCAGCGTAGCCCGGCACCTCGCGCTGCTGCGAACGCTCCACGGCCAGCGAACCGGGGGTCACATCCTTGCTGATCACCGAGCCCGCCCCGGTCCAGGCGTCGTCGCCCACCTCGACGGGGGCCACCAGCATCGTGTCGGAGCCGATCTTCACCCGGTCGCCGATCCTGGTGGGGTGCTTGTGGTAGCCGTCGTAGTTGCAGGTGATCGTGCCGGCACCGATATTCGAGTCCTCGCCGATCGTGGTATCTCCCATGTAGGACAGGTGGGGCACCTTGCTGCCCCTGCCGACCGTGGTCGCCTTCGTCTCGACGAAGGTCCCGATCTTGGACCCCGCCAACATCTCGGTGCCGGGCCGGAGACTGGCGTAAGGCCCGACCTCGGCCCCTTCCCCGACGACGGCCTCCCGAAGGACCGAGTACCAGACCTTGGCGTCGGGGCCGATCACGGCATTCCGGGCGAACACCGCCGGACCGACTTCGGCGCCGGCGGCCACGCTCGTCTCGCCCTCGAGGTGCACGTCGGGGTAGATCCGGGCCCCCGGTTCGACGGCGACGGCGGCATCGATGTAGGTGCGGGCCGGGTCCTGCATCCACACGCCGGACTCCATCAGACCGAGGTTGATGCGATCCCTCATCTCCGCGGCGACGCGAGCCAACTGATCGTGACTGTTGACCCCCTGGACCTCGGTCGGGTCGGCGCCGGGAGCAGCAGCCACGCCGCCGTTGCCGGCCAGCACGGCGATTGCGTCGGTCAAGTAGTACTCCCCCTGGGCGTTGTCCCGGCCGATCTCACCGAGAGCCGCGCCGCGGGCGGCCCCATCGAAGACATAGGTCGACACCGCCACCTCGGTGATGGCCCGCTCCTCGTCGTTGGCATCGCGCTCCTCGACGACGGCCGCTACCCGATCATCGCGTCGCACGACCCGCCCGTAGCCGGTCGGGTCATCCATGACGGTCGTGAGCAGGGTGGCCGCAACGCTCTCCCGCCGATGGATCTCGAGCAGCGTTGCCAGCGATTCCGACCTCAGCAGCGGCGCGTCCCCCGGCACCACCAGGATCGTGTCTCCCGAGACGTCACCGAGGGCCTCGAGCGCCACCATCACCGCATGACCGGTGCCCAACTGCTCCTCCTGGACCACGGTCGGCACCGCACCGAGGCGGTCCCGCACCGCGTCGGCCCCGTGGCCGATCACGACCGTGATCTCATCCGGCTCGGCGGCCGCCACGGCATCGACGACCCACGACACCAGCGCCCGGCCGGCGACCTCGAAGAGCACCTTGGGTCGTGGGGATCGCATCCGGATACCCTGCCCGGCCGCCAGCACCACCGCGCGCACGCTCACTCCATCACCTCCGCTTGGCTGGGGGGACAGGGCTCGAACCCGTACTTCGGGGACCAAAACCCCGCGTGCTGCCTGTTACACCACCCCCCATGGGGGTCACGGCAGTGTACCGGAGGGGTTCCATTCCCAACCCCGACCGATCGGACGGCAAACCCGAACGGCCCGGGCTTCGCCCGCCTCTCCCAGAGCACCCGCCGCCTCGTCCTCGTCGCCGAAGTACCCGAAGACGGCCGGGCCACTCCCCGTCATCATCACCGCCCGGCCCCAGGCTCCGGCGAGATCGGCCAGCCAATCCCCCAGCGCCGGGGTGAGATCCCGAGCGGCGGGAACCAGATCGTTGGCCAGGGGGGCGTACGGACGCAGGGAGTCGGGGAGGTCCCGCTCGGGTGGAGCGGGACCCGTGGGCCCGCCGAGCTCGTCCCAGCGCCGGAAGACGGCGGCCGTGGACAGCGGAAACGGAGGCACCACCACCGCCAGCACGTAGTCGCCGGAGAACGGGAGCGGGCTGATTTGCTCCCCGTGACCCTCCATCCAGGCGGTCCCACCACTCAGGCAGAAAGGAACGTCGGCCCCGAGCCCCGGGGCGAGGGCGGCGCGACCTTCATCGTCCAGGCCGAACCGCTTCCCCGCAACCACCAGGCCGCCGGCGGCATCGGCGCTCCCACCGCCGAGACCGGCCGCCACCGGAATCCGCTTCGCCAGCGAAACCCGGACGGGCCCTGTGGCCCCGGCGCGCTGGCGCACCGCCTCCACCGCCCGCCACGCCAAGTTGCGCTCGTCGGCCGGAACATCGGGAGGGTCGACTTCGAGGGCGTCTTCGTCGGCATCGGCGAGCACCAGGCAATCCCGCCAGTCGATCGATTGGGCCAGCGATCGCAACGGGTGCAAGCCGGAGCGATCCGGGGGTCGGACCCGGAGGCTCACGTTGACCTTGGCGAAGACGTCAACGTGCATGGGCGGCAATCCGGAGGTAGTCGGCCGGGGACAGGTCTTCGGCCCGCAGGGTGGGATCGACCCCGGCGGCGGCGAGCACAGAGCCGACCGCCGGAAGCACCGCGGCCAGGGAGCGGCGCACCATCTTGCGCCGCTGCCCGAAGGCGGCCGCCGCCAGCCGGACGGCACCGGCGGCATGCGGATCGACCGATCGCCTTTGGATGCGCGCCACCGCCGACTCGACCCGAGGGGGCGGGATGAACACCGACGGCGAGACCCGGAAGGCGACCTCGACGGTCCCGTACAGCTGGGCGGTCACCGAAGGCAATCCGTAGATCTTGGTCCCCGGATCGGCGGCGAGCCGCTCGACTGCCTCCCGCTGCAGCATGACCACGAAACGCTCGATGTTGGGAGCGTGGCGCAGGAGATCGAGGACCAGGGGCGTGCCGACGTTGTAGGGAAGGTTGGCGACCATGACCCAACGGCCCTCCAGGGCAAGCGGGTCGATGCCCGCCGCATCGGTGAACCTCACCTCGGCCTCCGCACCGACCGTCTCCTCGAGCAGCGGCCGGAGGCGCTCGTCGACCTCGTAGGCCACCACCCGAGCACCGGTGGCGGCGAGGGCGCGGGTCAAGGTGCCGACCCCGGCTCCGACCTCCAGCAC
>JBFELU010000052.1:0-19066 GCA_041551965.1 Acidimicrobiia bacterium
CTGGCGATCTCCTTCTCGGTCAGGTCCGAGAAGAGAGCCGTCTCCTTGAGGAATACCGCCGTATCCATGTCTCCACCTGTTTGGGTCGCCTCACCCTATCCGACGCAAGAGGGGACTGCCGTGTAACTTTCACAGCCCCATGACCGACAAGCGAACCGCCACATTCCTGTTCTCCGACATCGAGGGCAGCACCGCCCACTGGCAGCGCAATCACGACGCCATGATGGCGGCACTGGAACGCCACGACCGGATCGCTCGCGACACGCTGGGGACCCATGGGGGGACCATCTTCAAGCACACGGGCGACGGGGTCTGTGCCATCTTCTCCTCGGCGTCGGCGGCTGTCACCGCGGCTACCGCCTACCACCGAGGACTCATGGCCGAGTCCTGGGCCGAGGGCAGTGAGCTCAAGGTGAGAATCGGCATCCACACGGGGGAAGCCGAAGAACGAGATGGGGACTACTTCGGACCCGTGCTGAGCCGGGTGGCGCGGCTCATGGACGCAGCGCATGGCGGCCAGACCCTGGTGTCCGGAGCCACCGGAGACATGGTGACCGGCCGCGTCGGTGATATCACCCTCCAGGATCTCGGCGAGCATCGTTTCAAGGATCTCGGGCGACAGATCCGGGTCTTCCAGGCTCTGAGCGATGGGCTCCCCACCGAGTTCCCGGCAATTCGATCGCTCGAGGCCTATCCCAACAACTTGCCCGATCAGCTCACGACCTTCGTGGGACGAAATCGCGAGTTGCGTGAGATCAGCGATCTCATCATCACGTCGCGCCTCGTCACCCTCACGGGAATCGGGGGCGTCGGGAAGACGCGCCTCGCCGTCCAGGCCGCCGCCGAACTGATCGACCGGTTTCCCCACGGCGTGTGGCTCGTCGAACTGGCTCCTGTGACCGATCCGACACTCATCCCGTGGGAGATCGCCACCGCGCTCGGCGTCGCCGAAGAGGCGGCGAGGCCCCTGATGGATGTGCTCATCGAACACCTCGCAGACCGGGAGGCCTTGATCGTGCTCGACAACTGCGAGCACCTGATCGACCAATCGGCGAAGATCTCCGAGCAGTTGCTGCAGGCGGCCCCCGGCCTTCGCATCGTCGCCACCAGCCGCGAGGGTCTTGCGATCTCGGGGGAACGTCTCTGGCGGGTGCCGTCCCTGGCGATGGGGTCGGGCGCGGAAGCCGATGCGATCGAACTGTTCGTCGAACGGGCCCGCATGGTCAAACCCGACTTTGCGATCGACCCGGCAACGGCCGAGGCGATCTTCCAGATCTGCATGCGTCTCGATGGGATCCCGCTCGCGATCGAACTCGCTACCGCCCGCCTGAAGGTCTTCACCCCGAACCAGATCGCGCAACGGCTCGACGATCGCTTCCGTCTCCTGACCGGAGGAAGCAGAACGGCGTTGCCGCGGCAGCGCACCTTGCAGGCAACCATGGACTGGTCGTACGACCTCCTCTCGGGGCATGAGAAGACCGTCTTGCGCCGCCTGGCGGTCTTCCACGGCGGCTTCGACTTCGAAGCGGCCGAGGAGGTCGGTCACGATGACACCGTCGCGCGTTTCGAAGTACTCGATCTCCTCACTCACCTGATCGAGAGCTCGATGATCGCGGTCGATGAGGGGGAGGAAGCACGATATCGATTGCTGGAGACGGTTCGGCAATACAGCCTCGACCGTCTCGTGGAGACCGGCGAGGCCGACATCGTCCGCCGCCGCCACGCCGAGCACTTCCGAGCCATCGCCAGCCGGATCGACGACGAACTGCTCGGCCCCGACGCTCCCCGGTGGATGCGACGGCTCGAACTGGAGCAAGACAACTTTCGGGGGGCCATGACGTGGGCTCTCGAACACGATGCGCCCGATCTCGCGCTTGGGCTTGCCGAAGGCCTCGGCCGGTTCTGGTTCTTCACCTCCCGTTTCACGGAGGGACGCGATTGGCTGGATCGCGCCTTGAGCGCCGCCGACCACCCGGCGACCGTGTCGCTGTGCGAGGCCACCAATTGGGCCGGATCGTTCGCACTCCACCAGGGGGATTACGCCGAGGCCGAAGCCCTCATCGAACGCGGTCGGCAGATCGCCGACGCAACCCGGGACGAGGCTGCAATGGCCCGCACACTCAACTCGCTCGGCAACGTCGCGATGGAGCGAGGGCGATACCGCGAAGCGATCGATCACTTCGAGCGCTGTCTCGACTGGGCACGGAGGACCGGCAGCAACTACGGACGAATCCCCCTCATGAACCTCGGGATCGTCACCGTCGTCGCCGGCGACTTCGATCGAGCGCGCACGGCCGCCGCCGAGATCGAGGACATCGCCGGCCGGACGGATGATGTCGAGAGTCGAGGCTGGGCGCGAACCGTCCTCGGCTTTGCGGCACTGTGGGGCGGCGACCTCGAGGAGGCCAGTGAACAGTGGACGACCGGCCTCGACATCATCGAGGAAACCAACCAGAGCGTCCTCAAAGCGTGGTCTCTCGGTGGGATGGGAGAAGTCAACAGGCTCATCGGTGACGGCGACGCGGCAGAGGCTCTGACGACTGAGTCCTTGACGATATCTCAGGAGATCGGTTCCCACTTCGGGGAAAGACTGGCTCTCGCCACATTGGGTCGTATCGCGGCCGACCGCGGTGATACGGAAACCGCCATGGGGCACCAGCTTCGTCGCGCCGAACTCGGCCGCCTCAAGGACGACCAGAACGCCGTCGCCGGAGCCTGCGAGGATCTGGCGCTGCTCCTCGCCGATCGAGGGGAACCAGCCATCGCTGCGCTCGCCTCGATCGAGACCTACTGGAGCGACATCGGCTACGTGCGGCCGGCGCACGACCAGACGTACTTCGAATCGGTGCGCCAGGACCTTCGCGACAGCCTCGGCCCGGAACTCTTCGACGGTGCCTGGCGACGCGGTATCGCGCTGACACCCGGCGCCGCGCTGGCCGGGCTCCTCCAAGACCAGACCTAGCGAGCCGCCCAGCGCACGAACCACTCCGCGGCGAGATCGGTGACCCGCTCCAGGGCCCCGGTCTCTTCGAAGAGATGCCCCGCACCGGGGATCACCGTCAGATCGGTCACCCCCGGCAGGAGAGATCGGGCGGCCTCGTTGAGCTCGAGGACCACGGTGTCGTTCCCGCCCACGATCAGCCGGACTGGGGCTCGGACATCCGGGAGCTTTGCCTCGGCGAGGTCGGGGCGACCGCCGCGGCTCACCACTGCGGCCACATCGTCCCTCTCCGCAGCAGCCCACAGTGCCGCAGCCGCGCCGGTGCTCGATCCGAAGAATCCGATCGGGCCCGGACGGCGTCGACCGAGCCACGACGCCGCAGCGGCGAGGCGACCGGCGAGAAGGGGGATGTCGAATACCAGGCGCCGATCGGTCGCTTCCGACGGGGTGAGCAGGTCGAAGAGCAGCGTGCCCAGCCCGGCGGCATTGAGGCCCGACGCCACAGCCCGGTTGCGGGGACTGAGGCGGCTGCTCCCGCTCCCGTGGGCGAACACGACCAGCCCCCGGGCCCCGGCCGGAACGGTCAGCGTCCCCTCCGCGAGCATCTCCCCGCACGGGATCTCGACGTCTTCTGCCGCCGAATCGCGCAGCAAGGCGATGACGGCTTCATCGGAGGTCTGGGTGAAGTCGGCGTAGGCCCCGCCGACGCCCAGCAGCATGGCGGGTCGCTCGACACACAAGACCTCGTCCACCAGATCTTCGAACTCGGCCGCCGTCTCGGGGGCGGCGACGGGCACCGCCACCACCACCCGGTCGGCTCCCCTGGCCCGAACCGCCGCCACCGCGGCCCGAGCGGTGTATCCGGTAGCGAGGCCGTCGTCGACGATGATCGCCGTCTTCCCCTCCAAGGCCGCCGGCGGGTGCGTTCGATAGGCCGCCAATCTCCGCCCGAGCTCCTCGCGCTCTCGCGTCGCGATGCGGTCGAGTTCCGTTCGACGGATCCCCAGACGGGCGACGAGAGCCTCGTACACCACCATCGGGCCGTCCTCGGCGACGGCCCCGACGCCGAGCTCGGGATTCCCCGGAGCTCCGAGTTTGCGAACCACGACCACGTCGAGTGGAGCCCCGAGGAGCCGCGCCACCGGGGCGGCCACCACCACCCCGCCGCGAGGAAGGCCGAGCACCACCGGGTCCCGGAACCCCCGGCGCCGCACCATCTCGGCGAGGCGACGGCCGGCGTCCTCCCGGTCCTCAAACATGGGCTACAGCATCCACCGATCGAGGTTTCGGCGCCAGGGGCAGAGGTCCCGGACGGCCATGGATTCGTGACATTCGCCCCTATTGACGATTTGGTGGATGAGGGATGGTTGGGAACGGACGGCCCGCGAGGGTGTCAGTCGTCCCGACCCCGAGGTCGGGAAGGGTGACGTGGGGGCCGGGCTGCGACGAGCCGAGCACACAGCACCCCCTCCTGTGAGCGTCAGAGGCTCCCGGCACCGGCCCCGTCACCCACTCTTTTCGATGATGAAGTGGATCTCCCCGTCCTGCTCGAACGTGTCCAGGATCAGGTGACCCATATCGGAGGCCCAGGCGGGGATGTCGACGTGCGCCACGCGGTCGGTGGTCACCACCTCGATCGTCTCACCCGCAGTGAGATCTCGAATCGCCAGCGCAGCCCGAAGTACCGGCACCGGACACGGCACGTTGCGAGCGTCGACCACCACCGCTGGCACCCTCGTCCTCCCCTCGGGTCGCATGGTAGGGCTCGCGCTGCGAGAGTGACCGCATGATCGAGCCTCTCATCGCCGTCCTCGCCGGAGGCCAATCCACCCGCATGGGCACGGACAAGGCGGCCATCGAGATCGCCGGGAAGACGATGGCGGCTTGGGTCGTCGACGCGGCACAGACCGTGGGCACCGTGATCGTCGTCGGCCGAACGGATGGCCTGGGCGGTGCCCCGGCGGTTCCCGACCCCCCCGGGGAGACCCGAGGACCGCTCGCCGGTCTGGTCGCAGCGCTGGAGACCGCCCCGGGGCGGCCGGTGGTGCTCATCGCCGTCGACCAGCCCTGGGTACGGCCCACCACCCTGCGAGGCCTGATCGACGAGCACGACGGCACGGCAGCCGTGGTGCCGCGCGACGACGGCGTCCGCCAGACGACCTGCGCCCTGTACCCGTCGGCCCTGCGGAGAGCAGCCCTCGCCGCACTCGACGAAGGAGCCTCCATTCAGCGCCTCCTCGACCGGGAGGGGTGCCGCACCGTCGAGCGTCGTCGATGGCGGTCGTGGGGAGAAGACGGCCGATCGTGGTTCTCGGTCGACGATCCGGAAGCGCTGCAGACGGGTCTCGCCAGATTTGGGCCCCCTTCCGGCATCTGACCGGACTGGGGCCGGGTCGCGCCCGTGCGGCCTCCGAGGCGCGCCCCCGGTTCCCTCAGAACGCGCACCCGGGATCTCCGCCTAGACCGGCTCGAACCGAGCCGTGAAATGCCGCAGCCAGGGGGCGCTCTCTGTGATGCGGTAGCCGCGGATCTCCGGAGCTCGGGCCGCCACCGCCAGGATCACCTCGGCCACGTAGTCGATGTGGCTCTGGGTGTAGGTGCGGCGAGGCACCGCCAGCCGCACCAGCTCCATCGCCGCCGGCTCCTCGGACCCGTCCGGCCGGGGCCGCCCGAACATCACCGACCCGATCTCGACCCCGCGAATGCCCCCGTCCCGGTACAGCTCGACGGCCAGAGCCTGTGCCGGGTACTCCGAGGGGGGAATGTGCGGCAGCAGCGCCTTGGCGTCGAGGTAGACGGCGTGACCGCCGGCCGGTTTCACGATGGGCACCCCACCGGCGTCCGCCTTGTCGGCGAGATAGGCGGTGGAGCGGATTCGATAGCGGAGGTACTCCTCGTCGACCACCTCTTCGAGGCCGGTGGCGATCGCCTCCAGGTCCCGGCCGGCCAGCCCTCCATATGTGGGGAACCCCTCGGTGAGGATCAGAAGATTCCGGCACCGGTTCGCCAGATCGGGGTCGTGCATCGCCAGAAAACCACCGATGTTGGCGAGTCCGTCCTTCTTGGCCGAGAACGTGCAGCCGTCGGCCAGGGAGAACATCTCCCGAGCGATCTCCCGCGGAGAACGGTCGGCCTGACCTTCCTCGCGGAGCTTGATGAACCAGGCATTCTCGGCAAACCGGCAGGCGTCGAGGAAGAAAGGGATCTCGTATCGGTCGCACACCGCTCGCACCGCCCGCAGGTTGGCCAGCGACACCGGCTGGCCGCCCCCGGAATTGTTGGTCACCGTGACCATCACCATCGGCACCCGCTCGACCCCGGCGTCCTCGATGGCGGCCACCAACGCCTCGACGTCCATGTTCCCCTTGAAGGGATGATCGGCCGCCGGGTCTCGGCCCTCGGCGATGACGAGGTCGAGCGCCGTCGCTCCCTGGTACTCGATGTTGGCCCGGGTGGTGTCGAAGTGCGTGTTGTTGGGAACCACGTCCCCTTCCGAGAGGGTCTCGGAGAACAGAATCCGCTCGGCCGCCCGCCCCTGATGGGTCGGGATCAGCTCCGGCATGCCCACCAGGTCGCAGACCACATCCTGAAGGCGGTAGAACGACCGGCTTCCCGCGTATGACTCGTCGCCGACCATCATCCCGGCCCACTGTCGGTCCGACATGGAGCCGGTCCCCGAGTCGGTGAGCAGATCGATGATCACCTCGTCGGCATGGAGGCCGAACAGGTTGTGGCCGGCTCTCTCGAGTGCCGCCTCCCGCTCCTCGGGTGACGGCAGAGCGATCGCCTGCACGCTGTGGATCCGGAACGGCTCGATGATCGTCCTGTAGGGCATGTTCACCTCTGTGATGGGATGCTCCGACCCTAGGGGGCCGCTCCGGCACTCCGCGAGCCAACCCTGTACCGTGTCCGCACCTCGGGAGGGAGAGCCGTGAAGCGCGACGTCCAGTTCGTCACGGCCGTCGACGTCCCGTACGACCGCGTTCGGGATCGGTTGCGGGACCGCCCGGGATCCCTCCTGGGACCGTCCAACGGTGGGGCGATCGTCACCACACTTCACGCCCGCCTCGGCCGCCGCCGGGTCTCCCGGAACATGCACATCGAAGTGATCGCCTTCGATGAGCCGGCCGGGACCGTGTCGGGAGCACACCTCCTGTTCCGCGGTGACGCCTCCCGCAACCCCGACCTGTTCCCCCATCTGGAGGCCCGGCTCGATGCGGTCCCCATCGCCGCCGAGCGAACCGCGCTCTTCTTCAGCGCCACCTACAAGCCCCCACTGGGGCTGCTGGGTGGCGCCGTCGACGTGGCCGTCCTCCACCGGTTCGCCGAGGAATCCCTCTCCCGGTTCCTCGACGACATCGCAGTCCGCCTCGGGCCTGCCGATCCCGGGTGATCTAGCCTCGACGTCCATGGGATCACTGATCGTCGTGTTCGGGGCTTCACACACCGACCCCAGCGGGGTCGACTACCGCGAGGGCTTGCTGTGCGGCCGTCTCCTCGCCGAAGCCGGCTACGAGGTCGCCACCGGCGGTTACGGCGGCCTGATGGAAGCGGTGTCGAAGGGGGCATCGGAGGCGGGAGGCCACGTCATCGGGGTCACCGCGCCGGCCGCCTTCCCCGGCAGATCCTCGGCCAACGCCTACGTCGCCGACGAGCAGCCGGCATCCTCGCTCACCGAACGGATCCGCCGCATGTCCGACATCGGCGCCGGCTTCATCACGCTGCCGGGGAGCATCGGCACGCTCACCGAGCTGATGGTGGCATGGAACGTGGCCTTCGTACAGGCACGGAGCGGCCCCGCCCGACCCGTCGTGACGGTGGGTCCGATGTGGCGCCGTCTGGTCGAACTCCTCACCGACGAGCTCGCCACCGACGGCTCGCTGGTCACCTGCGTCGACGACGTCACCGAAGCGGTGGAGGAGATCCGTCGCCGGGTCTGAGCCGGGGCCTCAGTCCTCTTCCGGAGGCAGACAAGCGAGCCAGACGACCCTCTCCTCGAGGAGACCGGGACGGGCCTCGTTCTGGACGCTCGTGATGCCCAGTTCGATTCGCTGTCCCCGGCCGACGCAGGTGACCGGGGGCTCGTTCCAGGGTCCGGCGTCGACCCGCCACAGGGCATCGGTCACCTCGAAGCGCGTTCCCGACCCGGCATCCCGATCGGCGCTGAATCCGATCTCGATACCACCCATGGACTCGTCGACGACGACCGCATAGCCCTCTCTCCGTTCGATCTCGAGATCGGGCCCGGTGGCTCCCCCGCCCTCCCCACCGCCACACGCGGCGAGGGCAACCGCACCAGCGACCATCCAGAGTATCGATCTGCGCACGAACGGAGATTAGGCGATACCTCCGCGAGGAACGGATCGCGGCGCCCGATACACTCGCCGGCGGAGGAGGCAGCAATGGCAAAGTCGAAAGGGTTCTACCTCGGCGGGGTGATCGACCCCCGGAGCGGCAAGCGGACCAAGGACGCCGCCGTGGTCAGCTACGACCCCTCCGATCTCACCACTCACGGCGTCATCGTGGGCATGACCGGATCGGGGAAGACGGGCCTGGGAATCATCTTCCTCGAGGAAGCGCTGCGGGCCGGGATCCCGGCATTGATCCTGGACCCCAAGGGCGACATGACGAACCTGCTGCTGACCTTCCCCGAGCTGCAGCCCGACGACTTCCTTCCCTGGGTCGACGCCGCCGAGGCCGAGCGGGAAGACGGCACCCCCGAGAAGCTCGCCGCCGAGACCGCGGAACTCTGGAAGCGAGGTCTTGCCTCGTGGGACCTCGACGGCGACGACATCGCCGCCCTCCGGGCGGACGCCGACTTCACCGTTTTCACCCCCGGCTCGGAAGCCGGAGTCCCGCTCAACGTCATGGGATCGCTGGCGGCGCCCGCCGTCGATTTCACCGACGAAGCCGAGACCATCCGCGACGAGATCGAGGGCTTCGTCACCGGCATCCTCGGACTGGTCGGCATCCAGGCGGATCCCCTGTCGAGCCGGGAGCACATCTTGCTCTCCAACCTGATCGAGCGCTCCTGGGCCGGTGGTGACGACCTCACGCTGGAGGCGCTGCTCGGCCAGGTCCATCGACCTCCGCTGCGCAAGCTCGGGGTCTTCGACATCGACACCTTCTTCCCGCCCAAAGACCGCATGGAGCTGGCGATGCAGCTCAATGCGCTGGTAGCGTCGCCGTCGTTCGCCTCCTGGCGGAGCGGCGCCGATCTCGACATCGAGAGGCTGCTGTGGACCGAGGACGGCACACCGCGGGCATCGATCCTCTACCTCGCCCATCTGTCGGACGACGAACGCCAGTTCGTGGTCACCCTCGTGCTGTCCAAGATGATCACCTGGATGCGTTCTCAGGCCGGGTCGAGCGACCTGCGAGCGCTGATCTACATGGACGAGGTCTTCGGGTTCGTACCGCCCACGGCCGTCCCACCGGCCAAGAAGCCGATCCTCACGATCCTCAAGCAGGCCAGGGCCTTCGGCGTCGGGATGTTGCTCTCCACCCAGAACCCTGTGGATCTCGACTACAAGGCGATGTCGAACGCCGGGACCTGGTGCATCGGGAGATTGCAGACGGCGCGGGACAAGGCCCGCATCGTCGAGGCGCTGCAGTCGGCTCGCGGCGACACCGACGTCGACGGGTTCGACGAGATGATCTCCGGCCTGGACAAGCGCCAGTTCGTCCTCCACAACACCAGGGATCCCGAGCCGACCGTGTTCACCACCCGGTGGGCGATGTCGTATCTGCGGGGGCCGCTCACCCGTGATCAGATCGCCGACCTCACCGCCGGGGATCCGGCCCGCACGGCCGCATCCTCCGAACGAACCCCGCCTCCGGAGCCGGCGCCGGCCGAGGACGAGAGCCTGGTGGTCCCCGAGATCGCCGACGGGACACCGGTGCGGTACCTGGACCCCGGTGCGCCGTGGGCGGATGAGGTGGGCGCCGCCCGCCGCGGCACCCGCTACGAGGCGGGGCTCGCCGCCCGAGTCCACCTGGTGTTCGACGAGGCCCGGGCCGGCGTCGACCACGACGAGGTCTGGGAAGCGGTCCTCTTCCCCCTCACCGAGAGCCCCGACCCCGCCGATGCGGTCGCCGTCGATTACGACGAGAGGGATTTGCTCCCCGAGCCGCCCGGTGCTGCCCGCTACGTACTCCCCGAGGCCCCGATCCACACCAAGACCTTCTTCACGGCGACGACTCGAGCAATCAAGGATCACCTCTATCGACACCGGTCGATCGAGGTCTACCGCAACCCGGCCTTGAAGCTCTATGCGCGAGTCGGAGAGGATCGCGAGGCATTCGCCGCACGCTGTGATACCGCCGCCCAAGACGAGGCCGACAAGGAAGCGGCCAAGATCCGCGACCGGTTCGAAGGCAAGATGGAGACCCTCTACGACCAGATCGAGGCGGCTCGACTGCGCATCGACGAGCTGGTGGTGGATGTGGATGCCCGTCGCCAAGAGGAACTGCTCTCGGGCGCCGGCACCCTCATCGGGGTCCTCACCGGTCGCCGTTCGACGCGCTCGCTGGGATCGGCCGCCGGCAAGCGGTCGATGACGAAACGGACCGAGCAGCGGCTACGCACCGCCGAAGCCAAGTACACCGACAGGGTCGAGGATCTCGAGGACCTCAAGGAGGATCTCCAAGAGGAGATTCTCGAAATCGATGCCGAGTGGCGCGCCAAGGCGTCGGAGATCGAGGCCTTCGAGATCGGGCTCGAGAAGACCGACATCTCGGTGGAAGAGGTCACCCTCCTCTGGATCCCTCGCGACTGATCCCTCAAGCAGAACCCCGGCGAGCCGATGGATGGGACATGACAGTCCAGGAGTTCGCCGAGCAACAGGCGGCCAGGGCCGCCGTTCGCCGGGCTGCCATCCAGAGCATCGAGGAGGCCGACGACGGGCGATCGTTCACCGTCACGGTCACGCTCGGGCTCAATGGAGGCCAGGTGACCGGCCGGGCGATGGCGGCGTCGGGCGATGCCCGCCGGTCTGCGCTCACCGCCCATGCCACGCTCGAAGCGGTTGAACGGCTGACGGACGGGCGAAGCGGTTTCCGGCTCGTGGACGTCGGCAACGCCCAGGCGGGTGGTGTCGACATCGCACTGGCCGTGGTCGCCGATCCCGGTGTCCCGGATCACCCGCTCGTGGGGTCGGCCTTTCGCAATCCCGCCGATCCCCTGGCGGCGACCGCCGCCGCCGTGCTCGACGCAGTCAACCGCAGAGCGTCCCTCGCGTTCTAGGGAGCGGCGCGGGGGCCCACTAGCCTGACGGGCCATGACTTCACGCGCCGCCATCATCTCCATCGACGAGGCCGTCGAAGACGGCGACGCCATGGTGACGATCACCCTCGACTGGCAAGGGGGTCTGATCCAAGGCGCTGCCGTGGGCAGCGACCACCCCCGGGAGCGGCCCCGGCTCGTCGGTGAGGCCGCTCTCCGAGCACTCGAGTCGCTGGCGACCGAGGATCTGTCGCTGGAGTTGCTGGCCATCGCCAGCACCGACCTGGGGGTCCATCGGGTAGCCCTGGCCCAAGTCCGGGTCGATCCCAGCGGCAGCGTGCTCGTGGGAAGTGCCCTCGTCGATGACGAGAACGGATCGATGGCGGCCGCCCGGGCGGTCATGGACGCCCTCAACCGGCGTCTCGGGGTGCTCCTCTAGGAATCCTCCCGCAGCACACGGGCGACCTCGAATCTCACCTGGAAATCGCCGTCGTCGGCCAGGGCCTCCAACGCGGCGCGGCTGATGCCGGCACCGAGCTCGCCCAGAGACCGCACCGCCTTCCAGCGGATCCACCCATCGGAATCGGAGAGGCGGGCCTCGAAGACACCCCGCATCCCCTCGTCGCCGAGGTCGGCCGCCGCATCGACGGCGGTGCGGCGGACGAGCCTCGAGTCGTCGGTGGCGCCCCGCACGACCGCATCGAACCGCTGCCGGTGATCGGACGACTCGGCGAGCACCGCCACCGCGATCCGGCGTACCCGGGGATCGACATCGTCCAACGCCGCGGCGAGGCGCCGCCGGTGATCGGGGTCTTCGGGATCGAGCAGATGCAGATCCTCCGGGCGATCGGCGGCAGCAGCCGACGCCTCCGCCAGCAGCTCGTCGCGGGTCCGGGCCGGCGCGGCACGGGCGTCGCCCGCGGCGAACAACTCGGTGACCAGAGCCAGCAGGGGCTCGAGGCGCCGCTCCCACGACCATTTCGCGCCGATACCCACCGTGACGAAATCGCCGGCCACCATCACGTCGGTGACGTCGGGCTCCGCAAAGAGCCGCTTGACCCGCTCGTCGGCGGGCGGATCGGGGTCGCTGCGGCGGTACCAGACCCCCGGGGCCGGCGAGCCTCCGGTCACGAACTTCACCTTGCGCGGGTGCGGGGTCGCCTCGGGCACGACCACGCCGTCGAAGACCCTATTGAAGATCGAGGGGGCCGCCGTCCCACCGCCCGAGACCAGCAGCCGGTAGGTGCCCTCAGCGATACCGTGGGACAGGGTGATCCCGCCGCCGAGGTCGTGCTCCCACCACCCGCTCTCGAGGTGCGGCGTGACCAGGTCGCTCAGTGCCGCCGCGTCATCGTCGTTCCAGGCCGCGCTGGAGAAGAAGCGCAGCAGCAGCGTCTTGAAGGGGCCCAGCGCCTCGAACGGGAGTGACATCGCCACGTCGCCCGTGAGATAGCCCGAGGCGGTGACGACCAGCTCGCGGGCGGTGACGGCGGCCCGGGTGGCGTCGAGATCGTCGGGCGGGGTCGTCATCAACTCCCCCGGAATCAGTCGCTCCCGCTGGTGATCGCCCACAAGATGTCGCGAATCGACACGATCCCGAGGAGTTCACCCTCGTCCATGACCGGCATGTGTCGGTAGCCGACCTCGAGGAGCCAGGCGGCGGCCTCTTCGACGTCGACGTCCGGCGAGAAGGTGTCGGGGGCATCGGACATCCAGTCGGAGACGACCTCGGACTCGGGGTCGGCCCCATCGGCGATCGCCCTCACCAAGTCGCGCTCGGTGATGATGCCGATGAGCCTCCGATCGGAGACCACTCCGAGGCTGCCGACCCCATCGGCCACCAGCGCCTCGGCGGCATCGGCGACCGACGCCTCGGGACCGATCACGGTGGCGGTGCCACCAACGAGGGCGCCCAGCTTCATGCGTTCTCTCCCCGGCGTGTCACCGCGAGCGTAGCGGCCCGCAACGACTCGCCTCCGGTCGGCGATCTCCTCAGACGAGGTCTTGTTCTCTGATCCCGAACGATGGGTGCCGCAGGCGGCACAGCGCCAGCTTCTCGAGCTGACGGATCCGTTCCCGGGTCAGATTGAACTCTTCGCCGATCTCCTCGAGAGTGCGCGGCACGCCGTCGAGGAAGCCGTAACGCAGCGCCAGGATCCGGCCCTCCCGCTCGGGAAGACGGGAGATCGACCGCCGCAGGCTGTCGGCGATGTCGAGCTCCTCGGTGACCTTCACCGGATCCACGGCCTCTTCGTCCTCGATGAAGTCACCCAGCTGGGCGCCGTCTTCACCGACCGGCTGCTCGAGCGAGACGGTGTCGGCAACACCGAGTGCGAGTTCCACCTTGTCGACGGTGACCCCCGCCTCCTCGGCGATCTCGTTGGGCTTGGGATCGCGGCCGAGCTCGGCCTTCAGGCTCGCCTGGGCCGCGCGCACCGCCGCCAGGGTGTCGTGCAGGTGAACCGGGATCCGCACGGTCCGGGACTTGTCGGCGATGGCCCGGGTGATCGCCTGGCGGATCCACCACGTGGCGTAGGTCGAGAACTTGAATCCCTTGCGCCAGTCGAACTTCTCCACCGCCCGGATGAGACCCAGATTCCCCTCCTGGATGAGATCGAGGAAGTCGATCCCGGAGGTGTTGGCGTACCGACGGGCGTTGGCGACGACGAGCCTGAGGTTGGCGGTGAGGAAATCGTCCTTGGCCTGCTTGCCGAGTCGCACGAGACGCTTGAGCTCGACCTGCTCGGACTTGTCCTTGAAGTCGCCCTCATCGAGGCGGACCTGGGCGTCCTCACCGGCTTCGATCTTCTGCGCGAACTCGACCTCGAGCTCGGCCGTGAGCAGCTCGTACTCGCCGATGGCCGTCAGGTACTGGCTCACGAGGTCGGTCGTGAGACGTCCTCGTTCATCGGTGAGCTTGTTGCGCTCTCGATCCCGCCGAGTGCGGTCAGTTACTGCCACGTATCGTCCTCTCCAGGGTGTCCTCGCGTCGCCGTCCGTGTTCCGGAGCTTCGGGGTCCCGAGCCCAAGGACCCATGCAGAACCCCCGCTCAAGCCCTTGTGAGGCCGTTCACAAGGTCACGAGACACCACACTATGTCATAGTCCTCTGTGTTTGTGAACCCCAAAAATGGCCCCGGGATTCCCGCCGATGAGCGGCTCATTCCCGCCGGGAATCGGGGTCGGAGACCGGCGGGTGGCGCAGCCTCCCACCCCGGCTACGGTGCTCGGGATGAACCGCCTCGCGGACGCCACCAGCCCCTATCTGCTCCAGCACGCCGCCAACCCGGTGCATTGGCACGAATGGGGTGAGACGGCGTTCGACGAGGCCCGCCGGGAAGACAAGCCGATCCTGCTCTCGGTCGGCTACTCGGCCTGCCACTGGTGTCACGTCATGGCCCACGAGTCGTTCGAGGATCCCGCCACCGCCGAGCTGATGAATCGCTGGTTCGTCAACGTCAAGGTGGATCGGGAGGAACGCCCCGACGTGGACCGGGTCTACATGGACGCGGTTCAGGCGATGACCGGTCGAGGCGGCTGGCCGATGACCGTCTTCCTGACCCCGGACTGCCGGCCCTTCTACGCCGGGACCTACTTCCCCGACGAGGACCGGCACGGGATGCCGTCGTTTCGCAAGATCCTCACAGCCATCCACGAGGCGTGGACCGGCCGCCGCGCCGACATTGCCACCCAGGCCGATCGCCTGGTCGAGGCGATGCAACGCACGATCCCGCCCGCCGATGACCTCCCCGACACCGAGACCCTCCGTACCGCCTACGAATCCCTGGCGGCGAGCTACGACCCGGTTCGGGGCGGTTTTGGGGGCGCTCCCAAGTTCCCCCAGGCGCCGACGCTGGAGTACCTGCTCAGAATCGCCGGAGCCCCGTGGGCGCCCCGGGCGGGTGACATGCTCGAGCACACCCTCACCGCCATGGCCCGCGGGGGTATCCACGATCGGCTCGGGGGCGGCTTTGCCCGTTATGCGGTGGACGGCGCCTGGCGGGTCCCCCACTTCGAGAAGATGCTCTACGACAACGCCCTGCTGGCCCGGCTCTTCGCCCGGGCCGCCCAGGTGACCGGCAACCCCACCTTCCGGGGCATCGCCCGCAGCACGCTCGACTACATGCTCCGGGACCTGCGTCTCCCCGGTGGCGGGTTCGCCTCGGCCGAGGACGCCGACAGCGAGGGCGAAGAGGGCCGCTTCTACACCTTCAGCCACGACGAGTTCGCGTCCGTCGTCGGCGAAGATCACTCCGAGGCCGCCGCCCTGGCGTTCGGCGTCACCCCCGAGGGCAACTTCGAAGGGGCCAATGTGCTCACCCTGGCGATGACGCCGGATCAGGTAGCCGACGTCTCGGGCCTGACCGTGGAAGCGGCAACCGAAGCGATCGAACACGCCACTGCCGCGCTCCGCACCCGACGGGAGAGTCGGGTGCGCCCCGGACTCGACGACAAGGCCGTCTGTGCCTGGAACGCCTACGCGATCCGCGCTTTCGCCGAGGCATCCGTCTCCCTCGGGGAGCCCCGCTACCTCGAGGAGGCCGAGACCACCGCCCGCTGGGTTCTGGCCGAGATGCGGCGCGCCGACGGACGCCTATTGCGGTCCCGCCGCGACGGCAGGGGCGAAATCCCCGCGTTCGCCGAGGACTACGCCGCACTGGCCGTGGCGCTCTTCGCGCTCTACGAGGCCGGCGGCGACACCCGCTGGTACCGGGCCGCGGTGAGCCTCTCGGACGACCTCGTCGAGCTGTTCTGGGACGACGCCGAAGGCGGGGTCTTCGCCACCGGCGGCGATGCCGAGGACCTGGTGGCCCGGCCCAAGAACCTGTACGACAATCCGACCCCTTCCGACAATGCCCTGGCCGCCGAGGTCATGCTCTATCTGGCGGCGTACACCGGCGACCGGGCGCCTCGGGACCGCCTCGATGCGCTGTTCCGTCTCGGCGGCCGGCTCATGGCCGGCCATCCCCAGGCGGCGGGCCACCTCTTGGCGGTCGCCGCGGTGGCCCTGGCCCCACCCCGGGAGCTGGCCATCGTGGGGGCCACCGACCACCCCGTCACCCGGTCGCTCCTCGACGTGGTCGCGGCCAGATTCAGGCCCGACGTCTTCGTGGCCCGAGGCCATGAAGCCGGGGCGGAGTTGGTCGTGCCGCTGCTGGCCGACCGGGGAGAGGGCGACGGAGCCCTGGCATATCTCTGCCGCGAGTTCGTGTGCGAGGCACCTATCGCCGACCCGGCGACACTCGCCGCCGAGCTCGATGGCTGATCCGGTGCACCCGCCCAAAGGGCGAGACCGCCTACCATCGTGACAACCAAGCGGGAGATCCAATAGGTCGTGGACGATCAGCCACCGAGATTCCCCCAGCAGCTCGGTGAAGAGGCCGGCGACGAGGCCTTCCCCCGCTTCGACCCCGGCTTCTCCGCCGATCCAACCCCCCGCCCAGTGCGGGCCAGGGGAGCCCAGCCCTACCGGGGCGGCGGGCAGCCGAACCCCTGGCTCGTCGGGCTCGCCGTGGCGGCGGTCCTCATCGCGGTGAGCGTGATCGCCTTCGGGCTCTTCGCCCCCGACGACGACACCGACGCCGCTGCGACGACGACCCCGACCGAGACGACCGCCGACACCGGGGACGGCGGGACCACCGACACGACCGGCGACACCGGGGACGGCGGGACCACCGACACGACCGGCGACACCAGCGATGACGGATCGACCGCAACCACGGTCACGTTGCCCGACACCACCACCGCCGAGGTCGTGCCCGTCGGTGACCCGATCCCGATCGCCGAGTTGACGATGTCGTCGAACGACGTCGGACCGCTCGACTTCGGAGATCCCGCCGACGAGGTGCTCGGCCGGTTTGCCGCAACCTTTGGGGTACCCACCCAGGACACCGGCTTCATCGTCGGCAACGGGTCGTTTGGTGAATGCGCCGGCGATTCGATCCGGGTCGTCCAGTGGGGTCCGCTCAACATCGTCATCCGCGGCGAGCCCGATTCGGCCACCTTTGCCTCCTATCGCATGGATCTCCGCTACGGCGGCCTCACCTCACCCACCCGCGACATGTCCACGCTGAGCGGGCTGCGAGTCGGTGACACGGTGGGTCAGTTGGAGACCGTCTACAGCGGGTTCGTGATCGAGTACGTCATCGATTCCAATGCCGGACTCACCTTCGAGCTGCGATCGCAACGCGGCGGCGACCTGCTGCTGTGGGGCCCCGTGGAGTCGCAGGACGCCGAGGCCCTCGTGACGGGCATCTACTCTCCCGATTCCTGCACCACGTAGTGGCGGCCTTGCCGTCCCTCCTGGCACATTCATGGGGCTGGGACGAGATCCTCTACTTCGTGGTCCCCGCCGTGGTGGCGGTGGCATGGATCCGGTGGGCGGAGAAGCGGGCACGGCGCGGCGAGGGGAACGGCGGTGACCCCGGCACTAACATGACCCGCCGCGACGACCCCTGAGGAGCCGTGCGACGCCGAACCTGGACCGCCATGATCTTTGGAGCCGGCGCGGGTGCCGTGCTCGGCATCGGCGTGCCGGCGCTGGCGGCATCCCGGCTCATCGATGGCGGTGTGATCACCGAGGGCGGGACCGCCCTGTTGGTGGTAGGCGAGGGGGCGATGCATCTCCTCATCGCGGTCGCCGCCGCGATTGGAGGGGCCCTGCTCGGTGCCGTCGGGTACGCGGTGGGCCGCGAAGCCGATCCCGAGAGCCCGCTGCTGGCCCCGGCCCCGATGATCGCGGTGGGAACCGTCGTCGGGGCCATCGTCGGGTTTGCCGCCGCCCGGGCCGGCCTGGGCCTGGCGGCGGATATCTCCGCCGAAGTCGTCACGGTCTCGGTCTTCCGCGCCGCGCTCGTGGCGCTGGTCGCCGGCGCCCTGACCGGAGCCGTCGTCGGCGGAACGGTCGAACGGCTGGCCCGGCCCGAAACGCTGGCACTCGGAGGCGAGGCATGGCCGTCCCGTCTTTCATTCCTTCGCGACGCAGTGACGGCCGTCGGCCTGCCCCTCTTGGCGGTCGTCGCCGGTGGGCTGCTGGTGACCGGATTCGCGCGGATCCTCCTCGACGCCTCGCACGAGGCGGCGCTGGTGCTCTTTGGTGGGATCGGCGCCGCGATCCTGTTCGGTGCTGCGGTCATCGCCGCCAACCCGCCTCGCCGCGACGACGGCGGCCGGTGACGTCGCTCAGCCGGCGTCTTCGACGATCTCTGCCACCAGCATCCCGTCCGATTCGGCATAGGTCACCCGAATCGGCTCACCGGTCCTGAGATGCTCGGCGAGATGACTGAGCGGCGCTCCGTGCTCGAAGACGTTGAGATCGGGACCCGGGACGAAGACGAGGCGATCGCCCTCGCCGGTGACGATCTCGAACGCGCTCACCGACTCCAGATCGCCGGTGACGTCGACCACGACCCCTCGCAGCCGCGAGGCGTCTGTGCCGCAGGAGGCCGCCAACGCCGCCGCCAGCACCACGGCGGCGGCCCGCTTCACACCCGGGGCTCGACCTTGGGTCGACGCGTGGCCCGCTCCTCCTCGGCGGCCCACAGGAACCAGATGGTGGCGATGACGGCCCACAGCAGCAGCCCGCCCCCGATCTTCATCAGCAGGCCGGCAATCAATTGGTCATCGAGCACCGAGAGGCCCCACAACCGGGGTAGATCGGAATAGACGGGATAGACCGGGCCGCTGGCGAAGGTGAGAAACGACGCGGGCACGGTGGGTACCAGCGACTGGAGGAACAGGTAGCCCATCGCCATGAAGGGGGAGAGGCGGGGAAGGTCGGGGATCGGCCCTATCACCGGCCACCACATGAGGGTGGCCGTGATCATCAGCAGGGCGTGCAATCCCAGGTGGGCCGCTTCCGACGTGAGCATGAGTTCCACAACGGCCGGAACGTGGATCACC
>JBFELU010000053.1:0-18857 GCA_041551965.1 Acidimicrobiia bacterium
CCCTCTTGAAGATGACGTCGCTCCGCCTTCATCCACCTCGTCATCCACGACCACCACCACCACTCTGCCGGACGCAGTCGTCACCGATTTGATCGCCACCGCCAACCGGGCCATCCGGGTCTTCGATGGCTTGTTCCTCGAGCTCATGGGCGGCACGGACGATCGCCGGGCGCCCGGGTACTGGACTTCGGCTCAACACGCCGGCAGATACGAGGCCCTGCTCCGGGCCTCCGATTCCGGCGGGTATGACGTGGTCATGTTGGGATCCTCGCTGGCGGTCAGCGGATTCGATCCGGCGGCGTTCGTCGAGCTCGACGGCCGCTCGGCCTTCAACGCAGGTTTGTCGGGGATGTCGGCGGAGCACCTGCCGATGTGGCTCGACAGCGTGCTGCGGCTGGCCGACCCGCAGATGGCGGTCTACGCGCTCGCCCCGCGCGACGTTCAATCGTTCGACCGTATCGAGGGCTCCTGCATCGACGGAACCACCGAGTGGAAGTGGTCGGAGGAGCTTCGGGAGACGGCTTTCGACCCGATCGAGGCTATCACCGGCGTTCGGTGGGAGGACCTCTTCTTCGGCGACCCGGCGCCGCATCCCGGCACCGCCTGGTATCGGGAGTCCTACGACGAGTTCGGGGGGCGCCTCTCGCACCCGCCGGCTTCGCCCGAGGAGATTCAGGCCTCGATCGAACTGCACCGCTGGGAGGGTCCGTTTGACGTTTGCCCCGAGCGTCTGGAGGTGATCGCCGGCAACGTCGCTCGACTCAAGGACGATGGGCTCGACGTCGTGATCGTGTTCATGCCGCTCTCCGGAGGACGCGTCGGGATGTTCGAGGGGGGTCGCGATGAGATCGCCGGCGTTCTCGCTGCCATGGAAGCGGCGGCCGTCTCCGGAGGCGCCGACGCCGTGCTCGACTTCAGCGCCCTGCTGCCCGATGAACAGTTCCGCGATCTGGCGCACGCCGACGGCGCCGGGGCCCGCGTCATCACCACCGAATTGGCGGCCCGCCTCGCCGACCTGGGGCTCTGAGGCGTCCCCCGCCGATGCCCAGTCGGCCGGTCCGACGGCGAGGCCGTCGAGGTGGTTCTTCCTCTCCGCTATTCGGCCGGCACTTCCATCGGGACGACATAGGTCTCCCCGTACCCGGTGAAGAGCAGATCGAAGTAGAGAAGGAGTTGTTCCCCCTCGGCGAGGGCCATGGAGCCGAGCGACCGTTGCGAGGCGGGGAACGCGTCGACCGTCCACCCGAATCCTTCTCCGGTCCCCTTCTCCCAGGCGATACCGTCCTCACTGAACGCAAAACCGTATCCCGTGGTGAAGCGGGAGGACCGTACGTTCGCGGTCGAATAGACCATCACGAAGCCGCCACCGGTGGCGACCACGTTGGGATCGAAGACCCGCTCGGCATCCCATGTGCCCGGCGTGGTAGCCAGCACCGGGTCGCCACCGGCGAAGAGGGGGTCGGTCGTGGACGGATCGTCGTGGCGGGTGAACACTGCGCCGTCGCTCGAGGTGGCGAGGCCGATGGACCGGTCGCCCAGTTGATCCTGGTCTCCGCGGTGGCCGTCGTACCACATCAAGTAGCCGTCGCCTGCGGGGAGCACCATCGGATACCCGACGCCGCCCGAGTCCCACGCTTCCGATTCCCCGACGTCGAGCACCGGTTCCGGGTCGACGGTCCACGGACCCTCGGGTCCGGGCGCGGTGGCGCGGCCGATCACTGCGCGTCTCGTCGTCAATCCTCCGGAGGTGTGGAAGAACATCGCCCAGGTGCCGTCGTCGAGGATCACGGCGCTGGAGGGATAGATGAAGCCCATGTTGTAGGGGACGTCCTCGGGCAGCAGGAGCCAATCCTCGGACGGCCGCGTCCAGGTGTACCCATCGGTCGAGGTGGCATGACCGATCGCCAGGTTGGTGCCGTTGGCGTCACCGGCGGTGTAGAAGAAGTGGAAGACCCCGTCGTATTCCAGGACGGCGCCTGCCAAGGCGTGGGTGCGACCCCACGAGTCGCGGTCGAGAACCATCACCAGGTCCCCGGCGAATGGACGAGCGGCCTCCGTAGTCGTGGTGGTGACCATCGTGGTGGTGGTGGTCGTGACGACGGTGGTCTCCGCCACCGTGCTGGTGGCCGGTTCGGTCGTGGTGGTAGCCGATTCGGCCGACGTGGTCGATGCGGCGGCGGCCTGTGAAGTCTCGGCCGAGTCGTCATCACCACATGCAGCGGCCACCAGCGACAGAGTCAGGATTGCGACGACGATCGGGTTTCGCATTGAACCTCCCCTTCCCGATGTGAAGGAAAACTAGGGGCTCGACCCCCAGGGCCAAAGGGCCGAAAGTCCCTCTCGTTCGGTAGCCGGGGTGCCGCTTGAGAACTAGCCGGTCTGCAGAGTCGTCTCAGTAGCCCCGCCAGCGAGGAGGCTGCCTGGGATGCGGCTTCGGGTTGTGTTGCTGATCCTCCGCTGCCTTCAGTTGCGCTGCAGTTCTTCGATCTCTGAGTCTTTGGAGCCAGGCGGCGACCCCTCCCGGGAGCAGGCGCATGGCGAGCCCTCCTTTGGATTCACAGCGAAGGCTACGCGAGCATTGGTGACTGGTGGAACGAGCGCCGCCAAGCGTGCTGGCCCCTGTTGACCAAGAGCGAGAACGGTTCACAAGCAGCAGGAGGTCGAGACGCGGACGGCCCTTGACTCCAGTCCTGGGTGGTGGAGCTGAGGGGATTTGAACCCCTGACCCCTTGCATGCCATGCATTACGGGGCCGGATCGCGTTACCCCAGGTCAGAGGCCCTGAATCGCCGGATCGCCTTATGGGCTATGGGCTTCCTGACTGTTGGTGGGGGTTGGTGAGGGTGGGGGTGGTGTGTTGGTGGTGTGTTGGTGGTGTGTTGGTGGCTTGTTGGTGGTGCGCGATTCTGGGAGGAACCCACGGGCGTACGGCGGGTGTGGCGTGTTCGGTCCTGTGATCTCTCGGGAGCCTTCAGTGGAGTCCCGTCACCTTTCGATCACCTCGATGACCACAGCCGGGTACGCCTGTTGGGCGGCGGGGTCGGCGCCTAGTAGTGAGTACCTGCCCACTGTGAGGTCTGTCGCGCTCTCGATCGTGGTGTGCGGCTGCTGTTCGGGGAAGTCCCATGTGCCCTCACTCCACGGGGGCGGGGTGTAGTGGTCAGCAGACCAGGCATATTCGTGTTCCACGGTGAAGACACCGTCTTCGGGCACCTCGATGCCATAGAAGTCGAAACCACCTTGATGGGCTGGGAGGTCGGACTTGTCGACATGACGGCCCCAAAAGAAGCCTGCCCTCACGTCGGATTGGTTCACGAGTGTGAACGTGACAGAACCGGCTGGCAGCGTCGCAGGCCCGTCGTAGGTCGCAGTGGTCCCATCGAAGGTGAGCGTCGGGTTCCCGTCACCCGACGTGTCGTCGTCCCCGCAGCCCACAGCAACCATCAGCAGGATCGTGACAAGGCCCACTGCCCGCCTCATGACCACCCCCCTTTCCCACCACCCCCCGTGAAACGCCCAATGAAGCGTACCTGCGCGATCCAGCGAGGGTTGTGGAGTTGTTGTGGACTCGATGTGGACCCTGCGCGATTCAGATCCCTCCCAAGTGACCCCCACACTTGTCGCCGTGTCACCAGGGCTCCCGCACCACGCTGTTCGCGCGTGGGGTTGGGGGCGCGCTTCACAGTGGAAGGGAGGTGCAGTAATGCGACGGCTTCTTGTTGTCGTGATTGTTGCCGCGCTGGTGGCTGGCACCGGAGCGGTGGCTGCGGCGGGGGTTCCAATGAACCCTGCTGAGAAGATTTGCGAATCGGGGGGCGGCTACATCCAGCCGGGCGGTGACGTAACTTCTTGGGTGTGCGTCTTCGGACCTGTTCCCGTGGGTCCGTTCGTGGAGCAACTTAGAGCCATCGAAATCCTCTTCCCGGTATGTGAACATGCCTACGGGTTGCAGCCGTACGAGGATTGGGGGAGTGAGGGCGACTTCCTGCAGGTGCACTGCAAGCCGATCCCCTAGATTCCGGTCGCCACGATTTGAGGCACAGCCATGCAGCCATCTGTATCCAGCAGGGTGTGCACCCCAAGGTGCTGCAAGAACGCCTCGGGCACGCCAGTATCCGCACCACGCTCGACACGTACGGCCACCTTTTCGACGGCATGGACGAGGCCGTCGCGAACACCCTCGAAGACGTGTTTCGGGCGTCGCGTGTTGGTGATTCGTTGGTGGCGGCCGATGCCGCGGTTATCGAACTAGGGTCCTGACGCGACGAATCCCCTTGTGATTCAAGGGGATTTGGGTGGTGGAGCTGAGGGGATTTGAACCCCTGACCCCTTGCATGCCATGCAAGTGCTCTGCCAGCCTGAGCTACAGCCCCGTGAGGGCGGCATTGTATCAGCGCCGCCGTCCCAGCCAACACCGGAGGTCGCCATGCCCCGCATGACCGATGAGGAGATCACCTCCTTCCTGTCCGAGCCGCTGATGTGCGTGTTCTCGGTGAGCCGGCCCGACAAGGGCCCGATCGCGGTGCCGCTCGCCTTCCTGTACCGCGAGGGGAAGTTCCTGTTGCAGACCGCGGCGACCTCGGTGCACGGGAAGGCGGCGATCCGAGCCGGTCGGGCCACCGTGACGATCCACCACGAGCACTATGAAGGCACCCGGGCCCGGGAGCGCTACGTGATGGCCGAGGGTCCGGTGGCCTTCCAGGGGGAGGAGGGGCGGGATGCCCTCCTCCGGACGATCCTGGCCAAAGACCGGGGCGAGGAACACGCCGACGCCTGGCTGGCCGACTTCCTTCCCGAGGTCCAGGGCCAGGAGCTGCTCGTGCTCGAACCGGCCACCATCTCCGGCTTCGAGTGGGACACCTCGCTGGGCTAGCTCGATCAGCCCGACGGGCGGGCTCGCAGCGGATAGTGATACCGCAGCAATCCCGGCCAGGTGAGGGCGGTCACGGTCAACTTCGCCCCGCCGCTCATCTCCTCCCGCCACCCGACGTCGGGCCGGATCTCGACGGTCCCGGTGCGAAAGCGGGCCGGGTTCCCCGCCGCGGTGTGGTTTGGGGGCAGCTCCACGGTCCGGTCCCGGATGACCCCCGAGAGGTCGCGGGGCTCGTCGAGCAACCGGGTGATGTGCTCCAGGGTTGCGGCGGGGTCGGCGGTGAAGTCCTCGTAGCGCAGCAGCATCGAGCGGGGTCGGAGACGAGTGCGGGCTCTGGTCGCGATCCAGTTGCGGGCCGCCCACGACACCGAGGAGCTGATGGGGCCGAAGCGGGGCATCTGGCGGGGCTCGTCCAGGTCGTATTGCAGCCGGCGGCGTGCCCACGAGTTGGCGACGGCGCGGGGGTCCCGCACCAGATGGACCACATGGGCGTCGATGCCGGGGATCAGGCCGAGCGGACCGGGCGCCGCCGCCCACTTGGAGGTGTCGATCAGCACCGGCGACCCGGTGATCTCGGCCACCGCCTGATAGAGGGCGCGCGACGCCTCGGCGTAGCCCTCGAGAGCCTGCCAGCGATCCAGGTAGCGGGTGCGGAGGGCCCGGGGCACCGAGCGCCACCGGTAGATCTGGTCGTGCCACCGGGCTGCCTGCTCGGGTTCGACACCGGCCCGGGTCGCGGCCTCGGACCACACCGGGCACCGGGGGATCGGCTCCCCACAGCCGCACTTGCGGCCCTCCGCGTAGCCCCGGCGCCACACGAAATGGAGCTCACCGACCCCGAAGTAGCCGGGGATGGCGCCGAGGGCGGCCCCGAGCAGGGTGCTGCCGCTGCGCCCCTTTCCCACGATGTAGAGGACCTTGGTCACGGTGCTTCTCGTTCCGTCTCGGATTCTGTGCCGGATTCTGTCTCGGGTTCCTTGCGGGCGGTGAGGGCCAGAACCACCGCCACCACGGCCAGGATCGGCAGCGCCACCAGCCGGTCGATGCCCGAGGCGATCAGCGCCGGGGCGGCGGCCACGTCGACGAGCGGACCGATGGCGGCGGCGAACAGCTCCCGCACCCCCAGACCGGCGGGGAAGAACCCGAGGGCGCTCGCCAGCACGCCCGAGAGGCTGAGCGCCACGCTGGCGGAGAAGGCCGGGTCGACGTCGAGGGCCCCCAGGATGAGGTGGAGGCGAACCGCCTTCACCAGGATCATCCCCGACTCGATCGCCAGGATGATGAGCGTGGTGCCGACCGAATAGTCCTCGCCGCCGATCCTGCGGAGCAGGAGATGGCCGACGGGGATCAGCCCCAGGCCGACGGCGGCGACGGGAATGCCCGCCTGCCACACACCGTCGGGGATCTGCCACAGGCCGGCCAACACCGCCCCCACCGCGAACCACAGCAGGCCGATCACCGCGGTGACCCCGAAAGCGTGGCGGTAGGTGGAACCGGCCGTCTTGAGGGCGTGGCTGCGGACCAGCACCGCCCCCGGGATCGGGAGCAGGTTGGCCGCCCGGGCCACGATCGCCACTCGCAGCGCCTCGAGGGGCCGGGGGCGCTGGCCCACCACCCGGGCCGAGGCGGCGTACTCGGCGGCGTTGAGCAGCATCAGCGCCGGCACCCCGAAGGCCGCCACCAGCACGATGGGGAACCACTCGAGCGTCCGGTTGACCTCCGGCAGGGCCCGGTAGGCGATGACGATCCCGCCCACGAAGAGCGCGACGCTGGCCACCAGGGCAATCCGGCGGCCCCGGGCGGTGCCGCCGCCGGGACGCCGCAGCCGGGCCGACGTCTCGATGAGCCGCTCGGCCCATCGGCGAATGGTCGCCACGAAACCGTTGCTCATGGGCGACTCACCAGCCGGCGTGGTAGCCGACGGCGGCCATCGCCACCACCACGAAGCCGATCACGATCTGGGTCCAGCCCAGCGTCCGGGTGGGGATCGGCGGCCGACGCAACCAGATCGCCGACCAGACCCACAAGAGGGCCATGGCGCCTGCGGCCAGCCACGAGATGGTGCCGAACCATGCCGCCGCCATCATGACAGCCACCACCGCCGCGTCAACGACCAGAACGGTGCCGGACCGGGGAGGCTGGTTGCGGGTTCTCCGGATCTGGGCTCGCACGAAGGGAACCGACGACACGGTCCGTCCCGCTGGGACCAGCCACAGGGCCCATGCATCGGAGGCATCGAGCCCTCCGGCGAGGGCGATCGAGGTGGCCACCGCCCCGAGAGCCACCCCGCCGACCAGTTCGGGGATCAGATCCCGGCTCCGCAGGGTGGCGTCGGCCCACACCTGCACCGCGGCCGGCGGTGTTGCCGCCGCCAGGGGGAGCAACAGGGATCCGTCGTCGGCCGCCGCCACGGCTCCGGCGATGGCCGCGGCGGCCGATGCCAGCGCGACGACCACCACCCGCTCGGCGGTCCGGGTCCGGGCGAGGCGGCGTCCCAGGCGGCGGTCGTTGAGCACGATCCGCAGCGGCCGGCGGGCGAGGAACACGGCGAGGGCGGCGGTGCCGACCAGCACCCCTCCCCAATTGGGGGAGACGGCCAACCCGAGTGCGATCGGCTCCAGGGTGAAGCCCCACCCGCCGTGCTCGGTGGGCACGGCAACGGAGCGCAGGGTGACTCGGTCATCCATGGGAGGCGCCACGCTACCCGACCTGGTTTCATGGAAGGGTCATGGCGGGCGCTTCGAGCATGCCGATCATGTGGTCGCCCCGACCGGTGGTGGGGTTCCGCTACTGGCGGATCGACGTCGACGGCCTGTACGGGGTGCGGGGGTACCGGTGGCCCGAGCCGCGGCTCGACGCGGTATGCCGCCGGGGGATCGCCGGGGAGGTGCCTCACCTCACCGGAGATTGCCGGCGACCCCCGTGCGGGGTGTACGCCCTCAAGGACCCCCAGATGCTGGTCACCTCGTTCGGGCGGGACTCGTCGTGGTCGTCGCTGATGTGGCTCCACGCGCCGCTCCTCGAGCCCGGGGCCTACGGAGTGGTGGAGTTGACCGGCCGCGTCGTCGAGCACGAGCGCGGCTACCGGGCCGCCCGGGCCTCGGTGCGGTCGATCATCGTGGTGGGCCCGCGGTGGATGGCCCACGTCACCGGGAAGTCGCAACTCGACAGGGTGTTCGCCGATCCCTTCCCCAACCTGCGCTCGCTGGCGGGGGAGTGGATCGACGATCTGCGGGGTGGATGGCAGGAGGCCCGCCTGGAGGTGGTGCGTCACCTGTTGGAGATGGCGGAGGAGGAGCCGTGGATCTCGGCGAAGAGCAGCGGGTGATCGAGGTCGAACCGGAACCGCTGGTGGTGCCGGAGCCGGAGCCGTCCGAGCCGGTCGAAGCCGAACCGGTGCGGACCCCGGCCTAGGGCTACTCCACCAGGCGCAGGGTTCCGGGCAGGTTCATCCGCCGCATGCGGCGGATCGTGAACACCGGAGCCAGTGCCACGGCGATCACTCCCAGGAGCACCGCCATCAGGATCGTGCCCGGGTTCAGCACGATGTCGACACCGAAGTCGGGGACCGTAGTCGACAGCAGCTGCGAGGTGACCCACCACAGCATCGCCAGGCCCCCGAGGATCCCCAGCGCGGTCGCCACCAGACCGATCACCAGACTCTCTGTGACCGCCATGCGCAGTGCGGTGCGCACCCGGACCCCGAAGGCGAACATCGTGGCGTGTTCCCGGGACCTCTCGTCGAGGTTGATGCTGGCCGAGTTGAAGGCGATGAGGAGAGCGAGCACGAAGATGGCGATGGCGATCACGCTGAGGATGCCGACGATCTGTCCCATGGCATCCCGTACCGCCTCCGTCGCCGAGGCTACCGATTGCACCGACCCGACCGTCTCCAGGGAAAGCAGTTCGCGCTTTACGTCGATGTCGTCGAACCCGGCCCCCGGGACCACCTGGATGACGTTGACTCGATCCTCGAGGCCGAACAGCTCGGCATGATCGAGATCCATGAAGGCGAAGGTGCGGATCGGGTAAGGGTGGATCGCCGAGACCGGGATCCGCTCCGAGGCAATGGCGAAGGTGTCGGGCCCGGTCCGCACCGGGAACCGCAGCGACACCGTGTCGCCCACTCCAACCCCCAGGTCCTTGGCCGCCTCCCGGGCAAGAACCAGCGACGGGCCGGGCCCATCGACGGCGCCGTCGACCAATGTGGGGCTCCACAGGTCGTTGTCGAGGTCGATGAGCTCGATGAGCATCGTGAACGAGTCATCCGCTGTCGACGCGATGCCGCCGGCCCGCAGCCCCGCTTGCGACCGGCCCACGCTCGACGCCCCGACCACCGCTTCGACTTCCTCCGAGTCGGTGGGGTAGAAGCCGTCGAGGTCAACGGTGATCCGTTCCGGCTGGTCTCCCAGGGCCTCGATCTCGGCACGGTCCAGGGTGGTGAGGAACGAATCGACCATCCCCAGGAACCCGACCAGCACCGTGATCACCGCCGCGATGCCGATCATCGTGAGCGCGGTGCGGCGGCGCGCCCGGGCCAGGTTGCGGAACGGCATCACGGTGAGGGTGCTGCCGGGGAGGCGGCGGAACCGCCGGCGGCGCTTCCGCTTGCCCCCGGTGAGGTGAGCCGCCCGGATTGCCTCGATCGGCTTGACGCGCACCGCTCGCCACACCGGCCAGGCCGAGGCGGCGAACGGAACCAGGAACCCGGCGATCGCCACGCCCACGAAGATGCTCCAACGAAAGTCGGTGATCCAGATCGGCAGCGGCAGGAAATCGGTGAGCACTCCCCGCATGGCGTTGCCGATAAGGACCCCGATGCCGATGCCGAAGACCACCCCGAGCAGGGCGATCTGGGCTCCCACGAGCAACGGCCGCACCGCGATCCGGCGGGTCGGTACTCCGAGGGCCATGGCGGCGCCGATCTCGCGCCGTTGCTGTTCCACCAGGCGGGTGATCAGGTTGAAGGCACCGGTGACGGCCCCGCCGAAGAGCAGGAACGCAAAGAGGTTGTAGATCTGCTGGTCGTTCTCGACGTCCTCGGTGAGGGCCCGGAACGAAGGGTTGTCGGCCTTGATCTCGGTATCCGAGCCGACCCCCAGTCCCGTCTCGATCGCCGCTTGGATCTCGGCGGCCACGATCTCGGCGTCGACCCCCTCATCCAGTGTCACCACGAGATCGTTGACGACGCCGGAGCGGCCTCCCAGGTGCTGGGCGGTCTCGAGCGAGGTGAACAAGGCGGCGTAGTTGGCCTCCGAGAAGAAGATCTGGCCCTCGGGAGCAACGAAGAAGAACTCCGGAGTCATGGCGCTGCCGACGTAGGAGAGGCTCCGGTTGCCGCTGATGGTGACGGTGCCCGAGTCGGGGAGTTCGTAGTACGAGGCGAAGTTGTGCTCGAGCAACACCGTGTCGGCGCCGGCGTCGTCATCGCCGAGGGGACGCCCCGTGGCGACATGGAGGCCGTCGACGGACGGCCCGCCTCCGGTCACGTCGGTGCCGATGATGGCCCCCGGCACGAGGATCTCGGTGTCGGTGGTGCCGGCATCGACGAGGACGTCGAAGATGAGCCGTTCTTCCGTGCCGACCAGAGCGGCGGCCTGGGGGATGGTGGCGGCGGCCGCCTCGAGCGCTCCCCGGGGCACCACGGTGTCCTCGCTGAGTTCCACCCGGACGTCGTGCATGGAGAGCAGCCCGAAGCTGGCGTCGTTGGAGAGCCGCCTCCAATCGGCCGTGCTGGTGAGGCCGGCGTAGGTGCCGGTGCCGAGGGCGATCACCAGGGCAATGGCGGCGACCTTGATCCAGTTGGCGCGCAAGTCGCGCCACGACCACTTGAGGAGGAGGGTTTGGGTGCGCATCGTCGTCCCCCTACCAGGCGAGATCGGAGACGTCGGCCCGGCCGCCGCGTGGTGGTCCGTCGCTCACGATGGCGCCGCTGCTCAACTCGACGACCCGGTCGGCGATCCGCGAGATCTCCCGGTTGTGGGTCACGACGAGCACGGCTCGACCGTTCCCGGCCTGTTCTCGCAGCAGCTCGAGGATCTGGACACCGGTGCGGAAGTCGAGTTCCCCGGTCGGCTCGTCCGCCAGCATGATGGGGTTGCCGGTGGCGAGGGCTCGGGCGATCGCCACCCGTTGCTGCTCGCCACCGGACAGCTCGTGGGGGAACTGATCGGCCCGGTCGCCGAGCCCGACGCTCTCGAGGATGGCGAGCGGGTCGGCGTCTTCGCGCCCGGCGGTGTCGGCCCCGAATTGGACGTTCTCCCGCGCCGTCAGGCCCGGGAAGATGTTGAAGGACTGGAAGATGAAGCTCACGCTGCGCCGGCGGAAGTCGAAGAGCTCCTTGCGGCGGGCGGTGCTGATGTCGATGCCGTCCACCACGACGCTTCCCTCGGTGGGGGTGTCCAGCGCTCCGATCACATTCAGAAGAGTCGTCTTGCCTGAGCCGGAGGGACCCAGGACGACCACGAACTCGCCTTCGGTCACGGTCAGGTCGATGTCGCGCAGGGCGTGGATCATCACCGGCTCGGTCCCGTATCGTCTGCTCACCCCTCGCAACTCGATGTTCACTGCTGCCTCGTCTTTCGCTCACGTTCCCGTCGGTACTGCTCCATGAGGCCGGGGAGTTCTCGTTCGTAGAAGGCGTAGACCTGCCGCCACTCCTCGAGCCGCTCTCGCGCCAGTGGGCGATCGCCAAACTCATCCAGCCCCCGCTCGGCCAGTCGGCGGCCCTGGGAGACCACCATCTGCCGCTGGACCATCAGGTTGTTGATGCCTCCCTCGCGGACCCGAAAGTAGCCGCGCCGGTCGCCGGGGAGGCGGACCCGCTCGATGAGCCCCAGGCTGGTGAGGACCCGGGTGGCGGTGCTGACGGAACCGGCACTGGCGCCGAGCCGGTCCCCCAACTCGGCCGCCGAGAGGTGGGGCTCGTCGGCGATCACCAGCAGGCCCCAGAGCCGCCCGGCCATGCGGCTGCCCCCGAAGACCTCGAACAGGAGACCGGTGTCCTCGGCGAAGTGCCGCTCGTCGAACAGTTGCTGGGGGTCGGGTATTTGGATATTCATTTCAGAATATTCAATACCATCTGAAAGTTCAAAAGTCAAGATGAAATGTCACCCCCGGGTCCGTGGGGGCCTAGCGCGCGGCCTTGCGCTGGGCGTCGAGGGCGGCGATGGCCGTCAGGTTGACGATGTCGTCGACGTCGGCGTCCCGCTGCAGCACGTGCACCGACTTCGACAGCCCGGTCAGGATCGGCCCGATGACATCGGCCCCGCCCAGTTCGTGGAGCAGTTTGTAGGCGGCGTTGGCCGCCGTGAGGTTGGGGAAGACGAGCACGTTGGCGATCCCCCCCATCCGGTGGAACGGGTGTCGGGCCTCCAGCATCTCTGACGACACGGCGGTGTCGGCCTGCATCTCGCCGTCGATCGCGAGATCCGGCATCGTCGTCCGGCAGATGGTCAGCGCCTCCTGCAGCAGTGACGCCTCGGGCCCGCCGGCGCTTCCGAAGTTGCTGTAGGACACGAGCGCCACCCGGGGGTCGGCCCCGAAGTAGTCCTGGGCCACCGCCGCCGTCGATCCGGCGATCTCGGCGATCTGGAGCGCCGTCGGGGAGATGTTGACGGCGCAGTCGGCGAGGAAGAACGTCCTGCCCTCGATGAGCACCACATAGAGGGCGCTCACCACGGAACGGCCCTCCTCGAGGGGAAGCAACTGGAGGGCGGGTCGCAGCGTTTGGGGGTAGTAGGTCGACAGACCACCCAGCACGGCGTCGGCGTCGCCCTGGTGCACCATCATCGCGGCGAAGTAATCGAGGTCCGACACCGCCAGGCGGGCGTCCTCGAGGGTCATGCCCTTGCGCTTGCGGATGCGGAACAGCTCGTCGGCGTATCCGGCGCAACAATCCCACTCCCGGTGAGGATCGAGGACCTCGATCCCCTCGAGGTCGATCCCGTAGGACTTCGAGATCCGGTGGATGTTGTCCGCCCACCCCAGGAGGATCGGCTTGGCGATCCCCTCGTCGGCCACGATCCGGGCCGCCCGCAAGATGCGCACGTCGTCGCCGCGGGGGTAGGCGACCCGCATCGGATTGTCCCGAGCCTCGGCGGTGAGCGGTCGCACGAGGCGAAACCGGGGGTCGAGGCGGGCGTGCAGATCGGTTCGGTAGGCCTCCCGATTCTCGAGCGGCTTCCCGGCGACTCCGTCGTCTGCGGCGGCTGCGGCGACGGCGGGGGCGACGTGCCACAGCACCCGGGGGTCGAACGGCTTGGGGATCAGGTATTCCGGCCCGAAAGAGAGGCGGTCCAACCCGTAGGTGCGCAGCACCGAGTTGGGGACGGGGAGCTTGGTGAGGTCGGCCAGCGCTCGGGCGGCGGCGATCTTCATCCCTTCGGTGATGGCGGTGGCGCGCACATCGAGGGCGCCGCGGAAGATGAACGGGAAGCCGAGCACGTTGTTGATCTGGTTGGGGAAGTCGCTTCGCCCGGTGGCGACGATCGCATCGGGCCGCGCCTCGCGCGCCACGTCGTAAGGGATCTCGGGATCGGGGTTGGCGAGGGCGAACACGATCGGGTCGGCGGCCATCGACCGCACCATCTCGGGGGTCACGGTTCCCGCTACCGAGACGCCGACGAAGACATCGGCCCCGGCCATTGCCTCGGCCAGGGTCCGGCACTCGCGCTCTGTGGTGAACTCGTCCTTTGGGGAGGGGAGCTCGTCCTTGCGGTCGGCGGTGAGCACCCCGCGGGAGTCGAGCATGATCAGGTTCTCGCGTCGCATGCCGAGGGCCAGAAGGAATCGTGCGGTGGCGATCCCGGCCGCCCCCGCCCCGCTGATCACGATCGTGACGTCGGCCAGGGACCGGTCCGTCAACTCGAGTGCGTTCAGCATCCCGGCGGCGGCGATGATCGCGGTGCCGTGCTGGTCGTCGTGAAACACCGGGATGGACAGGCGCTCCCGGAGGGCATCCTCGATGACGAAGCACTCAGGGGCCTTGATGTCCTCGAGATTGATGCCTCCGACGGTTGGAGCCAGCAGTACACAGAAGCGGATCACATCCTCGGGGTCGGTGCTCCCGACTTCGATGTCGAACACGTCGATGTCGGCGAAGCGCTTGAAGAGGACGGCCTTGCCCTCCATGACGGGCTTGCTGGCGAGCGCTCCGATGTCACCGAGACCGAGCACCGCCGTCCCGTTGCTGACCACCGCTACGAGATTCCCCTTGTTGGTGTAGCGGAAGACGTTTTCGGGCCGATCCTCGATCTCGAGGCACGGCTCGGCCACACCGGGGGAGTAGGCGAGGCTGAGATCGTCCTGGGTGGCGGTGGGCTTGGTGGGACGCACTTCCAGCTTCCCGGGACGACCCCGGGAGTGATAGTCGAGCGCTTCACTCATCGCGACCTCCACTGGCGACCACGACCACGCTAACCCATCAGCGCCGGGCGACGAGCAGCGGGATTTCGACCTCGGCCGCAGTGAGGCCACCGTGGTGCCCGATGAGCCGGGTGTCGTTGCCCGGGTAGAGGTAGGCGTGGCCGGCCGGGGCCAGCATGAGCCCGGCCGGGGCCCGGCGCTCGAAGTCGGGATGCAGCGGTCCCGGCCCCCAGGCCGTCGACACGTCGGCGAAGGGTAGCCAGCGGCCCGGGACCGTCGTGGTGAACGCCTCTATCTCAGAGCCTTCCCCCCGGAGATAGAGCGCCCGGCTGTCGCCGTAGACGGCGATGCCGTCCGGAGGCACGAACTCCACGTGGGTCGTGACATCGACGTGGCCGTGGTCGGCGGTCCCGACCATCACCACGCCGTCTGGCAAGCGGGCCTCCAGTTCGGCCCAGATCGATCCCACCTCGGCGAGGGCGGCGGCGTACTCCGGGGACGCTTGCCCGAAGGTATGGGCGGCGGAATCCACGTGAGGAAGGTAGAGCGCCACCAGGGTGCCGGGCTCGACGGCTTGCTCCAGGGCCAGACCGACGGCCTCGGCGTCCGTCCCGGACCCGATCACCTCCGCCCCCCGGTACAGGATCCGATCCAGGGGACCCCCCACGTATGCGGCCGGCTCCACCACCACCGCCCGGCGTCCCGCAGACCGGAGACGCTCGGCGAGATTGGGCTCGGGGAGGAACGCCTCGGGATCCGGCGGTCCCGGGCCGCCGGCTATCGGGAACCACCACAGCATGTTGACGACCCCGTATCCGGGCATCGGGAGCAGGTAGGCGATGAGCCCGTGCTGCGAAGGGGGAAGACCGGTGGCGATCGTGGCGGTCGCCACTGCGGTCTGGGTGGAGAAAGGGGCATCGAGGACGGCCTGCTCCGCTCCGGCGAGAGGCGTTGCTGTGGTGTGGTCGAGTTGGTGGTGACCGAGCCCGTCGATCAGCACGAACAGGTATGAGTGCCCGTCGGGGATGGCGGCCGCCCGTTCGGCGTCGAGACCCGGCGACGGGGCGGCGCCGGCCAGGCGGCGCTCCAGTTCGGCCACCAGGTTCACCAGGCCGGCGCCGTCGAAGCGGGGGATTCGCATCACCGGCACCCTATCGACCTAGCCTGCTCGCATGGTGGCGCTGTGGATCGTGCTCGGGTCGGTCGCCGGGTTCATCGCCTTCGGGAACCTGGCGATCCTGGCGGCTCATCTGTGGCTGCGACGCCGAACGACACTCGGCCCGCCGCCGCCGGTCGAGTTGCGCCACGGTCACGTCGTGGCCGAGGGAGTGTGGCGCGGGGGCAAGCCCGGACCGGCGGGCTATGCGGCCCTTGCCGCCGCAGGCCTTCGCACCGCCGTCGACCTGAGGGCGGAAGAAGGGCCGGGTCCTGCTCCCGACACCGGCATCCACCATCTTCGCGTCCCGATCCACGACGGCCGGCCGCCCACCGCCGAGCAGGTCGCCATCGTGAACCGGGCGATCCGGTCGGGGGAGACCCCGATCCTGGTGCACTGTTCGGCAGGGGTGGGTCGGACCGGATCGACGCTTGCCGCCTATCGCGTGCTCGAAGAGGGGGTCGCCCCGCGTGAGGCCCTCGCCGAGGTATTGGCCGTCGGGCCGCCGTCGCTGGAGCAGATCAGCTTTGTGCTGAGGCTGGCCGGTGGCCCCCGGAGACCGCCGTGGTGGGTCGTCGCCCTCAGTCGCTTTCTGGACGGGCCGCGCCGTATCTGGTCACGCATCCGCTGGGCGGCGCGCCGTCTCGCGGGTGCTCAGCGGGGGGAGGGCGGCATGGCCGGACCCTCCAGTCGAGACCGGTAGTCGGCGATCGCCCGCTCGGCGAGCACCGAGGGTGTCTCCTGGGTCGCTTCCGCCTCATGCTCCAGCCAATCCAGGAGGTCCCGCCGGATGGGGAGGCTTCCCTCCCGGCCCCGGATGGTCCGGGTGACCCACACGAAGCCGAGGATCGTCAACCCGATGAGAAAGAAGACCGCCATGAGCAGGGAGCGGGTGAAGTCGTCGCCGTGCCACACGCGGACCACCGACGGTCCCGGTCCCTCATGCTGAAAGGCGCGCCACAGGTACACGAAGATGTACACCGCCGACCACATGAGGAAGGCGGCGAGCCCGTAGAGACCGAGGCGTCGCAACATCACGTATCTCCTTCCCGAAGCGTTGGCACCAGTTGCCGGGCTCGTTCCGCATAGCCGCGATCCGGAGCCCGCAGCCTCCCGATGGGGCTCCCGGCCACCACCCGGCGGATCGGGCGGGGCAGGCGGTTGTGGACGATCGACACCACGATCGCACCGAGCGAGACCAGGCCGAGCGTTGCTCCCACACCGACGCCCCAGCCCAGGGGCCAGGGGTTTCCGGCCAGGCCTCCCTCGCCGGTGTAGATGGCAATGCCGCCGTTGATGAGCACCGCCGCCGCCATCGCAGCGAACGTCGCCAGGAGCGCGTAGAAGGCGCGAGACCTCAGATCCCGCCACGGGCCGACCCGCTTGGCGATCGGCCGCCCCCCGGCTCGGGCCGCTCGCACGACCAACCCGTCGACCCCGCGGGCCACTTCGGCACTGCGGCGCTCCGATCCGCTCGGAAGCAGCCGCCGCACCGCGTCGGCGATGAGGATGACGGCGGACAGAATGACTCCGGCGCCCATGAGACCGGGGAGAAAGACCCCGAGCGTCATCGCACCTTCTCCCGCATCGCCCTCGCCACCCTTCCGGTCGTCCCGTCGACGGTGACCTGCTCACCGTCGATGAGGACCTTGGTGGCTCCCCGGACCTTGAGAACCGCCGGGACGCCGAACTCCCTGGCGACGATGGCGGCATGGGAGAGCGGTCCGCCTTCTTCGAGGACCACGCCGCCGGCGATCATGAACAGCGGCGTCCACGAGGGGTCGGTGGACCGGGCCACCAAGATGTCACCCGGTTCGAGGGCCGTGCCGTCGGCAACGTTCGCCAGCACCCGAGCAGTACCACGCACCGACCCGGGGCTCGCCGCCCACCCCTCGAGGACCTCGGCGTCGCCAGGAAGGCTCGCTTCGGCGACCCCGGGGCGTCCCCGGAAGAACTCGGGAAGCGGTTCCGCGGCGAGTGCGCGCCGATGGGCATTCCGGCGCCGCTCCAGTTCCATCGGCGGCACGGGCTCACGGCCTTGCAGCGTGGCTTCGACCTCATGGTGGGTGAGCAGCTCGATGTCGTCGGGTACCCGGACGTGGCCCGAGTCGACCAGCCGGCGGGCGGCCTCACTGATGAGCCGGCGTTCCTCCCCGCCCAGGGTGAGGAGGGCCGCCTTGGACTCCTCCCGCAGCGAGAGCAGCTCGGCGGCATCTCCCGCGAGACGGTCCAGCATCCGGATCCGCAAATCGACGATCTGGCCGGTGACGATTCTGGTGAGCCGCCAACGCCAGTTCTTCCGGAGCCGCTCCTTGAGGCCGTCGAAAGCCTCCTTGCGCTGCCGGCGGGCGTTCGCCAGCCGGACCTCCGGGTCGGGAGCGACCCCTTCGGCGAGGGCTCGGAAGCACTCGACGACCACGGTGCGGTCCTCGTCCCAGGTGACTCCCCCGTAGAGGGATCGGCTCCCGAAGTGCCGGGAGGCCCGATTCATCGCGCTCGTCACCACCGCGGCCCGGTCTCCGCCGTGGCCCTCGAGGGTGTCGCGCAGTGCCTCCTCGGAGACCCGGCCGGCATAGAGGTCCCAGAACTCGGCGACGCACGAACAGCCCGGCTGCCGGGCCGCCACCGGTCCGGCGGTGACTCGCTGCGCCCACAGGGAGGCCTCCTCGGCGTCCATCCAGCGTTCCAGGGCAGACCCGAATGCCCGATAGGCGGCCGCAGCCCCGGCCGATGCCGAGATCTCGGCGGCGTAGGCCCGCCAGGCGATGGCGTGAATACGGGCCCAGTAGGCGAGCAGGCGGTCCACCGGGAGTTCGGCCGGGTTCACTCCCAGTGTCAGGATGAGATGGGTCGCATCGGTGACCAGCGTCGTCTCCTGCTCCAGGGCGGCCCGGATCTTGACTGCCTGGAATCCCGTTCGCAGCCTCCCACCGCGTCGTCGGGGAGGGATCGGCTCGGCCTCGGGGGCCTCGGTGAGGACTCGATGGAGGTACTGACGATCGACGTCGTCGGGATCGCCGCCGGGCACGAGCGCGGCGGCCCGACGCAGCACCGACAGGTTGAGAGCCGCTCGCCCCCGAAACCGTCCCAGCACCAGGTGCCGGTGGGCAGCATCGCCGACGGTGATGCCGAGCTCGCCGAGGAGGCGTCGGAAGGCGTCGTCGAGCATCGGGGCGTTGATGCTCCACAACAGCGGCGGGATGACCTCCGGCAGCATCTCCTGGATCCCCACCGAGATGTAGATGGCATCGGGATCGGGGGAGGTGTCGAAACCGTCATCGTCGGGTTCGAGCCCGCGACTGGTGGTGACCGGCCGGCTCTGGAGGATGAGGATCTGCCCGTCGGCGAAGGCGAACTCGATGTCTTGGGGGGCACCGAAGCGCCGTTCGACCCGCATCCCGATGCGGGCCAGATCCTCGAGGAACGCCGGGATCTCACCGGTATGCCCGGCGATCGTCAGGTC
>JBFELU010000054.1:0-18588 GCA_041551965.1 Acidimicrobiia bacterium
TCTGGCGCTCGCGGCGCACCCGGCGGCGTTCCCGCTCGGACATGCCGCCCCAGATGCCGAACTTCTCTCCGGTCGTGATGGCGAACTCGAGGCATTCGGGGCGAACCTGGCATTCCCGGCAGATGGCCTTGGCGGTCCGGGTCGATGCACCACGCTCCGGGAAGAACAGGTCGGCGTTGGCGCCCTTGCAGTTGGCGTGGTCCTGCCAGGCCAACCGATCCAGGGCCAGCACCTCTCGTAGGTCTTCCAGCACGGCTGCCTCCGAATTGCAGGTGCGTAATTACTTGCCTGTCATTATTGCGCGCGGTCCGCGCGCGTGTCAAAGAGCCAGGTAGCCGAATTACCTTGTTGTGATTTGTTCGATTGCGCGCGGACCGCGCGATTTTGGTCTCGCGGTTCATCCGGAAGTACCGAGTGGAGCCCGGGGGTCGAGACGGTTACTCGGCGACCCTATCGAGCAGATCCTCCACCCGGCGCCGAATCTCGTCGCGAATCGGCCGGATGGCCTCGAGGGGCCGCCCGGCGGGGTCGGCGAGATCCCAGTCCTCGTAGCGGACGCCGGGAAACACGGGACAGCTGTCGCCACACCCCATGGTGATCACCACGTCGGCGTCGGCGACGACGTCGTCGGTCCACGGTTGCGGGGTGTGCGCCGAGATATCGACCCCGACTTCCTCCATGGCCTCGACCGCCACCGGATTGACCGCTGCCGCCGGTTCGGAACCCCCCGAGTACACCCGGACCCTTTCCCCTCCGAGGTGACGGGCGAAGCCGGCGGCCATCTGCGATCGGCCGGCGTTGTGGACGCACAGGAACACGAGTGAGGTGGTCACGGCCTACAACAACACCCGGGCCGCCCACCCCACCACGTCGTCGAGCTCGGCGGCGGTGGGCAGGAAATCGGCGTCCTCCCAGAGCCGTTGCACCGCTTCCGGACCCCACCGTCGCTCCACTTCGGCGCAGAACCCGGCGCCCGTCCGGTACTGGGAGCGCTTCAGTTCGAGGCCGAGCATCCGCTGCAGCGCCTCTTCCCCCTGCGTGGGCTCGGCGCGGCGGCGGTCGACCGCCTCCCGCAACCGGGATCCCTCGGGAATCAGCTCACCCGAGGCTTGTTGGACCAGCCAATCGGCGGAGCCTTCCATGGTCGCCAGGAAGGCCTGGATCTGCTCCAGCGTGTCCTGCTGATCGGGGTCGACGACGAGGCCGCCGAGGGCGGCGGGGTCGCTCATGATGTGTTCCAGCTCTGAGGGATCCCGGACGTCCTCCAGGGCCCGCTGCATCGCCTCGAAGTCGAAGCGCACATTGCTCAGGTATTCGTCGACGAGCGCCAGGAAGTGGTCCCTGACCCAAGGGATCGCAAACTGAGCCTGGTGGGCGACCTCGTGGAGCGCGATCCACAGCCGGGTCTGGCGGATCTCCAGGCCGTGATCGGCGGCGAAGTCCTCGATGTTGGGAACGACGAAGTAGATGCCCGAACCGGAAGCGGCCGGGAGGCCGACGTCGAACTGGCCCAGCACCCGGTGCGCCATCAGTCCCACGGTGCTGCCCATCTGCATCCCGATCAACGCCGGCCCCAAGGGCTGGAGCGGCCCGGGGAGTGGCCCGGCTCCCCCGAAGGCGCCGGCCAGTGAGTCGCCCAGATAGGCGAACGACTCGATGTTCGCCGAGGCCCAGCTGCGGCGGTCCACCGTGCGAACCGCGATGGTGGAAGCGGTCGGATCGAGCGGCCCAGCCTCGTCGATCAGGAGCGCCGCGGTGTGGGCCAACTCCTGGTACTCCTCGGCGACCCACGGCTCGATCGGCTCGGCATGACCGGACACCGATTCGGCGATCTCACGAGCGAGTCGCCAGTTGACCGGGCCCTCCGACTGCAGGAGCTCGGCGAGCCGGTCGAAGAGATTGTCGGTCACACGCCCTCCGGACGCTCCAACAGTGTCAGCTCAATCGTCTGTTCGGTCCCGCCTCGCTCGATGAACACGTCGACGACGTCGCCCACCGAGAAGAAGCGCAGTTTGACCACGAGCTGCTCCATCGTGGTCACGTTGTCACCGTCGACGGAGCGGATCACGTCGCCCACCTCGAGCCCGGCCTGATCGGCCGCGGTTTGTTCAATGACGCTGGCGATCGCCACTCCGGCGGGAATGGTGGCGCCGTCGTTGCCCTCCTCGAACCAGGTGGAGCCGGTGATCCCGAGGAAGGCGTGGCGGGCCGTGCCGAACTCGATCAGGTCGTCGGTGATGCGGGTCACCAACTCGACCGGGATCGCAAACCCGAGGCCTTCGGCTCCCACGTCGCTGACCCCGATGGCGGTCGTGATGCCGATCAACCGCCCCTCGTCGTCGACGAGTGCCCCACCGCTCGAACCCCGCGTGATCGGTGCGTCGGTCTGCAGCATGCCGAACAACTCGTCGTCGACGCTGGTCCGAACCCTTCGGTCGAATGCCGACAGGACGCCGACCGTCACCGATGGCCCTCCCTCGAGGCCGAGGGGGCTGCCGATGGCGATGGCCGTGTCGCCGATCACCATGTCCTCGGTCGACCCTATCTCGACGGCGGTGAGCCCGAGGGCCTCGATCCTCAGCACCGCGAGATCGGTCAGCGGGTCTTCGCCGACCACCTCCGCGTCGTAGGTGCGGCCGTTGGCGAAGATCACCCGAACCTCCTCGGCTCCCTCGACCACGTGCTGGTTGGTGACCAGGAGGCCCTGGTTGGAGAGCACCACGCCGGACCCGGATCCGTCGGCGACGAACGTTCCCACGTCGCTGTCGCGCACCTCCACGGTCACGATGGAGGGGAGTACCCGCTGGGCGACCGCCGACGCGGTCGTGCCGCTCTCCTCCGGGGAGAGGATCTGAGTTTCGACCCGTTCGACCACGGTGACTGCGCTCGGATCTCCACCGCCGCCACCTTCGTCGTCGAGCCATTGCATCGTCACGATGGCGGCGACGGCGCCGATGAGCGCCGAGAGCACGGCTATGCCCACACCCTTCCAGAAGGAACCGCCGCCCCGGTGCCCGGGCGGAGGCGGGGCCGCATACGGGTCGTGTCCCGGACCGGTGGTCCAGGACTCGTCCGGCTCCGATGCTTGGTCGTAGCCGTAGTCGGTCGTGGCGTAGTACAGCTCCGGCTCTGAGGCTTCGTAGGCCGAAACGGGGTCCGGATGCCGGTAGGGGGCGTCATCCGGCTCCGGCGGCGGCCACGAGGGCGAGAGACCACCCGGACCGACCGGCCGCTCGTTCGTCACGTCGGGGTCCTCAGGATGGGAGGGGGGGATAATGTCGGGCACGGCATGGATTCTATGAGCGACCCCGTGGTACCCGACGTCGGGGCAGACCTCATCGAGGTCTGCGAGGAACCGATCGAGGCCTCCCGGCTCGTCGGTCGGGTGGCGCACCCGAGCGCCGGAGCGGTCGCGTTGTTCCTCGGCACCGTGCGGGACCACTCGCCGGGCCGTGCGGGCGTGACCCACCTCGAATACGAGGCCTATCGAGAGGAAGTCGTCCCCAAGATCGCCGAGATCGTCGCCGAAGCCCGCGAGCGGTGGCCCGTGCTGCGCGCCGCGGCGGTGCATCGGGTCGGCTCCCTGGAGGTGGGGGAGACCGCAGTGGGGGTGGCCGTCAGTTCGGCCCATCGCGCCGCCGCCTTCGCCGCCGCCCGCCATCTCATCGACGAGTTGAAGCGCCGGGCTCCGATCTGGAAGAAGGAGCACTGGGCCGATGGTGCCGAGTGGGTGAGGGAGGATCGGGAGCACGCCTGAGTCCCTCGGGCCGCCGAGCAGGCGTTGGTTGCGCTTGGTAGCCTGGCGCCACCCGAGGGAGGAAGGCGGGCCTCAGTGCTCGAGGTGAAGAATCTCGAGGTTGTGTATCACGACGTCATCCTGGTTCTTCGTGGCATCTCCCTGAACGTTCCCGACGGTTCGATCGTCACGCTGCTGGGCGCCAACGGCGCCGGCAAGACCACCACGTTGCGGGCGATCAGCGGGCTGCTCGACGTTCACAACGGCGACCTGACGAAGGGTGAGATCCTCCTCGACGGCCGCAAGATCGACCACTTGGCGCCGGCCAAGGTCGTCAAGCTCGGGGTGAGCCAGGCTCTGGAAGGACGCCGCATCCTGGCGGAGCTGACCGTGGAGGAGAACCTCCGGTTGGGTGCGCACACCAACCCGCGCAACACCGGGGAGAACCTCGAGCGGGTCTTCGGCCTGTTCCCGATCCTCAAGGATCGGTCCAAGGCGACGGCGGGCTACCTGTCCGGCGGCGAGCAGCAGATGCTGGCGATCGGCCGGGCCCTGATGTCATCGCCTCGATACTTGCTGTTGGACGAGCCGAGCCTCGGTCTGGCCCCGCTGCTGGTGCAGCAGATCCGGGACATCATCGTCGAGATCAACAAGCAGGGCACCGGGGTGCTCCTGGTGGAGCAGAACGCAATGATGGCGCTCCAGATCGCCGACCACGGCTTCATCATGGAGACGGGGAAGATGGTGATGGACAAGCCGGCCGCCGAGTTGTTGCAGGACGAGGACGTGCGGGAGTTCTACCTCGGCCTGCACGGTGAGGGCGAGGTCCAGTCCTTCGCCGAGATCAAGCACTACCGGCGCAAGAAGCGGTGGCTGTCGTGAGGGCCCGCCTGCTCAACGAGATCCTGCCCGAGGGAGGTGGCGCCGGAGAGCGGTTGCTGGATGCCGGTGACGTCCATCTCTCCTTCGCCGGGGTCAAGGCGATCGACGGAGTGTCGTTCCACGTCTCCAACGGCGAGGTCTTCGCCATCATCGGCCCCAACGGAGCCGGCAAGACTTCGATCTTCAACTGCATCAGCGGCGTCTACCACCCCCAAGAGGGATCGATCGACTTCCTGGGTCGCGATCTATTGGGGATGCGGCCCGATCGCATCGCCGATCTCGGAATCGCCCGCACGTTTCAGAACATCGAGCTGTTCCCCCAGATGACGGTGCTCGACAACCTCATGCTGGGCCGCCACCAGCACATCGCCTACGGAACGGTGGCGGCGATGGTGCGGGTCGGCAAGGCATCGCGGGAAGAAGCCCGCAACCGCGAGATCGTCGAGGGCATCATCGAGTTCCTCGAGATCCAGGCGTTCCGCAAGGCGTTCGTGGCCATGCTCCCCTACGGCATCCAGAAGCGCATCGAGTTGGGTCGGGCGCTCGCCATGGAGCCCAAGTTGCTGCTGCTCGACGAGCCGGTGGCCGGGATGAACGTCGAGGAGACCGAGGACATGGCCCGCTTCATCAGCGACATCAGGCGCGAACTCGGCATCGGCATCGTGCTGGTGGAGCACGACATGCGGATGGTGATGGACCTCGCCGACCGGGTGCTGGCCCTCGATTTCGGCCGGCCCATCGCCGAGGGAACACCCGGCGAGATTCAGAGCAACCCCGATGTGATCCGCGCCTATCTGGGAGAGGAACACGCCACGACCGGAGGTACCGAATGACGATGACCGCCCCACCCCCGGCCGCCGTCGGAACCATGACGCCGGCGAGCCTGCTGCGGGGACACGCCGAGACGCGGCCCGATGCAGTGGCCCTGCGAGAGAAGAACCGCGGCATCTGGCGCGGGATCACCTGGGCGGAGTATTGGGACCAGGTGGAGACCTTCGCCCACGCTCTCCTCTCCTTCGGGATCGAGCCGGGGGATCGGGTGGCCATCCACTCGGAGACCCGGCCGGAGTGGGTGTACACCGATCTCGGTTCGATCGCCGCCCGGGCGGCGTGCATGGGTCTCTATCCCACCAACCCGACCGCCGAGGTCGAGTACCTGCTCTCCAACAGCGGCTCGCGGGTCCTCATCGTCGAGGATCAGGAGCAGGCGGACAAGGTGTTGGAGGTCCCCGCAACGCGGCTTCCGGAACTCGAGCGAATCGTCTACATCGAGCAACGCGGTGTCGATGTCTACGACGATCCGCGCCTCATGTCGTGGGACGACTTCATGGCGGCCGGGAGAGAGCACCGGTCGGCGTTCGGCGATGCCGTGGAGCACCGCATGGCCGAGGCCACCGAAGAGGACCTGGCCTATCTCGTCTACACGTCGGGCACCACCGGGCCTCCGAAGGGTTCGATGTTGACGGTGAGCAATCTCCAGTACGCCGGGGAGGCGTTGGCCGACGATTCCGGCATCGTGTCGCCGCCGCCGGGGCCGCACGACATGCTGGTGTCGTATCTGCCGCTGTGTCACATCTACGAGAAGCTGTTCACCGTGGTCTTCGGCATCTGGTCGGGGGCGCAGATCCACTTCGGGGAGTCACTCGACACGCTGGTCGCCGACATGCGCGACGTGAACCCGACCGTGATCCAGGGTGTGCCCCGCATCTGGGAGCGGATCCATGCCGCAATCCAGGTTCGGCTGGCATCTGCCTCCCGCCTCAAGAAGGTCAACGCCGCCGTCTGGCTCAAGGCCGCCCGCTACATCGGCCGCACGCTGGTGGCGCGCCAAGGGAAACACACGCCTCTCACCCGGTTCCTGGGGGCGCTCGGGGAGGTGTTCCTGTTCCGGTCCTTGCGGGAGCGGGTCGGCCTGCGCCGCTGTCGCTACGCCGTCTCGGCGGCTGCCCCCATCGCCCCCGAGATCCTCGAATTCTTCATGTCGATCGGCACCCCGATCCACGAGGCGTACGGGATGACGGAGAACTGCGGCATCGCCACCCGCAACGCTCCCGGCCGCATCAAGCTGGGGACGGTTGGGGAGGGCTATCCCGAGATGGGTCTCAAGCTCGACGAAGCGACGGGTGAGATCCTGACACGCCACCGGGGCAACTTCGTCGGCTATTGGAGGATGCCGGAGGCGACGGCGGAGGCCCTCGATTCGGAGGGTTGGCTCCACACCGGCGACGTGGGCGAGTGGGTCGACGGGACCCACGTCAAGATCGTCGACCGCATCAAGGACATCATCATCACCTCGGGCGGCAAGAACGTGTCGCCTTCCGAGATCGAGAACTCCTTGAAGACGTCTCCGTTCATCAAGGAGGCGATCATCATCGGGGATCAGCGCAAGTACCTCACCGCGCTGATCGGGATCGAATTCGACGTCACCAGCGAGTGGGCGCAGCAGAAGCGGATCCCCCACACCACCTATCGGGACCTCTCCGAGAAGCCCGAGGTGGTTGCGCTCATCCAGAGGTCGGTCGATGCCACCAACGGCAAGTTCTCACGGGTCGAGCAGATCAAGAAGTTCCGGCTGCTCACCAAGGAGCTCGACCACGAGGACGGCGAGCTCACCGCCACCCAGAAGGTGAAGCGGTCGATCATCGAGGACCGGTTCGGCGAGCTGATCGAGTCGATGTACTGATGACCCAGTTCCTGCAGGCGCTGTTCAACGGAGTCTCGGTGGCGGGCGTCTACGCCCTGCTCGCCCTCGGCTTCGTGATCATCTACAAGTCGATGCAGGTGCTCAGCTTCGCCCAGCCGGCGATGATGCTGATCGGCGGCTACTACATCATCTTGTTCGCCACCGACAACGGGCTCAATTTCTATCTCTCGGTGGCGATCGCGGTGGTGTTCGCCGCGATCACCGGCGTCGTCATCGAGCGACTGTTCCTCCACCCGATGGTGGGCAAGCCGGTGTTTGCGGTGGCGATCATGACGATCGGCATCGATGTGATGCTGCGGATCATCGCCGGCGACAGTTCGGTGTACGGGAGTGGTGGGCTCAAGGGCACCAGCGACCCGTGGGGCCTGGGGACCTTCAACTGGGCCGGTCTGGTGTTCGGTCACCGGAGGATCGCGGCGATCGTCGTCGCCGGGGTGACCGTGGCGGCCCTGTTGGCGTTCTTCCGCTACACCCGCATCGGTTTGGCGATGCGGGCGACCGCGTTCGACCAGGAGGTGGCACTCACCCAGGGGGTGTCGGTGTCGACCGTCTTCGCCTTGTCGTGGGCTTTGGCCGCGGTGCTGGCGGTGCTGGCGGCTCCGTTCGTCAACATGAATGCCGGGTCGTTGGGGGTCAACGACTTCGTGTTCGCCTTGCGGGCCTTGCCGGTGGTGGTGATCGGGGGGCTCGACTCGATCGGCGGGGCCCTGGTCGCCGCCCTCTTGGTGGCGGTGATCGAGCAGCTGGTGAGCGTCTATCAGACCCAGCACTTCAATTGGGTCGGCGTCGGTTTCGCCCAGGTGGTGCCCTATCTGATCATGTTCGTGGTGCTGTTGGTCCGGCCTTACGGGCTGTTCGGGACCAAAGAGGTGGAGCGGGTATGAGGGGGCGTCCCAACCTCATCGGTGACTACCGCCACGACACCGCCATCTTCCGCAACAACGTGCAGCGGTTCTGGTTCGTCCTGTTCCTGGCACTCATCATCTACCTGGGCTTGCAGGGCCGCCCCGACAGCCCGTTGCCGCAGCTTGGCCCGTTCCAGATCACCCGGGACATGATGATCCTGGCAATCACAGCGGTGTTCGCCTCGATCGGCGCCATCGGGCTCAACATCATCACCGGGTTCGCCGGGCAGGTGTCACTGGGTCACGCGTTCTTCCTGGGGCTGGGGGCTTTCAGCGCCGCCGTCATGGGAGGCGTCGAGGTGGTGCGCCCGGTGATGGACCTCGAGACCGGCCAAACGGTGGAGACGACCGTCCTGGTGGGCTACAACCTGGACATGATCATCTGGCTGCCGGCGGCGGGGCTGATCGCGGCGCTGGCGGGGTTGCTCGTGTCCCCGATCGCCACCCGCTTGCGCGGTCTGTATCTGGCTTTCGTCACCCTGGGCCTGGTGTTCCTCGGGACCCACGTCTTCAAGACCGCCAGCGGCTTCACCGGCGGGACCAACGGCCGGCCCACCGCCGAGGCATCGATGCTGGGATTCCGGTTCGATCAGGACGGCGAGGTGTTCGGCTTCTTCATGACCAAGGAACAGAAGCTGTTCTTCCTCGGCTTCCTCTTGCTGGTGGTGATGGCGTTGGCGGCGAAGAACCTGGCGCGGTCGAGGATCGGGCGGGCCCTGGCCGCCATCCGGGACCGGGATATCGCCGCTGAGATCATGGGGATCCCCCTGGCCCGCTACAAGCTGATCGCCTTCGTGATCTCGTCCTTCTACGCCGGAATCGCCGGAGCCCTGCTGTGGGCGGCGATCACCCGGCTGACGCCCGACGAGTTCAATCTCCTCATGTCGGTGGAGTACATCGCCATGGTGCTCATCGGCGGGGTGGCCACCATCTCCGGTTCGATCATGGGCGCGGTGTTCATCGTGTATCTCCCCAAGATCGTGGAGTGGCTGGCCGGCTTCCCAGTCTTCGATCTCGTGATCAGCAAGGAGGTGGGTGGGGGCGTCTTCGACATCTTCCAGGCCGAGCAGTTCCTTTTCGGGGTACTGATCGTGGCGTTCCTGATCTTTGAACCGCTGGGCCTGTACGGCATTTGGATTCGAGTGAGGAACTACTGGAAGGCATGGCCCTTCTCGTACTGATTGTTTTCACTAGGTTGGAACATGTGATACCGGCGCTCGCGCCGGTCGACTAAGGAAGGAAACACACGATGAGATCACGGCGACGCTGGCTCATGGTGGCCAGCCTGCTGACCGCCTTTGCCCTGGTGGTAGCGGCATGTGGGGACGACGACGACGCCGACACCACCGAGGCTCCGGCGACGACCGAAGCCCCGGCAACGACCGAGGCTGCGACGACGACGACCGAGGCTCCGGCGACGACCGAAGCCCCGGAGACGACGGAGGCCGCTCCCGAAGTGGCGTTCGACGTGGGGGTGACCGCGGATCCGTGTCCCGGCTCGGCGAACCCGGACAACGGCTGCATCTATCTGGGAGCCATCAGCGACTTCACCGGGCCGTTCGCCATCTTCGGCCGTCCCCTGGTGTGGGGTCACGAGGACTTCTGGGCTGTGGTGAACGCCGAGGGAGGCCTCGACGGCTTCGACGTGCATATCGGTGAAGATACGGTGCGCGACGGTCAGTACAACCCGACCGTCACCGTCGAGGTGTACAACGAGATCCGCGACAGTATCGCCATGCTGGCGGAGTCGCTGGGTACCCCGCACACCCAGGCCGCCCTGCCCTCCTACGCCGAGGACAGCATGGTGGCAGCGGTGTCCACCTGGTGGTCGGGCTTCTCGTTCCCCGAGTACGACCAGGGCTTGATCATCGAGGTGGGAGCCTCCTATTGCATGGAGGCGATGAACGCCTACGAGTTCGTGATCGGCGCCATGCAGCAGCAGGGCCTCGACACGTTCACTTTCGCCACCGTGGGGTTCGAGGGTGACTACGGCGGCGACGCCGCTGCCGGTGTGAAGTTCGCCGCGGCGGCCACCGGAGTCGGCGAGCAGGTAGCGGAGTTCTACCTTTCGGCGGCGGCTCCCGACGTCGAGGGCGCGATCGCCACGCTGGTGTCGACCACGCCGGACGTGGTGTTCTTGACGGTGGGACCCACCCAGACGGCCCAGATCATGGGCGGCACGTTCCAGGCCGGGCACCAGACGGCCATGTACGTCGGGACCTCTCCGTCGTTCCATCCGGTGCTGTTCCAGCTGGCCGCCGATCTGGCGCCGCTGCTGGAGGCGGCCTTCTTCCAGACCTCGCCGTATCCCTCGTGGGACTACGACGCGCCTGGCTACGCAGTGATGCGTGCTCAGGCCGAGGCGCGTGATCTGGAGCCCGATCCCGGCTACATCGCCGGCTGGGTGAATCAGTACGCGGTGAAGGCGGTACTGGAGCAGGCGATCGCCAACGGCGACCTGACCCGCGCCGGCATCGCCGCTGCGGTGGGCCAGGTCACCGAGATCGACTTCCAGGGCATCCTGCCCTCGCAGTCGTACGGTGTGGCCAACGAGACCGCGTCGAGGGCCACGTTCGTCAACCGTCCGGTGGCAACCGCCAACGGTGGTATCGAGCCGGTGACCGACATGTTCGTGGGCCAGGTGGCATCGGCCTACGACTTCTCGGCGCCCTGCTTCGCACCGTAGGACCACGACGACGACGAAATCGAGGAGGCGGCCTGCGGGCCGCCTCCTCGCGTCGCAGCTTCTTAGAATCCGGCGTCCGGGGAAGGGAGTCCCATGGCCACGGCGGTATTGACAGGACGGGTGTTTCCGCAGCGGCGGGCGGTGACCGCCTCACTCGTCGTCGGTTTTGCGTTGCTGACGGCGGCGGCGGCCCAGGTCGAGATTCCGCTGTGGTTCACCCCGGTGCCGATCACCGGCCAGACCTTCGCGGTGCTGCTCGCCGGTGCCGCCCTCGGGTGGCGGGCCGGGGCCGCCTCCCAGTTGCTGTACGTGGCGCTCGGCGCCACGGGCCTCCCTTTCTACAGCGGTGGTGACGGCGGTTGGGAGGTCGTGACCGGGGCCACCGGCGGCTACCTGGTCGGCTTCGTGGTGGCGGCGGCGTTCGTGGGGATGCTGGCGGAGCGTCACCAGGACCGCGAGGTGGTGACGGCGGTGCCCGCCTTCCTCGCCGGCACCGCTCTCATCTACCTGGTCGGGGTCCCCTGGCTGGCCACCGTTGCCGGCTTCGACGCGACGACCGCCGTCGAGAAGGGGCTGGCTCCATTTGTGATCGGCGATCTTCTCAAGGTGGCGCTGGCCGGGCTGGCGCTCCCGGCCGCCTGGAGGTTCATCGGGCCGCGGTCCGGGTAGCCGTCAGCTACGAACCGCCGACGATGCCCCCGCCGTAGCCGCCGAAGCCACCCCGGCCCGCTCGGGGAGCGAAGGCCGATTGAAGCTGGTTCTCGGCGAAGGCGCCCGAACCGACCCCGGCGGCATGGCGATAGAGCGCCGTCTGGAAGATGGCGTTGAGCGCCGAGAGCACCATGGCCACGGCAAGGATCCACAGGACCGCAACGCCCACGCCGACGACGGCGATCGTGCCCCCGGCGGCGACGGCGGCGGCCACCACGAGCGCGGCGGGGAGAACGAGGAGGAAGCCCAAGAGCCCGAAGCCCATTTGGGCGGCCACGTTCTCCCCCCAGGTGCGTTTGAACAGCGACCCCGAGCGCTTGACCGCATCGACGACCCCGATGTTCTCGAACACCAACACGGGGATCACGAGGAACGTCACCAGCGACCAGGCGATCCCGGCCAGCCCGGATGCGATCCTGCCGAAGGCGCCGCTCCGCTCCTCCAGGGCCCGCAGGATGATCGACACGGTCGCCGACACGATGGCCCACGGGAAGATCCTCCCCACCCGGGTGGCGGCGCCCCGCAGGGCGCTCCCGATCGTCGGGTCCCCGCCCTCGAGGCGCTCGTTGGCAGCGAAGACGAGGGCGGCGTTGAAGAAGATCGTGATGAAGGCGAGCGTCACGTAGGCGACGAAGAGCAGCACGTACCCGATGGTGCCGGGGCTCTCGAGCTGGGTCTCGTCGACGTTCAGGATGATCGGGGCCAGGAACGATGCCGCCACCGCGATCGTTGCGATGAACGACATGATCGGTAGCAGCAGGAGTTCCTTGTCGGCCTTGAGGACCTCCCAGGAGGCCTTGGCGAGTTCGATGGTGCGAGCGATGCGTCCCATGGAACCGAGTGTATTGGCCGTACCCCTGCGCATCGCGCCATCCCCGGTACCATCGTCGGGCACCCAGAGGTGGGCATGGTGATCGACCCGCTCTTCTTCGAACCACAGGCGAGGCGCCGCATCCCCCGCTGGCCGATCGTCATGGTGATCGTGCTGGTGGTGGTGGGCCTGACCGTGCTGTTGCTGTGGCCGGTCAAGGTCCCCTACTTCGCCATGTCCCCGGGCCCGGTGGAGGAGGTGTCCGATCTCATCACGGTCAATGACCTCGAGATACACGATTCCCGGGGCGACCTGTATCTCCTCACCGTGGGGATTCGCGAGGTGAACGTCTTCGAGTACCTCGAAGCCCAGTTCGACGCGGAGACCGACCTGATTGCCCGCGACGTGATTCGGCCCCCCGGCGTCACCCAGGAGCAGGTCACCCGGCGCAACCTGGAGTCGATGGATGAGTCGATCGACACCGCCATCTTCGTGGCTTTGAGCCGGCTCGGCTTCGACGTCGGTTTCATCGGCGATGGGGCCGAGGTCCTGGAGATCGTCGAGGGAGCTCCGGCCGACGGGATCCTCGAGGAGGGGGATTTGATCACGGCGGTCGCCGGCATCGCGGTGATCACCGCCGAAGACGCCGCCGAGGTGATCCGCAGCTTCGAAGTGGGCGACACGATCGTGCTCAGCGGGCTGCGGGGCGAGGAACCGCTCGAAGTCAACATCACGCTGGCGCCCCATCCCGACATCGAGGGCGCACCTTTGGTGGGGGTGGTCTTCGATACCCGGAACCTGGATTTGGACCTCCCGGTGGATGTTCGGGTGGACAGCCGCAACATCGGCGGTCCCTCGGCCGGGATGATGTACGCCCTCACCCTCATCGATCTGCTCACCGAGGCGGATCTCACCAAAGGTCACCGGGTTGCCGGAACCGGGACGATCCGCTTCGACGAGACGATCGGTGCCATCGGCGGTGTGCGTCAGAAGGTGTATGCCGCCAGGGGCATCGGCGTCGAGTACGTCCTGGTGCCGGAGGGCAACTTCGAGGATGCCCTGTCGGCAGCCGGCGAGGATATCGAGGTCGTGGCGGTCGCAACCCTGCAAGAGGCTCTCGACTTCCTGGACACGCTGGAGCCGGCCGCTCCGACGGTGACCGCCACCGACTGAGCCGCCGAATGGTCGGGCCAGCCGGGGTCGGCGGCGGTACCCTCCACTCTGATGGCATCCGAAGGGCCCGGTCCCGAAGACCTGACCGCCGACGGGCTGCCCACGGCCCGGCGCGGACTCGATCGTCGCGCCGTGACCCGGCTGCTCCGTGAGGCCTCGGCCCGGTGGGCGCAGGTGCAGGCCGAGCGCGACGAACTCGTGGCTCATATCGAGGAGCGGGGTGGAATCGAGAACCTGACCCGCGACCTCCGCGAGATCGGCGAGCACGTGAGTCGCATGCTCGGCGATGCCCAGGAGGCCGCCGATAACCTGCGGGCCAGGGCTCGCCAGGAGGCCGCCGAGCGGCGTACCGCGGCCGAGACCGAAGCGGCCGACATACGGCAGCAGGCAGAGCTCGATGCCTTCCAAATGCGCAGCGACGCCTGGAGTGCGGGCAGCGATCTCCTCGACCATGTTCGCCTCACCGCTGCGGCGATGATCGAACAAGCCGAGTCCGACGTGCTCATCACCAGGGCCGAGGGGGAACAGGAGGCGCACCGCAATATCGCAGAGGCCCGTCGCCAGGCCGGGGAGATCACCCGTGCCGCCCGCAACGAGGGAGAGCGGGCGGTCGCCGAGGCTCGCAGGCGGGCCGAGGAGATCGTCGGTGAGGCGGCTCGCAAGGGGGAGGCGGTCGAGGGTGACGATGCCCAGCCGACGGCGGAGGAGGAACCGAGGGGTCCCCGTCTGCGCGCCGTCGGCTGGGGGGTGAAGGTCATCGAGTCCGATGAGGAGGTGGAGCCCACGCCCAAGCCCGGCAGTGATCCCCACGACCCGGGATACGGGGATGCCCTGGCCGCCGAGGTCGAGCAACTCAGGGCAGAGGAGGGCGGTGAGCCGTACCCGCCTTGGCACGCCGACGGAATCGATGACTCGGAACGGGTCGTCACCGAGCCGCAGCCGGTCGTCGAGCCGATCGACGTGGCGGAGTTCCTTGGTCTCCCCGACAGAGAGAAGGGGGAGGAATCCGCAGAAACCGAGCCGGAGCCGGAGGTCGCAGTCGACGCGGGCGAGGAGGTGTCGGCTCCCGAGGAGGAGCCCGCCGTCGAGGAGAGCGTCCCGACCGAGGCGGAATCCGCCCCGGGTGGCGGCATCCTGTCGGAGCTGTTCGAGCGGCTTCGCTCGGGGGCCCACGAGGTGGCGACCGAGGTTGCCGAATCGGCGCCGGTAGATGAACCCACCGAGACAGCGTCCGAGGAGCCGATGCCCACCGAGCCAATTCCCGCGGAGTTTGCTTCCGTCTCTGAAGCGATCGACCGCAGGAACCGCTTGCTCCTCCCGATCCACAACGATGCCATGCGCGAGGTGCGGCGCCGGCTCGTCGACCTCCAGAACGAGATCCTCGACGAGATCCGAGTGGCCAAGAGGAAGCGGTGGTCTCCCGAGCCCGAATCGATCGAGCGCCCGCTGGCGGAGGCGCTCGAGCCGGTGGTGCACGACGCCGCCGGGGCCGGGGCGGCCGCGGCCGCTGAACTGACGGGCGGCGCCGCCGCTCCGGTGCTCGAGGCTCGTACCGCTGGGTTGATCCGGGCCATGGCCGAGGATCTCTTTGCGGACCTGGAGGGGGCGGTCGATCGCGGTGTCACCGGCGCCGCACTCTCGGAGGAGGCGGCCCGGGTGTTCCGGTCGTGGCGCAACGACGTGGCGCAGCGGTGGGTGCATTCGATCACCTATGCCGGATACCACGACAGCCTGCTGGCGGGGCTGGTCACCGCCGGGGTGACGGAGGTGGTCGGCGTGCGCCACGGTCATGTGTGCGGTGAGTGTCCGGCCGCATCGAGCGCCACCTGGGATCCCGCGGGACCGCCGCCCGAGGGCACCAAGATCCCCCCGGCTCACCTCGATTGCACCTGCACCGTGACCCCGCCGGCCTGAACTCGACGCCCACGAAACGGGGCGGTCATAGAATGGCTCACTCATGATCGAGCGCGAACCGACGCCAATTCCCATCCGCCGCGTGTCGGTGCGCCGTCGCGTTCTCTTCATCGCCCTGGGCGCGCTGCTCCTTCTCCTGTTGAGTCTGCGGGGGATCGCCGGATTCTGGACCGACTACCTGTGGTTCGACTCGGTCGGCTTCTCGTCGGTGTGGCGGACCCTCATTCTCAGCCGGGTCCTCCTGGTGGTGGTGGCATCGCTGGTGGCCTTCGGCCTGCTGCTGGCCAATCTCTATCTCGCCGACCGGCTCTCGCCGCGCCGCATCCTCGGCACCGGCGGGGCGGAGGAGGAGCTACTGGAGCGGTACCAGGAGTGGGTGGAGCCTCGCATCGGGCGGGTTCGGCTGGCGGTCGCCGGCTTCTTCGGGCTCCTGATAGGCCTCGGGGCCGGGGCCTGGTGGGAGGACTGGCTGCTCTTCAACAACTCCGAGACGTTCGGGGTCACCGACCCGCTGTTCAACAACGACATCTCGTTCTACGTCTTTCGGGTCCCGCTGTATCGGGACCTGTTCTCGTGGGGCTTCCAGTTCTTCCTGATCACCACGCTGGTGGTGGCGGCCCTTCACTACCTCAACGGCGGCATCCAGGTTCAGCCGGGCCGCCAGAGGGTGGCACCGGGGGTCAAGGTGCATCTGTCGGTGCTGTTGGCGATCCTGGCACTGCTGAAGGCGGCCGGGTACTGGCTCGACCAGTACGAATTGTTGTATTCGGGTCGCGGCTTCGTCTTCGGAGCCGCCTACACCGATGTGAATGCCCAGCTGCCGGCGCTGCGACTGCTGGTGTTCATCTCGTTGTTTGCGGCGATCCTGCTGCTCATCAACATTCGCTTCCGCGGCTGGACCCTCCCGGCGGTGGCGGTGGGGTTGTGGCTGGCGGTGTCGTTGATCGTGGGCGGCATCATCCCGGCTGCAGTGCAGCGGTTCAGCGTGCAACCGGACGAGATCTCCAAGGAGTTGCCGTTCGTCGAACGCAACATCGAGTTCACCCGGGAGGCGTTCGGGCTGAACAACATCGTGAAACGCGACTTCCAGGCCTCGCAGGATCTCACCAGCACCGACATCGCCGGCAATGCCCCGATCATCGACAATGTGCGGCTGTGGGACCCTTCCGTGCTGCTCACCACGTACCGGCAGCTGCAGGAGCTGCGGCCCTTCTATCAGTTCGACGACGTCGACGTGGATCGGTACACCCTCGACGGTGAGCTGACCCAGGTGATGCTGGCGGCCCGCGAGCTCGACGAGAACAACCTGCCGGAGGGTGGCTGGGTGAATCGGCATCTGGTGTACACCCACGGGTTCGGATCGGTGGTGAGCACCGCCAACGCAGTGAGCAGCCAGGGACAGCCTGATTTCCTGGTGCGGGACATCAACCCCGACGACGATGCCCCCGACACGTTGCGGATCGACCAGGCCCGTATCTACTTCGGCGAGGCGGTCGATTCCGGCAACTTCGTGGTCGTCGGCACCAAGGAGCAGGAGGTCGACTTCCCCCTCGAGTCCGGCACCGAGACGGTGGCGTTCAACTCGTACGACGGCGAGGGCGGGATCGAGATGGGCTCCTTCTTCCGTCGGGCGGCCTTCGCGCTCCGCTTCGCCGACATCAACACGCTGATCTCGGGGCAGATCACCGGCGACAGCCGGGTGTTGATGGTGCGCAACATTCGGGACCGCCTCACCAAGGCCGCTCCGTTCCTGTACACCGACGCCGATCCTTACCTGGCGATCATCGACGGCCGGTTGCTGTGGATCATCGACATGTACACCGTCACGGACCGGTACCCGTATTCGAGCCCGGCGGCCACCGCGCGCCTCAACGCACGACGCTCCGAGGTCCCGTCGGACTTCAACTACATCCGGAACTCGGTGAAGGCCACCATCGACGCCTACGACGGCACGATGACCTTCTATGTGGTCGACGAGGACGATCCGGTGGTCCGGGCCTACCGGGGCATCTTCCCGGCGCTGTTCACTCCGGGCGACGAGATGTCGGAGGATCTGAAGTCCCACCTGCGGTATCCGGAGGACCTGTTCCGGATCCAGGGCGACATGTACTCGCGATACCACATGGAGGACCCCCGGATCTTCTTCAACAACGGCGATCCGTGGCAGATCGCTCGGGACCCCTCGACGACCCCCACCGAGCCTCTGCGGGTGGCCTTCCCCGATACCAACCGGCCGATGGTGCCCTACTACCTGCTGATGACCTTGCCCGGTGAGACCGACCTCTCCTACCTGTTGCTACAGCCGTTCACAGCGGCCACTCGGCCCAACATGGTGTCCTTCCTCACGGCCACCAGCGACCCGGACAACTACGGCGAGATGATCGACTTCCAGCTGCCGCGAGACTCGTTCGTGGATGGGCCGGGTCAGATCGGGGCCCGCATCAACCAGGATCCCGACATCTCCCGGGAGTTCACCCTGCTGGGCCAGGAGGGCTCGGAGGTCATCCAGGGCAACATGCTGGTGGTGCCGATCGAGGAGTCGATCCTCTACGTCCAGCCGATCTACATCAGCGCCCGCCAGGAGGGCACCGGGGTCAGCACCGACATCTCGGCACTGCCCGAGTTCAAGCGGGTGGTGGTGGTGTTCGGTGACCGGATCGTGATGCGGGACTCACTGGCTGCGGCGCTGGCGGCGGTGTTCGGCGAAGCGCCGCCCGCGGTGGTCGAGGATCCGGATGCTTCCGACACCCCGCCCGACACCGGGGAGTTGCCCGACGAGGTCGCCGAGGCGGTGGCGGCACTGTTGACTCAAGCCGATGACGCCTTTGCCCGAGCCGACGAGGCGCTCCGCAACGGCGATCTCGGCACCTACGCCGACGAGGTGGCCGAGGCCCAGAGCCTCATCGAGCAGGCAAGGAGCCTTCTCGAGGGCGGTTGAGCCCGCATTGTCGCTAGTTCGAGACCACTGATATCATCGTGGGCACGACGCGGGGTGGAGCAGTCTGGTAGCTCGTCGGGCTCATAACCCGAAGGTCGGAGGTTCAAATCCTCCCCCCGCTACGAAGA
>JBFELU010000055.1:0-18558 GCA_041551965.1 Acidimicrobiia bacterium
GAGGGGGGGTTGGAGGAGATTCCTCGGGTGGCGCCGCCTGATCCGGGGGCTCGGGTTGAGGAGGGTTTGGAGGAGATTCCTCGCTACGAGCTCCCCGATCCTGAATCCCCTCTCACCGGAACCCTGCCGATCCCCACACTCGACCCGGCAGCCGACACTGGGTTGGCCGAAGTCGAGTGGTTCGCGGAGCCTGACGTTGGGATCGGACGGCAGTTCGGGACGGAGTCACTGGTCGGGGATCTCAGGTGGGCAGACGAGATCACTGCCGAGGAGGACCTCGATGACGATCCTCCTGGGGACGGCGCCTAGCCGGAGCGCCAGGGCAGAAGCAGGACTTCTCGTCGCTTGGCGAACCGCGACCGAAGGTCGGCCCTGCGATCCTGGACGAAGCCCGCAAGTGCGATCAATCCATGATCACCGTCTCAGGAGCTGTTGCAGCAAAGGCTTTCCTTGACGCCTTCGGTTGAGGTCAGAAGCGCGCTGAGGGGATCAGACCCGCATAGGCCTCCTGTACGGAGGCCAGGCAGTCGATCGCCGCGGTGTGGAGACGCCCTCACCTATCGCGTGGAGACTCCCCGCCGACTACGGCGTTCTCCCTGACCAGGAATGGGCCCCTGCGGGGGCCGTTCGGCCTTTCAGGGGCGGTGTCGCGATTCCGCGCTCAGTCGGACAGACGGCCCACGCGGATCTGCCCCAGCGAGTCGACGACCAAGATCGTGTCGTCGACGACCGAAACGGAACGACGCCAGGTTTCGGTGAGTTGCTCGGGAAGCGGTTCCCAGTAGATGCCGTCGGCGGACAGCCAAGTGTCTGTTCCTCCATACCCAACCGACATGGCGATCCAACCGGAGCCAAAGGGGAAGATCTCCTCCGCCCACCACATCGAGGGCTCCGTCTCGGCGATTGCGGTCCACGTCAGGCCGTCGTCGGAGCCCATCACCATCGACGGGGAGGCGAGGGAGTACTCCGTGAAGGCGAGGTAGTTACCCGGGCCTCCATACACAGCGGCCAGTGCCGGAGATCCGGGGTCGGTGATCGGTTCCCAAGTCAAGCCGTCGTCGGACGCAACGGTGTGTCCGGGTTCACCCCACCCCGAGATACGGGCCGCGAACCCGTTCTCGGTCGTCCAGACGGGGCCGATCGACTGACGGATGGGTGTGCCGGCCGGGTCGGGGAAGGCCTGGGCGATCTCGGGCGGTGCCTGGATCCGGAGATTGGGGTCGTCGACCGCCACGAAGCGATCGCCGTCGAGCGCCCAGATCCGGCCCGGGTGGTCCTGGTACAGCAGCACCCCCGCCGCGCCGACCACGACGCCCTCGATCCACGTGTCGGTTTCCTCGATGGGTTCGATCTCGACGCGCACCCATTCGGTCAGGTCCTTCGTCATCCAGACCGAGTGGAAGCCCACCGCCAGGAGTTGGTCCCCGTGCACTGCGAGGTGGTCGAGCGTCCCGGGGGGTTCGGCCAGCGGCCGCCACGTCGTGCCCTCGATCTCGATGAGGAGGCTGCGGGACGTCGGCCATGACGGATACGACTCGTTCACCTCGCGCACCTGGGCCACCCCGATGATCCTCCCGTCCCAGTCGACGGGACTCGGCATCCCCACCCAATCGATCTCCGGATCGTCCACCCGGTCCCACTCGATCATCCCCAGCGGGGTGTTGGTCCTGGATGGGAACCCCTCGACGACGGTGGTGACCGTTTCGGTTGTCCTTGGGCCCGGCTCCACCACGTCGGCCGTCCCGCCGTCGGAGAACCCCACCCACCACACGATCCCACCGAGCAGGATCGTCACTGCAGCCGCTACCACCGCCACCTGCCATCCGGGCCGCTCCCGGACGGGTGCGGGAGAGCTGATCGGCCGAACCGCCGGCGTGGTGCCGTCGGTTCGCTCTAGGAGCGCTTCCTCGACGGTCACCGGATCGACGGAACCGAGGACGGCCCGGCTGTAGTCGGCGAGTTGGCGATCGAGGCTGATCATCGGTCGACTCCCAGTTGCGTTCGGAGGCGGCGGAGGCCGCGCTCCGCATGGTTCTGGACGGAGGTCTTGGAGATGCCGAGGAGGTCGGCCACCTCCGTCAGGGTCCACTCCATCCCGTGCACCAGCATCACCACGACCCGTTGCCGCTCGGTGAGCCCGGCCAGGGCGGCGGGGAGCCCCGGCTCCACCCAGGGCACGCCGATCGCTTCGGGCGGGTCGAACCCGACGGCCCGGCGACGCAGCCGGCGCCGGGCCCGGTTGCGGGCGACCCCCCACAGGTATCCGGCGGGGTTGGGTACCCGCAGCAGCCGCTCCCAGTGCTCCCAGGCGAAGGCGAGGGCATCGGCGGTGGCCTCCCGGCCGACGTCGGGACCGAACGCGGCGCACAGTGCGTTCCGCAGCTTGGGTTCGGCGTCCTGCACGAACTCGGCGAAGGCATCCACTCCGGTTCGGTCAGCCAGCACGCCTCACCTCGCCTGTCACCGAATAGTGCACCGAATCCACCGTTCGTACCACCGGCTTCACCCCAGGGGGACAACGTGGCTGTGCAAGGGCCACGGACCGCCTCGATCAGCTTCCCCGGGCCGGCGTCGACTGCCAAGCACATTCCGTGCTGAGGTGACCACCCTCCACGGTGTGCAGACCATCTCACGTTTCGGGTGGAGAACCCGTGCCAGCCACGCCGTTCCTCTGATCACGGTGAAACGCGAACACTCCACCAACCAGCCAAGCCGTGTTCGCACTTGCGACGCGATTTGCTCACGCATGAGCCGGGAACGGCCCCTGCGGGGGAGGATCAGATCGATCGTGTGCCCTTCCGTGTCCCGACCGGGCGCTTCGAATCCCTGAGAGCCGTCCTATCGGGTCCACTCGGCAACCATGCTCCCGGCGAAGGGGTTGGGCGTTCATCCCTCGATCCACGAACACTCGGTCGGAAAAAGTGGTCCGACCTGCACGCGCCGGGCGTTCCGACCTGCTCTAATGCGCAAGACATCTGATCGCAGGAGGGTGCTGTGGGAGGCGCTCGCGTGGGGCCTTCGAGTCACTGGGATCCATCGCACGAACTGCCCGATACCCTGCTCGATCGAGACGGCAACGGGGAGCCGACGCTCCGATCCTTCCTCACGTCCTTCACGAGGCAAACGCCGTGGGATCAACTCATCAATTGGCCTCCCGATGTGTTCGCGCTCTCCTGCCTCCTCCTCGATGGGACGGAGGCCTATCGTTTCGCGGTCGCTCCACCGACGGGCCAGCGCTGGCCACCGGGACCCGACTGGAGCGGGAGGGTCGTCTCTGCCGCTCGCCGCTGGCGCGAACGGGCCTGGATCGGAGGTCGAGAGCTTCCCGGTGATCTGCGCCGCCACTGGGATGCCCTGATCGAACGACTCGACACTCCGATGGGAGCGCTGCGAGAGGGTGTCGATCGGGAGCTCTGGCAGGCGCTGGTCGGCCTTCACGCCATGGCCGACGAGGCGTGCGCGGGTCTGGCAGCCCCCGGATTGCCGGCCCCGGACGGTGGCTTCGAACGAGACGCCTGGGACCTCCTGGCACGGACCCGGTCGCTGGCAACGATCGCTCCGGGGCGGATCCGGGTCACTCCGAAGACGCACTTCGCCTCGCGGGGGATCACGATCCGGTCGCTGTCCCGCTATCTGGCGCTTCACTACGAATCCGTGGAGGTGGAGTGGCGCCGGATCGAGGTCGAGCTCCGGTCGACCCGCGCCTGGTTCGATCGGCGCGGGTATACGCTGCTTCTTCTCCCGTGGCCCCTGCGGGTGACTTCTGCGGCTTTCCGGCCGGTTGACGGACCGCTCCACAACATGGACCAGTCGGCGTTCGGGTTCTTCGAATTCGACCCCGGTGCCTTGCTCGACCTGGACCTCCTGGAGCGAACGGTGGAGGCCGCCGTACGGGTCGGGAAGCACATCGACGGCGTGGTGCTCCCAGAATCGGCGATCGCCGAATCAGAGCTGCCGGATCTGGAAAGGGTCCTCACCGACGCCGGCATCAACTTCCTCGTGACTGGCTTGCGGGAGGCCGGCGGGACCGGACATTTCCCTCGCAACACCGTTCACGTCGGCGTGTTCACCGGCAGCCAATGGGAGCGGTACCGACAGGCCAAGCACCACCGCTGGTGCCTCGACGAGAGTCAACTCCGGCAGTACCACCTGACGCGGACACTCGCGCCGTCGAAGCTGTGGTGGGAAGCGATCGATCTTCCCGCCCGGACCGTGCAGATCATCGATCTCGGAGGGGGCATGACCCTGGCTCCCCTCGTGTGCGAAGACCTGGCGAGGATGGACGAGACGGCCGACATGCTGCGCCGCATCGGGCCCACCCTGGTGATGGCGGTGCTGCTCGATGGGCCGCAGCTGGTGGGGCGATGGGCGTGCCGGTACGCGTCGGTGCTTGCTGACGAGCCGGGGTCGGCCGTCCTGACGCTCACCGCGCTCGGCATGGCTACCCGCTCCCGACCCAACGAGGATCGGCCGTCCCGCGTGGTCGCCATGTGGTCCGATTCGACCACGGGGCGCCATGAACTCGCCCTCGATCCGGGGGCGGGGGGGATCCTGATCTCGGCGGCAGTGAGCGGGAAGACCGTGTGGACGGCAGACGGCCGCTGCCACGAGGCGAACACACCGATGATCGAACTCACCGAGATCCAACAGGTACGAGTTCCGAGGGTCGGGATCACACGGAGATGACGAATCCGGATGTCACGGTACGGCACCGGCGGGGTCAGGGGCGCGGCGAGGGCACGGGGCAGGCAGAGTCGGCGTTCCTGCCCGGCGCGATCGTGGGCGTCGGGCCACGCTGGGCCGCCCCGCACGTGGGCGCGGTGCTGGCGATCAGGTCTCAGCTGGCCGCAGGGCGGATGGTGGTACCCAACGCCGTTACCCGCTTCCGCGGAAGAGGAGTGGCGAGGCCGATCACCGCGGCGGGATCGGGAAGGGTGCGGGCCAGCCGGGACGGTTCTTTCAAGGGACCAGAAGGAACCATCGCCCCGGGTCTCTTCTTTCCAAAGGGGGTCGAGGTTGGAGCCGATCCAAGTGAACTCTTGGCAGGAGCCCTGAGATGCTGCTGACGGTCACTCATCCCTGTGTCGAGCAAACCGCCAATGTCGATCCGGTCTCCCATGGCTCGACCGTCCGCCTTGAGTATCGGATCGAGACGGTCGGCACCGATGGGCGTGCATCCGAAGGCGCAACGTCTCGGTTCCGACGGTCCTTACTCGGCGGGCTTGGCTCTTCCGATGGCGCGGCCAAGCCTGGTGTACCTTTGGGCGAGTCGACTCTGGGTGGATGATGCGCCGGATAGCCCACGTTCGAGGGTTTTGGCTTGGGGTGGCGCTGCTTCTGACCTCCAGTTGCGGCGGCAGTGATTCGGCAGCGACAACGAGTTCTGTGGGCAGTGGCTCAACCGCCGCTGGCGTGGATCTGGTTGAGACGACGCCTTCAGCGGACATGGCACTGGTCGCCGCATATCTCGCCGTCGTATACGAGGTGGACGCCGAGTTGGTGGAAGCTCAAGCGAGCACCGAAACGGCAGCCGATCCGTTGGCAATGCTGCAACTGTTCGATGACGCAATCGCGACCATCGCCGCCCTCTCTCCACCGCCCGAAGCTCAGGAATTCCACTCGGCATACCTCGGGGTCAATGGCGAGTTTGCCGACGCGATGCGCGTCTTCGCTGATGCAGCCACCGGTGGGGACGACGTGGCTGCGCAGGCTGCGGCGTTCGAGTTGATGGTGAAGCTTGGCGAATTGGGGGGTGGACTCTCGACGCTCGCTGCTCTGCAGGCAGATCTCGCCACCTCGGTCCTGTCCTCGCGGCCCGGTGATCCCGAGGCGGTCTACCTCGTCGAGATGATGGCACTCGGTCAGGGAACCGCGGAGGTCGTCGAGGATCTGCTGAGTGCTCTCGCGACTGGTTCGACAGACCCCTTCGGCTTGATTGAGGAACTCGCCGACCTCACCGAGGTCTTGGAAGAGGTGAGCGACGACTGGCAGGACCTCGATCCTCCAACGCGCTTTGCCCAACTCCAAGCTCGGCAAACCCAACTGATCACCGACTACGTGCGCACATTCGATGAGTTCTTGCGCGAGCTCGCCTCGGGCGAGGAACCCTCCTTTGCGACGGTCTTCGAGCTTCAGAGCCTGGCCGCCGAGGCCCCCGCTCTCAACGCCCAGTGGAGTCGAGCAATCGCAGCGAAGATGCATGAAATCGCCGGCTGAACGCCTTCCTTGAGCTTTGCCTGCATCGCGCCCAGCTCTCGAGAACCGCACTTGTGGCTGACCGACCCGCCCAGTGGTTGCTCGAACAGAGATCCTGGTCGAACGGGGTCCGCCCCGTCTCAGGGGTCAAGGTGGCCGGGATGTGGGGATGCCGCCCTCGGTCTCCAGCGAATCGGTCTATGCGGCGACGGAATAGGTGAGCACGTGGTAGAGGACCACGGCCGACATCAAGGCGATGACGATCAGCGCCACTTCGATCACCCTCCGGAATCGGCGAAGCCACCAGCCGGCCACGGCCAGGACCACGGTGACCCCGATCTTCACGAAGGTGGCGATCCCGTGACCGGCGTCGAGCAGGCCTGCCATCACCGGGTTCACCTCCTGGAGACCTCTGCCGAGTGCCCGGAGTGTGAACGCCACATCGGCGACGTTGAGTGCCACGATGGAGATCATGAGCAAGGCCGCCCTCTCGGGGGACTCGCTGAGACGTCGAATCCATCCGCGATAGGCGACACGAGCCCGCCCGACCGAAGGGTCCGTTCGGCGGTCGAAGCCGGTACGGCGCTCGGGGAAGTGGACCGTCGACCTGTGACGACGGCGTTCTCCCGGCTTTCGTCGATCGAGATCCTCACCCGAGGTGACGACACTCGTGGTGGTCATAACAATACATAGAGTAGCAGTCACGGGGGCGGGTATCGAGGGGCAAGGGGGCACTGCGACCCACCTGTCGCGTGGAGACTCCTCTCTGACCGGGGCAGCCTGCCCGGTCGGAGCGAACTGCGAACCCACCCCGGGGGTTCGCAGCCGAACCAGAAACGGCGCGGTCGCTCGGCGATCGGCTCCCTCAGGCGAGGAGGTCGATCAGAGGGGCGTTGAAGTCCGACGAGCTGCCCGGCATCTTGGTGGAGTCCAGTTCGATGGACTCCCCACCCGGCAGGTGGAAGCGGAGCCGATTGGCCAGAGTGCCCTCCTTGAGGCGCTCGACACGAACCTCGGCACGGTCCCACACGGCCACCGGGTCCTTGAGCTTGATCCCGAAGCCCTTTGGCTTGTACGGGAACACGTAGATCTTGTCGGTGGTGACGCCGACGATCACGTTGAGAGGCAGACCCCCGGCCTTTTCCTTTCCTCGGGAGCGCATCATGAAGGACAGAAGCGGTGACACCTTGGCCGCCGCCACCGATCCCATCGATCCCGGCTGGGTGAACATCCCGACCGCCTCGGCCGACTGCCCCAGCTTCTCCGACAAGGTCTCCAGGTATCGGGTTCGATACTTCTCGTTGCGGTCACTCATTCCCGCGTTCCTTTCTGGTTCGGCTGCGGATTGCGATGATGCCCCCCGCCAGCAGATAGATCCCCAAAGCCCCGCTCACCAGCCCGGCGGGCCGAGCGAACCCCCAGCTGTCCCGCAGCCAGAGCACCGCGAAACCGGCGCACGCCGCCAGCATGACCACGGCCACCAACAGAGTTGGGATGGGGCGCTGATGCCACGGGACGGGCCGTTCGACTCCCACCATGACGCCTTCCGTCGGCACCGACGTTGCCCTGCCGAGCCTACCCACTGCCCTACCGACGGGCGGCCTCGGCCGCCTTCGGCGTCCATCCCGAACCGGGCGGCGAGGTTGCGGTGAGCGTACGCTTCGGGTCGGGAGGGGGCCTGAGGACGGGCGGAGCGGTGAGACGCTTCCTGGATCTGGAGACCGTGGTTCTGCCGGGCGCTGCGCGGCCCACGGGCGCTTCCGGCCCGGCTCCGGTTGGCGGCAACCGGGCGGAGCCCCTCGGTCGCTTCGATCCGCAGAGCCCCCTCCCCGGTCCGGGATCGGCCAAACCCCGGAGGCGATCGATCTCCTTCGGGAACCGGCGCCGGAGCCTCCAGCGTCACATCGTGGAAGGGACGTATGACCATGAGTTTCCGAGGGATCGCCACGGTCGCCCTCGCCATCGTGCTGGTGGTCGCCGCCTGCGGAGAAACAGGGGGCGGGAGCACGACGACACCGGGCGATGGGCCCAGGGCTGATGATGTCACCACGACCAGCGAGGGCGGGGACGGAGTGATCAGCTTCGTTGCGTCCGATCTGGATCGCCGCTCCTCGGGACCGGTCGACGACGATGTCATGACTGCGGCCGCCGGGCTGCGAGCCTTCGCCGACCAGGCCTACGCCCTTCTCGCCGAGGCCGACGGCGGGAACATCGTGTATTCGCCGGCCTCGATTCACCTGGCGCTGGCGATGACCCATGCCGGGGCCCGGGGTGACACCGCCGCCGAGATGCGGGCGGCGCTCCACTTCGATCTCGACGGTGACGCTCTTCACCGGGCGATGAACACCCTCGACCAGGTTCTGGCCGGGCGCAACCGAGAGGAACCTCCCGGGCCGGACGGCATCGAGCGCAAGGTGCTGTTGCAGGTGGCCAACGCGTTGTGGGGTCAGCAAGGCTTCGAGTTCGACCAGCAGTTCCTCGGGACGCTTGCCGCCGACTACGGCGCCGGGATGCGCCTCGTGGACTACATCACGGCCGCCGAGGAGGCTCGCAGTGCGATCAACGGCTGGATCGCCGAGCAGACGAACGACCGCATACCCGAACTGATCCCGGGCGGCGTGCTCTCGGCGGCGACGCGGCTCGTGCTCACCAACGCCGTCTATCTGGACGCCACGTGGGCCTCCCCCTTCGATCACGACGCCACCTGGGATGCCCCGTTCACCCGGCTCGACGGCAGCGAGGTCACGGTCGAGACGATGCACCAGCAGCTCATGGCCCGCCACGCCGCGGGCGACGGGTGGCAGGCGATCGAGCTCCCCTACGTGGGTGAGGAGCTCGCCATGCTGTTCCTGGTCCCCGACGCCGGGTCGTTCGCCGACGTCGAGGGGGGTGTGGCCGACGGTCTCTTCGACGAGGTCCTCGAGAAGCTGGGACCGGCAGAGGTCGACCTGGGCCTTCCCAGGTACGAGTTCCGATTCAAGGCGAGTGTGGCCCTGCTACTGGCAGACCTGGGCATGCCTCTGGCGTTCGATCCCGCTCGGGCGGACTTCTCCGGCATGACCGCCGCCGAGCGGCTGTTCATCTCCGACGTCATCCACGAGGCGTTCATCGCCGTGGACGAGGAAGGCACCGAGGCCGCGGCCGCCACCGCCGTGGTGATGGATCTGGCGGCGGTGCAGACAGACGCGATCGCCCTGCAGATCGACCGTCCGTTCCTCTTCTCCCTCTACGACCGAGAAACGGGCGCGGTGCTGTTCATGGGTCGGGTGCTCGACCCGACCGCCTAGAAACCCTCCCTCCGCGCGGCAAGGGCCGATGCCCCCGGCTCGGTTGCCGGAGTGGAGAGTCACCCCGTCAGGCGCTTGAAGGAGCCCGGTCCGGGCTCGAAGGAGGGGTCGTTGAGCATGGCGATGGCGGTCTCGGCGTCGAAGGCCTCACCCACCGTCCCATCCAGGGAGAACAGGAGGAAGCGTCCCAGGCCGCGGAGGAACCACCGGTCGTGGGTGACCGCTACCACCGTGCCCTCGAAGTCGATCAGAGCGGATTGCAGGGCTTCCGCCGAGACGAGGTCGAGGTTGTCGGTCGGTTCGTCGAGGAGCAGCAGGTTGGCGCCGCTGCGCTCCAGCATCAGGATCTGCAGCCGGGCCTGCTGCCCCCCGGACAACGACTCGTATTCCTGATCCGCCGCCCCCGCCAGGCCGTAGCGTCCCAGCACCTTCATCTGTTCGTGGCGTGACCCGCCGAGGGTCGCCACCGCCTCGAGCGGCGTCTTGTGGGCCAGATCGGCCCGCTCGTTGGTCTGCACGAAGAGGCCCTCCTGCACCCGGGCCCCCAGGGCCCACTCTCCGGTGTGCTCGACGGTCTCGCCCCCCAGCAGCCGCACGAAGTGGCTCTTGCCCGAGCCGTTTGGGCCGATCACCGCCACCCGCTCTCCGAAATAGACGGCGGTATCGAACGGGTCGGTGAGCCCCTTGAGTTGGAGAGCCTCGCAGCGGATCACCCGGCGGCCGCTGTCGGCTCCCCGCAGGTGCATCGTCACCCGCTGCTCGGAGGGCGGCGCCGGGGGAGGGCCGGCATCCACGAACCGCTTCCACCGGTTCTCGGCCGCAGCCGCTCGTGAGGCCAGGGCGTCCGATGACGCCGCTCGTTCCTTGATCTTGCGGAAATGTCGGTACAGGCGGCGCTCCTCGTCCTTCCACCGGTCGAGCGCCGAGCCGAGCCGGGTGTTCCTGGCGTCCCGGGCCTCGTGGTAGGTCTGGAACGACCCGCCGTGGACCCAGGCGCCCGAGGCCTCGAGGGTCACCAACCGGTCGACGGCGTTGGAGAGCAGCTCGCGATCGTGGCTGATCACCAGGATCGTCTGCTTGGAGGACCGGATCTGCTGCTCCAGCCAACGCTTGGCCGGGACGTCCAGGAAGTTGTCCGGCTCATCGAGCAGCAGCACGTCGGCACCGGAGGCCAGCAGTGCCCCGAGCGCCATCCGCTTCCGCTCCCCACCCGAGAGGCTGGTGACCGGGCGTTCGGCGGCGTCGGCGAACGGCTGCCGCAGCACGTCGGTGCAGGCGGCGTCCCACTGCGCTTCGATCTCGAACCCGTGGATCTCGGCCCACTCGGTCATCGCCGCCGCCAGCGCCAGACCGGTCTCCTCGGTCGGGTCGGAGGCGTTCTCCAACTCCAGACGGTGGAGGCGCAGCGCCAGATCCCCGACCCTCGGGCCGGAGAGGTCGGCCAGGAACTCGCGCACCGTGATCGGGTCGTCAGCCTGGCCGATCGACTGCGGCATGTACCGCACCGACCCATCGACCGAGATCACGCCTTCCTCGGGCTCGAGTTGGCCGGCGATCAGTTGCAGCAAGGTCGACTTGCCGGTGGCGTTGTCACCGATCAAACCGACGTGGGAAACGGTATCGACACGGAAGGACACGTCGAAGAACAGCGTCTCGCCTCCGGGATGACCGAAGGAGACACCCGCAACCGTGATCGCCATGACGTGCCTCCGGGGTCCGGAGCACGATGCTACGCCGCAGGACCCCGGGGGAGTCTCCTGGAGATCAGGACGATGGCGCCATCCCGATGCGTGAGGGATGGCGCCATCGGGCTATGGACACTCGAGATGGCTGAACTCGATGTTGAAGAAGCCGTCGTCGCTCGGTGACCAATCCTTGCCTCTGTCGACGAAGCCGGTCGTCGAATACGCCCACCAATCCTCGAACTCGATCCCCCAACCGGTGAAGTAGTCGCGCAGCACCACGGTGTGCGGTACGGACTCATCGGTCCACGATGCGGTGAAGTCCTCGCCCTTGTCCTGCAGCCAGTCTTCGAAGATGAATTCACCGGAAGCGGAGCCGCCGCTCACCTCCACCCATCCTTGAAGGCTTCCCGAGGTACAGCCCCAAGCGGGCACGGCGGTGACCTCGTAATCGGTTGCCGGGAAGGGTCTGTAGGCGTCCCCGCCGAAGCCGACCGGGAAGTGACCGGCCTGCACCACGTCGCCCACCGACGCCACTCCATCGCCGTTGATGTCGAGCACCTGCGCGATCAGAACGTCATTCCCGGATCCATCGATGCTCCAGGCTCGCACCAGGAACGATGGCGCCTGGCAGGAGTCACCGACACCGTCGCCACCGGCATCTTCCTGACCGGGGTTCGGGGTGGCGGGGCAGTTGTCACCGTTGTCTCCCGCGCCATCGCCGTCGGCATCCGTGTCGATCGGTATTGCGGCGCAATCCTCCCCAAACGCGTATTCGGGCATCCCGGTCACCGGATCGCCGATGATCCCGTCCCCGTGGCTGAGGTGTGCCGGCGCGGCCTTCTCGGAGATGCTGATCAAGTGGAATGAGCCCTCGCCGTCGCGGTGGCACACGTCCACCTTGGTGGTCTTGGCGGCCGCGGGCAACGCCGCCGACACGACGATGACCACGGCCGCTGCCAGCAAGATGGGGGATCGCCTCAGGAGTCGCATGATGCATACATCGGCCGTGGCCCGGCGACTCCTGATGCCGTGGCGGGGAAATACCGAAACTTGACTAGGGGCGAGGCGGTGTGCGCGTCGGTCGGTGCTCAGACCCCTGTGTCCTCTTCGGTATGCCCTCGCCAGTCCGCCCCGCTCGGCTACTCCATCGCTCCGTACAGCTTCAGGCCGGACCGTTTGGTGGTTCCCACCGCCAGGAGCTTCCCATCCGGACTGAAGGCGACCCGTTGGACCGCGCCGTCCACGGGGATGATGGAGATGGATGCACCGCCGGCGACATCGAATGCCTCCAGGTGGCCGCCCCTGAGCAGGTCTTCCTGGAAGGCCGCGACCAGCAAGCTGCCATCGGGGCTGAGTGCCACCTGGCGCAGCGCAGGGTTCTGCCCCTCCAGTTGGTAGGGGATGACTTGGAGAGCCTCGTCGGTGGCGTAGTCGATGATGTGGATGGCGTTGAGTTCTGGCAGCACCCGACTCATGATGCCGACGGCCACCAGCGTCCCATCCTGGGAGACAGACACGCCTGTGACGGTTGCACCGAAGATCGTTCCATCGACCTCCTTCTCGAAGTTCCATACTTTGATCTCGTCTCCGGTCTCGATCGAGTCGAAGACCAGACGCCCCCCGCTGCTCGTGACGAGAGTCGCCCCATCGGGCATCAGTTCGATCACCTGGGGTGTGCTGCGTTCCTCGAAACCGTGGTCAACCGCTTCGCCCGTGGAGAGATCCATCCAGTACAGGTGGGTCCCGGCCACGATCAGGTCGGTGGAGTTCGGCAGGAACACCGCACCGATGAACGCCGACTGCATGTCCACCGCGGGTTCGCCTGCCTCGACATCCCACACCCTCGAGAACCCGTACGACTCGGCTACCGACGGCGTCTCGTCTTTGAAACGCTCCTCGAGGGTGACGAAGAGGATGTAGCGCCCATCGGGGCTGATCGCCGTGGAGTAGATCTGGCCGAGCACCTCGTCCACCAGGACCTCGAGTTCGCCGTCGGCTCGATCCAGCAGGGCCACCTTGTCGCCATGGAGAGCCATCAAATCGCCGCCGGGGGTGAAATCCAGCCAAACGTATTCCGCCCACTCCTCGACGAGGGCTATCTCGCTCACGTTGTCCACCGTGATGAGCGCTGCCTCGGCCGACTGCGATGGCGTGGCGACCGTCGGCGAGGTAGTGACTGTGGTCGCCGTCACCTCGGTCGTGGACACCTCTGGGGATGGAGCCGAACTGTCATCGTCGCCGCCACACGCGCTGAGCAAGACCGCTGTGAGGATGGCGGGAGCCACGAACTGCTTCATCCTCATGCCGTGGTCCTCCAATGGGTGAGCCGGATCGCCGGCATCCTAGATGCTGCCCAGACAACCAAGAGCGGGGGGCGGGCGAGGCCTCCCTCCAGCCTCCCTTGGTGGTCGAGGTCGCCCGATTGGTGGAGAATCAGGTTGGGCTTCCTGTCATGCGACGTCTTGCCTTGATCTTCACTGCCGTCGGGGTGCCGCTTGTGGCCGCTCTGATGGCTCTGGTTCTCTGGTGGCTTCGCGGGGACGCGGCGGTTTTCAGGGTCACGGTGGTCGAGGGTTTGACGCTCGCCGGCACGGTCGAGTCACTCGCCGAGCAGACGAGCTTCGCCGTCGAGGAGTTCGAGACAGCGTTGCTCGACGGCACGGTGACTTCGGATCTTCTCGTGGCCGACCCGCAGAAGCTGCGTGATTGGGAGGGCCTCCTGTTCCCCGACACCTACGAGCTGACCGCCCGGATGCAGCCCGACGACATCCTGCAGCGGCTGGCCGACACCGCCGAGTCACGGGTGAACTCGATCGACTGGAGCTATCTCACCGGGCGAGGCCTGACCGTGTACGACGGGATCGTGATCGCGTCGATGATCGAACGGGAAGCTGCAGTGGCCGAGGACCGCCCTCTCATCTCCAGCGTCATCCACAATCGTCTGGAGATCGGGATGCTGCTCCAGATCGACGCCACCGTCGTGTACGCCCTTGGGAACTACCCCGAGGGTGGCTTGACGCTCACCGACCTTCAGGTCGACTCGCCCTACAACACCTATGTGTCGACCGGGCTACCGCCCACCCCGATCGCCGGGCCGGGAATGGCATCGCTGGCCGCGGCGGCGTCGCCGGCGGCCACCGAGTTCCTGTTCTACGTGCTGGCCGGTGAGGATGGGAGTCACGCCTTCGCCGAGAACTTCGGCGACTTTCTGCGTCTTCAGGAGCAGGCCAGAGAGGACGGCATCCTTCCGTGATCCCGCGGCCCGGCGGGATCGCCCGAGCATCGGCGCGGTCGACCGATGCCTAGGCCGTGACGATCAGACCATCGGCGAGGGTCGCCGAACCTCCGTCGGGATTGGTCACCGTCACGTCCCAGTACCGATCCTTTCTGGGGCCGCCGTTGGTGGTGACGATGTCGAGCGTGAGCACGGTGCCGTCGGGAGACACCGCCGAGATCACCGCGACCGGCGAGGGCCCGACACCCCCCGAGAATCTCACAGTGGCACCGACGGAGAACCCCGATCCCGTGATCGTGGCATCCGACAACGCGCCACCCGAGGGCACCGTGGCGGGCTCGATCCCATCGATCCACACCTCCCCCTGCGGCACCATCGTGCCCGTGCTCGTCGTGGTGGTCGAACTGGTCGTGGTGGTGGTCGGGCTGGTCGTGGTCGTCGGGACCGGGTCGCAGTCCCAGTCGTTGTCCGGCGTCATCCCGTCCCAGAGCAGGCCGGGCGCATCGATCCGGGTCACCTCGGTCGTGTAGCAGCCGGGTTCGTGGTTGCGGATGTAGATGATCGCCGTACCGGTGGAGTCGGTGGGCACGGTCGTGTCGAGACCATTGGGCCCGGTGACGGTTGCCGACACCAGGGCACCGGGTACCCCCGGGTCGAGGCCGATGGCGATGCTGAGATCCCTGTCGCGCCTCGAGGTCCAATACGCCACCTGTTGCACGGATACCGATGGCACCTGCAGGCCAATCAGATCGGCGGTGTTGACCCGAACGCCGGGCAGCAAGGGGTAGAAGGTGTCGCCCGGGCACGCGGTGTCACCTGCCGGTGAGGGCCAGTCGCGATGTGCTGCGATCGAATCGATGTACGCGCTCGTGTCCCACTCGGCGTTGTAGTAGGACACCATTCCCAGGGGATCGAGTTCGTGTCGGGTTGCGAATTCGGCGAGGGCGGCCTCGAGCGCCGACCTCGCAGCCGGCTTCGGTTCCACATTCGTGAAGTCGCCGAGCAACGCGACGCCGAGATTGCCCTGGTTGTAGTAGGCGGCGTGTCCTCCCGTCACCAGCAAGCCCTCTGGGTTGTGACCGAAATCGCTGCCGTCGCCGCCCATGCCGCAAGGCTTGCTCTCCGTGCCGGACCAACGTCCCTCGTAGATGAGGCCGGCCTCATCGATCAGGAACTGGTACGCGATGTCGCCCCACAGCCGATCGACCGCGTGATAGCGATAGATCGCTCGCACCGTGGCCGCCGGGTCGGGATCGTCGTTGGCCGTGACCGTGTGGTGCACGGTCATCGCCTGCACCGGTTCGAAGGTCTCCGGCCAGTAATCAACGTACCGGAGCAATTCGTCGGCACCCCACTCTGCCCGCGACACGCAATTCGACAGAGCCGAAACGCCACTGCGTTGTCCGACGGTCACCGGGCGACCGTCGGTGGTGTTGATCGCTGCGCCCCGAGGAGCGACCACTCCCATCGGGAGCCCGCGAACCTGATACCCCTCGGCGTCGCCTCCGGCCACCAGGCTGCTTCCCCACTGGCCGGGTGCGTTGGCATCATCGGGAACCAGCGGAATCCAAGGACCCCACACACCGTTGCTGAGGAACCGCACGGCTCCGTGTGGCTCGACGGAACTGCGGTACCCGGGATCACCCGATCCGGGCATCTCCCAGATCACCCCGAGATAGTCGATTGGGAAGCCCGGGACCACCGGCCCGGCTTGAACGGGTCTCTGATCGGCGAGTGTCTCCGGGAACCGGATGGCTTCGGCGTTGTTGCCGCCTACCACCAAGATCGCCGCGACGACCATCAATCCGACGGAGACTCGAGAGAGCCGTCTCCCCGTTGCATTAGATCGATGCGCTTGGTTGCTCCGCATGCGCCCCACCTTCCGTCACACCCCGCCCGCCGTAGCCTCCGAACGTTACTCGCGCATCAAGGGCCCCAGGTCGCGAATCCCGGCAAGTCGGTTGCTGGTATGGGACCGCCGGGTGTGGAACACGCCAGCCTTTCTCGGTGCCGTCAGGGGCAAAGCGATGACGTCGGCAGGGTCGCGTGCCCTTCATGATCCATTCCAGAGTGGATCAACACCGTGGGCTATCACCCACGGCAAGCTTCAGGTCAGTCCTGACTTGGCCCGCCCTCGACCATGGTCATGGCGCGGTCGGGTGAGAGCAGAAACGGGGCGAGATACGCAGGGAGGTTCGAGAAGGGAAGGACGTCGGGGTGCAGACCGATACCGAGCGCCTCGGCCATGAACCGGCGGCGTGCCTGGATCCGCTGCCATGCCTCCGGATAGCGGGCTTCGAACTCGGCGCGCAACGCTTCGTCGGCGAGCGCGACGCCGTCCTCGATGTTGGACGTGAAGTAGTGGGTGCCGGTCGCCGGGATGATGTCGACCTGGAACGCCATGCCTGATCGGAGTTCGATGGATGAGTTGGGGGAGATGGGGGAGTTGACCCACTCGTCGAGGTGAATCTGGTGGCCCGGGTTGAGGAAGATCCCGAAGAACGGGTCGCCCAGGTGCCGGTCAACGATCTCCTGGAACACCCCACCGGTTTGACCGATTCGCAACTCTCGGTACCACTCGGCCACGGCCTCGAAATAGGGGCGCACGAGTCTTTCCTCGTAGTCGGCGATCTCTTCGGGAAGCTCCGTTGCATCCGCGACCACGAAGCCCGCCCGGCAGTTCAGGGCACCCCAGATCCCAAACGCGACCGTGAAACGGTCGCCCCTGCCGATCGTGCGGTCGCCCGGGCTGAGGAGGCCGAGGGAAGCCCGCTCGCCGCTCGTCAGCATCAGGTGGCACGACAGGGGCATCCCGTTCCACTCGAGCAACCGGACCGCCTCGTCTTCCCGCATCCCCGGCCGGAGGCCGAAGAGCAGCCGGCGCACTCCCTGAGAGGTGTGGCATGCGGCGTACTCGAAGGCGGCCAGTTGTTCCACTTCGTTGATCACGCGGAGTCCGTCGGCGGCACCGATGAGCAGATCGGCGACGTTGTGCACCACGCCGGCAGCACCCGTGAGGTCTCGCAGGGTGTCGACGATGTAGGCGGGCACCTCCAGCTTCCCGGGATCGGTGTACTGCTTCCATCCGATCACGCCCACCCGGGTGCCGGTGGTGATCCCCTCGGACGCGAGGATCTCCGCCAGGGGGAGCGAGCGATCGCGGGGCTGGCTCGGGAGGCTGAAGTCCTGGTACATGTGCCGTCGCATAGGCACGGGGGCCGCGCCGGCGAGACCGAAGCACTCGTTTCCGACGAGGATCGCCGGGTCGCCGTCGGGAGCCAACACGAGCATCGCCTCCTCAAAACGCGGGTCGAAGCCGGTGAGGTAGGAGAGGTTGGCGCTGTGCTCCCGATCCGCGTACACCACCAGCCGATCCCAATCGCGGGACACGGCGCGGGCCCGAAGCCGGTCGATGCGGTCTCGGTACAGATCTGCGGGGAGCTCGGGCTTCGACGTCGGCATGCCAAAGTCGGGGATCTTGATCTGTGCCAGTCGTGCGGGCATTGTGCGTCCTCGTCAGTCGGTCGGATTCCAGGTGATCGGATCCGGGTGTGCCCTTCGGATGATTGCAAAGGTGTTCGCCTCGACGGGCTGCCACGGCCCGGTTTCTCCATTCGGCCATCGGACGCGGATCTCCGCCGAGCCGGCAGACCCGATCCCGAAGTGGATCCAACCCAGCTGGCCGCCGGCATGGCCGCCGCCGACGGTGACCTCTCGCAGGATGTGGTGGTCTTCTGTCCTCACTTCGATCCATGAACCCACAGCCCGGACGTTGGGACCCGGTTGCTCCAGTTGGATCTGGATCCAGGCGCCCATCGCCTCGGGTGACGCCTCCGTCCCCCAGCCGAGGTTTCTCCACAATCGAACGTTTTCACGCCGGTTGATCTCGATCAGGTCCAGCATGCCATCGAGATTGAGATCGACGAGGGCTGCGCCCCGGCCTCTGCCGTAACTCAGCACGCCGGCCTCCTCAGCGCTGTCGACGAACGACCCGTCGGGCATGCCGAGCAGCAGGTTGCTGGGGTCCTGGGCCGCATAGTCTGGCATCGCCTCGACGTTTCCCTTGGAGATGAACAGGTCGATGAAGCCGTCGTTGTTCACATCTCGGAATTCGGGGTGCCAGGCGGTCGACGGAAGGGTCCGGTCGCCGACGAAC
>JBFELU010000056.1:0-16745 GCA_041551965.1 Acidimicrobiia bacterium
CCGATCACCTCGAGGTGATCGGCGGGAACGGCGGTTCGCATGGCCTCGTACCAGGCCTCCTCCACCTCGAAGTCGCCACCCCCCTCGTCGTGCCCAGCCCCCAACACGAACAAGCCCAAGAGCAGCTCGAAGACCTCGCCGGCCATCACCTCGACGGCCAGCCGGGGGGTGGTGGCGGTGAAATCCTGGACTCGGGGCCCGGCCATCGTGATCGATCCTTCTCTTCGTGTTCGATCAATTTCGAACAATATACCTATTCATCGAACGTGTCAAGAGGTTTCGATCTCGAAGATGGGCATCGCCGACGGGGCTACCCGCCCAACGACATCCCGGTCCACAGCAGGGTGTCGGGGTGGAATTGGCTCCAGGCAAACCAGAACGCCTGATGGGTGACGAGGGGTTCCCCGTCGAGGGTCTCCGCACCCAGGCCGGCCCCGTCGCTGATCACCCGGATCCCGGCGGATTCCACCGCTCCCCCCGCCTCCAGTTCCCGGATCGCCGCCGCCACCGGGAAAGCCACCGTTTCCCCTTGCGGGTCGATCACACCGAGCACCGGTTCCTGGACGGGGAGGCGGGGATCCACTCCACCGATCGGGAAGATCGGCCCATCGTCGTCCCGGCCCCGGAGGGGATCATCGGGGTAGGTTCGGCCGATCCCCCCGTCGGGGGCCACGATCGTCGTCCCCGGGTGGGCCGTCTTCCAGTCGCCCCAGGTGCTGGTGCGCACGGTGACCATCTCCAGCGTGACCCCGGCATCCTGGAGGGGACCCGACAGGGCCCGCCCGGTGAAAGTGTCGACCATCGACCAGGTGGTGAAGTCGAACATCATCTTGTTGGAACGGGACAACAACCCCGAGGTGCGCAGTTCCAGCGTTCCAAACCCGGGGATGTCGCCGATGAAGTAGGCCTGGGCCGACCCGCACAGGGTGCAGTAGGGAATCCCGATCCGGCGTCCCCCGAGGGTGTCGTTCACCATCTCGTGGACCTCCATCTGGTGCTTCGGGTAGGCCCGGGACTCCCCGTTCACCACCACCCCGAACACGAAGCGATCGTCGGGAAGCCAATCCCCTCCGGCGGCATCGGTCACCGCCGGATCGTCGAGCGCCGGGATGCAGCCCTCGGGGCAGGGCCGACGGACCGCATCGAGCGGGCGGTCGTCGATCAGGACTCCCCCCCAGGACACCCAGCGCCAGTCGATGTCGGCGTCGGCATCGTCGAAGAACGGCGCCCAGGCGGGCTCGGCGAACTCGTAAAGCCGCCGCTTCCATTCCACGTAGTCGGGAGGCGCAGGGAGATCCCAGGCGATCAGCCAGTCGGTGACTTGCCGCCAGGGAAGCTCGGCCGTGACGTCGGCTCCGGTCAGCGCCTCGAACGCGGCGGTGGTCGTGTCGCCGACGAAACCCCGCTGCGCAAACCGCAGCAGGTCGGAGAGCAGCCAGGCGAGCCGGGCATCGCCCGACCCCCCGAGCCGGCTGATCGCATCCGGGTCCACGAAGTTGCCGAGATCGCCCAGGACGAGCTCAAGGTCGGTGACGACCGCCGGAGCGAGCGGCCCGTCGGAGACCTCGGGAGCCGGGGGAATGGTCGAGCCCGAGGCGTCGACCGGTTCGGCATCGCCGCCGCAACCGGCCCATACCAAGACCGTCACCACGACCAGCGAGACCCGCCTCATGGAGCCTGGAACGCTCCCGCTCCGGTGATCGTTCCCCGGCTGCGCCCCTCAACGTCCGTCTACGATGGCCGCAACCAGGAGGGTCCGTGAGAGACGATCGGACGTTCGCGTTCGTCATCGGAGCGGTCGTGGCCGTCGCCATCATCTGGGCCGGCGTCGCCGTCATCGCCTCGGTCACCGACGTGGAGGGCGACACCGCTCGCCGCGCCGGCTTTGCTCTCCTGGCTGCATTGGCGGTCGTCCTGGTGGTCGGAGGTGCCATCGCCGTGGGCGTCTCCAGCGGCGATCGGGCCTTTGCGTATCTGATCGGAGCGGTTCTGGCGGTGGGAGTGATCTGGGCCGTCATCGCCGTCATCGCCAAGGTCGCCGATCTCGAGTCCGGAGCGGCAGAACGGGTCGGATTCGGCCTCCTGGCGGGTCTCGGGATCCCGGTCCTCGTCGGCATCGTGGTGCTGGCTCACAACGATGACCGCGCCTTCGGCTACTTCCTCACCGCCTTGTGGGTGGCCGGACTGGCGTGGGCCCTGGTGGCGGTCTTCTCCTCGGTGGACGACGTCGATCCCGCGGTGGCCCAGCGGATCGGGTACGGGCTCCTCTTCGGAGTGCCCCTGCTCGTCGGCGGCATCCTGGCGGTCAATCGCGACGCCAAAGAGGAGCGCCTTGCCGAGGCCGACCGCGATTAGCGGTCGGCGGCCAGGCCGAGACCCCGAGCGATCACCAGGCGCTGGATCTCGCTGGTGCCCTCCCCGATCTCCAGGGCCTTGGCGTCGCGGTAGAACCGGGACACCGGCGTCTCGTCGACAAAGCCGTAGCCCCCAAAGATCTGGGTAGCGTCGCGGGTCGCATCCACAGCGGCTTCGGCGGCGAACAGCTTCGCCTGGGCGGCTGCTCGGCGGAACGGCCGTCCGTCGTCCCGCAGCCAGGCTGCCCGGTAAGTGAGCATGCGGGCCGCCTCCAACGACACCTCCATGTCGGCACACTTGAAAGCGATGGATTGATACGTCCCGATCGGCTTGCCGAAGGCCTGCCGTTCCCTCGCATAGGCCACACTGTGATCGAGGCACCCCTGGACGACCCCGACTGCCATGGCGGCGATCGCCACCCTCCCATCGTCGAGGATCGACAGGAACTGGTGGAGACCCCGGCCCTGGTCGCCGAGGAGATTGGAGACGGGAACGCGGCAGTCGTCGAATCGGATCTCGTGAGTGTCGGAGGCCCGCCACCCCATCTTCCGGTACGAGGGCTCGACGACCATGCCCGGCGTACCCGCCGGAACGATGATGGAGGAGATCTCGTCGGGACCGGTGCGGGCGGTCACAGTCACCAGCGACGTCAGCTCGGTCCCCGAGTTGGTGATGAAGGCCTTCGTGCCGTTGATGACCCACTCGTCGCCGTCTCGATCGGCGCGGGTCCGGGTGGCCCCGGCGTCGGAGCCGGCATCGGGTTCCGTCAGCCCGAAGGCGGCGAGCGCCCTTCCGGCGGCGAGATCGGGAAGCCATCGCTGCTTTTGCTCCTCGGAGCCGAAATGGAAGATCGGATTGGCCCCCAGGCCGACGGCGGCCTCCAGCGTGATCGCCATCGAGGAGTCGACCCGGGCGATTTCTTCGATGGCCAGGCACAGGGTCAGCAGATCGGCGGCCGAGCCCCCGTACTCCTCGGGGAACGGCAACCCGAAGAGCCCGAGCTCACCCATCCTGCGGACCGTGTCGACCGGGAAGGTGTGGGTTCGGTCCCACTCCTCGGCGTGGGGGGCGATCTCCGCCTCGGCGAACTCGCGGATCACCCGCCGGAAAGCCTCGTGCTCTTGGGGCAAGGCGAAATCCATGGCACTCCACCTCTCGGAATCCACCCCGAGGCTACCGCCCCCTAGGAGTCGGACTCGAACAGCGGTCCGGCCAGCGAGGCGAGCTGGCCGTTGATCCCCGCGGCACGGCGGATCGGAACCCCGGTCTGCACGTCCACGAGAACGAATTCGCTCACGTCGCCGGTCGCCGCCACGATCTCGACCGTCGACGACCGGGTGAATCCCTTCCAGGCATCCCCCTGGAAGTCGGGTGTGGCCGGCAGGTCCTGCGGGATCCGCAGAGGGCTCCCCGACAGACACCGGATCACCGGGGAACCCCTCCGATCGATGAGGACAGCGGTGCCGCGTTGCAGGATCGACTGGCGGGTGGTGACCCACCCGTCCGACCATCCGAAGCTGGTCACGGCCGTGTCACGCAGCAGGATGACCGGGGTCAAGCCCGCCACGAAGACCCCGATGCCATCTTCTTCGAGACCGTGCACGCCGGCCCAGCCCTCGGCGAGGCGCGGATTCGTTCGGAGTGCGGTCACCAGCGCCCCGACGTCGCACACCTCGCCGTCGGTGCTGGCACCGAAGACTCCCGGAGAGCCGCCGGTGCGGTTCGCCGGCTGAGTCGTCGCGCGGCTCCCGCAGGGACCGCTCGCATCCCACGAGAGCCCGTGGCTGGCCACCCCGTCGTCGGGATCGACCGGGAGACCTTGCGCCAACGCCAGGGTCCTCCTGTTGCCCGGGGTGACGCACACCGCCGAACCGTCGCTGGCACGCAACGTGAAAGAGCCGTCGTCGTCGAGGCCGTCGTCATTGCGATCGTCGAAGTCGATGACGGTGGCATCGAGGCCGAGGATCTCCGATGCCGTCGCCCGGATCTCCTCGATCGAGAGGGAGCCACCGGCCCGATCTCTGCGGCGGATCAGCTCCCACCCGAAGTCCCCCGCCGCCAACAGGTCGGCGTAGGATCCGCGACGGTGAGGTGTCGTCAGCGCGGTCGTGGCCGGCGGCGGGAGCGCCAGAAGAGCGGGGTCGAGACCGAGATCGACGGCGACCGGCTCGGTGAAGGGATCGGGACCGATCTGATCGGCCGGCTCCAGGAGCACCACTCCCGCCGCCAGGGCGGGGGCGTACTCCACCGGTCCGGTGTTCGGAACGCGGCCGGCGCGCAGCGTGATGATCAGACCACCCACGAGCGCCACCAACAGGGCGAGGGCCGTCACCGCCCGCATGAGGCGCACGAAATCGGCGCTCCCGAACCGGTACTCCTCGTACATGACTATCCGTGGCCGCCTTGTATACGCATCGTAGGTGGAATCCGACTGCGGTGTCGATCCCCCATCCCTTGGCATCGGACGGCGAGCGGAGCGACTGAACCGATCCGGTAGCGTCGTCCCGGCATGCATCACCTCGCCGCAATCGCCGGAGCCGTCGGGATCTCCTTTTCCGCCATCTACATGCGACTCGCCGACGTGTCGGGAACGACCGCCGCCCTCTATCGCTCTATCTACGCCCTGCCCGCCCTGGCGGCCGTGTGGTTGGTGGTGCGGGGTCGGGATCACCGGGACGCTCGTGCCCGTGGGACCGCCTTTGCCGCCGGGCTCTTCCTGGGCATCGATCTCGTGATGTGGGACACCTCGATCGACGCCATCGGCGCCGGCCTCGCCACGGTCCTGGCCAACCTGCAGGTGGTGTTCGTCGGCCTCGTCGCATGGGCCGTCTATCGCGAGGCCCCCAGCCGAATCGCCGTGGCCACCATCCCGGTGGTGCTCGGCGGCGTGACGCTCATCAGCGGCCTCGGAGCATCCGGCGCCTACGGTGACGATCCCCTGCGCGGGGTGCTCTTCGGAATCGGGACCGCCGGCACCTATGCCGGGTTTCTGATCCTTCTCCGCCACTCCAACCGGCGCCACCTGGCGCCGACGGCCGGCCCCCTTCTCGACGCCACCGTCGGCGCCGCCGCCATCAGCCTGGTCGCCGGTCTATTCGACACCGGGTTCGAGCTCGCTCCATCGTGGCCGGCTCACGGATGGTTACTGGCCCTGGCCCTCGGCACCCAGGTCGTGTCCTGGTTGCTCATCACCACCGCCCTCCCTCGCCTCCCCGCCCTCGAAACGTCGGTGATCCTGCTGGTGCAGCCGGTCGGATCGATCCTGTGGGCGCGGCTCATCTTCTCCGAGCGACTGTCCACTCTGCAGTGGGCGGGAGCGGTGGTCGTGATCGCCGGGGTCGCGATGATGACGTCACTCGGAACCATGCGCAGAACCCCGGTTACGCCAACGTCGGAAGCAGGTCGGCCACCCGGCTGAAGAATCGGGAACGCGGCAGAGCGTCGGAAGCCCCGAGCGACCGAGCCCGAATGAGCGCCAGATCGTCGACGTGGGGGCCGAACCCGATCACCCGGACACCGGCGTCGGCGAGCCGGCGGATAGCCGCATCGGCGTCATCGTGCGTCAGATCGACGAAGACGACGAGGGGCAACCGTCCCGCCTCTTCGAGTTGCGCCACCGACCGGAAGGCCACGAACTCGAAGCCTGCCGCTGCGACGGGGCCTTCCACCCGGGACCGATCCATCAGGTCGGCCGAGAGCAGCCCCACCCGGGGCCGGACCATCGTCTGCGCCTTCGCCGCCCCCCAAGCCAGGTGCGCCCTCCACACCGCCTCGCCCAGATCCTGGGAGGAAGCGGGGGCGAGTCGGTAGAGGTCGCCCGGCAAGGCCTCCTCTTCGACCGGGTCCCGGCCGAGCGGCGTCACGTCGGCCCGACGCAAAGCCTCGGTGGGGAACCGCATCGCTTCCTGGAAGAGCTCCAGGGGGGAACGGCGCTGCTGCTCGAAAGGCAGGTCGAGGAGCTCGCCGAGAGCACCGTCGAGCCACGACTCGGCGGCGTCGATCGCCTCCTCGAGATCCTCCGAAGGCTCAACCGTCAGAGCCGCGAACCGGTCGGCCAGGTGGGGGCGGATCGCCGCCACGAGGGCACGGCGCAGATCGTCGCTGGTCATGAACCGCAGGATACGAGACGGCCGAAGATGCGACACTAGAGTCCGAAGCCCGCCTTTCGGGAGGACGTCATGCGCCGCATCCTCGTGCTCGCGGCCCTGCTGGCCCTGGTGACCACCGCCTGCAAACTCGAGTTCAACCTCGCCGCCGACCTCGGCCCCGATGCCACCGGGACCGTCACCATCGAGGTCGGCTTCGACGACGAAGCCGCCGGCTTCTTCCTGAGTGACACCGATCCGTTCGAGGACGCCCCACCCGGCGCCGAGACCAGCATCGAAGAACGGGGCGAGCTGACCTTCTATCTCATCACCCAGTCCTTCGTGAACGAAGATGAGCTGGTCACGCTGATGACCGGTGAAGAGGCACCCTTCGAGACCTTTGACGCCACGTTTGCGGACGACCTCGTCACGGTGACCGGGACCGTGGGTGGCACCGGCGGGTTCTTCGAAGAAGGGGACCTCACCGAGTTCACCCCCGACCAGCTGGCAGAGAGCCTCTCGGCCGAGGTTCGTATCACCATGCCCGGCCGGGTCCTGGAGCACGACGCCGACACGATCGAAGACAACACGCTCACCTGGGAGATCGATCTCCTCGGTTCGCCGCTCACGGTGAGCGCCCGGTCCAATCCGGCCGGCGTACCCGACGAGGGCGACGGAGGGATCCCCGCCTGGGTGGTCGCCCCCGTGGCCATCTGCATCGTCGCCGGGGTCGGGTACTTCATGTACCGACGTTCCCGGGGCCGCCCGGTCTTCGAACCAGAGCCGCCGACCACCTAGTGCGGTTCCTCATCATCGATCTGGTACCGGCTCTCCTGAGGTGGGAAGACACCGACGACGATCCCGACGTGGCCGAGGGAGCAGAGGAGACCCTCGAGCAACTCCACGCCCGTTTCCGTCTCGCCGGGATCACCGACGGCAACCGGCCGGGCAGCGAGATTCGCAACGCCCTCCAGCGGGCCGGCATCGGAGATTTCTTCGAGAGCGTCGGGACCTCGGCCGACTTCGGGCCGTCGGTGTCCCCGCAGGTGATTCAGCGGCTCGCCACGACCGTGGGAGCGGCATCCACCTCGGTCCTGGTGGTCACCGCCCGCCCCACGCTCGCCGATGCGCTGGGACGGCGGGCGATCGCCACGGTGCTGCTGGGCCCCGCCGGCTTCGCCGGGCTCCCCGACCAGTTGCGGATGGGCGCCGGCCCCCTCAACCCGTGAAGACCTGGACGGTCATCAGACCGAGCGGTCCGCCGACCACACCCACCCCGACCCTTCGATAGGCATCGGAGAGCATGTTGGCCCGGTGGCCCGGGCTGTCCATGAGGCCGGCGTGCACCTCCCCGGCGCTGGCGGCCAATGCCAGGTTCTCGCCGGCGACCGAGAAGGTGATGCCGGCGGCTTCGAGGCGGTCGCCCACCGTGCCGGTGATCGGCGACACGTGGGAGAAATACCCGGCCCGGTACATCTCATCGGCATGGGCCGCACCGACGTCACTGAGGACGGCGCTCCACGCCAGCGGCTCGAGCCCCGCATCGACCCGGGCCCGGTTGAGCAGCTCGAAGACCTCCACCTCACGGCTCGGTGCCGCCTCGAGGTCGTCGGCATCCGCGGGAGGGAGCTCGACGCGCTCGGCCTCGTCGACAACCACCCGCCGCACCCCGACCACGTCGCGCAGATTGACCAACGCCTCGACGACCCGGTCCCCCGCCAGGCTCCGGAATGTCCCCTGAGCGACGCCGTCGGGATCGGTGAGGGTCCGGCTCACCGCCGACGACTCCAGGGTGTCGGCCACCGACTGCGGCATGGGAAGGATCACACCCAGCGTCAGCAGGAGGGTGGCCAGGAAGACCCCCCAGGCAAGGGCCAGGCCGACACCTCCCACCTTGTTCATGAGGTTGAGCCCCGGAAGACGCGCCTTGGGCTCGACGATCCGGGTGACCACGGCCGAACCGATCCCTACCAGGATGAACACGATGATGCCGCCGGCGAGCCGGCCGGCATCGGGGGGCAGACCGGCCATCGCCTCCACGATCCGGCCGAAGGCCGGGCCGAACCGAAAGGCGAGGAGGATCCCGAGTACGAGACCCACCAGGTCCATCGCTTCCCTGACGAAGCCGCGATACCAGCCGCGCAGGGCCAGCAAAGCGAACACGATGAAGATGATGACGTCGAGGGTCAAGGATCGAGCTCGATGCGCATCCGCTTGTTGCCCTTGCCCTTGCTCTCCGTCTTCGTCACGCGAACCGGACCGACCTCGGACGTGTTGACGACGTGGGTGCCCCCATCGGCCTGCCGATCGATCGTCCCGATGTCGATCACCCTGATGGGATCCACGAACTCGGGAATGAGGTTCACCTTGGTGCGAATGAGGTCGGGATCGGTGAGGGCCTCGCTGCGAGGCATGAACAGCACTCGGACGTCGTGGCCCTCGGCGAGCGCCCCGTTGAGCCGCCGCTCCACCTCTTTGCCGAACTCCACACTGATGTTCTCGAGCTCGAAATCCATCCTGGCGCGGCCGGGCTCCATGTTCCCGCCGGTGACCTTGGCATCGAAGTCCCGCCAAATGACCGCCGAGAGCACATGGAGCGCAGTGTGGGTCCGCATCAGGTAGTGACGTCGCTCCCAGTCGATCCGAGCCGTCACATCGGTCCCCACCGGAGGAGGCTCGTCCTCGGTCACGTGGAACAGCACCCCGCCTCGCTTGTAGGTGTCGGTGACGGTGACCATGCCACCGTCCCACTCGAGCGTCCCCGTGTCGCCCGGTTGGCCGCCGCCGCGGGGATAGAAGACCGTCCTGTCGAGCACGACGCCTTCCTCCCTGACATCGGTCACCCGAGCGGTCGTCTCGCGGAGATAGGCGTCGGTTGCTGCGAGTTCCTCGGTCATCAACCCTCCTCTTCGGCCACGAGGGTAGTGAGCCTCCTCATCGGGCAGGTCCTCACGCCGGCGGCGACGCAGCGGCAACGCTCGGAGTCAAGTGGAGTCGGCCTCGGGTTCCGGGTTCGGCTCCTCCGCGTCGCCGTCTTCGTCGTCGAGGCCCTTGACAAAGCGGGTGAGGAACGTGTCGGCGGTGGTGTGATCCTGGATGAGCGCGTCGGTCACCTCCTCCCACGACTGACCGAGGACCCGGGTCCGCCAGAAGTGCCCGGAGAGGATCTTCACGATCGCCATCACCGGGACGGCGAGCAGGATCCCCCAGAAGCCTCCGATGGTGGCGCCGCCGATCAGCCCGAGGATGATGAACGCCGGGTGCAGGCGCACCGTGGCTCGCAGCACCGCGGGGCTCACGAAGTGGTTGTCGATCTGCTGGACGATGAGGGCGACCAAGCCGGCCCACAGGGCGGTCTGCAGGTCTCTGGTCGCCAGCGCCGTGAGGACCCCGAGGGCACCGCCCACCCAGGGGCCCACCAGCGGGATGATGTTGAGGAAGCCGGCGATCATCCCGATCAGCAGCCAGAACGGCAGGTCGATGGCCCAGAACCCGACGCTGGTCATCACCCCCACGATGATCGCCACGAGCACCTGACCCCGCAGGAACCCGCCCACGGCCGTGCTGAGCTGCCGCCCGACATGGCTGGCTTCCGGCCGGTGACGCTCGGGAATCAACTCCATCGTCTTGCGCCGCACCGTGGGGAGATCGAGCAGGACGTAGAAGGCCACCACCGGGGCCAGCAGGAACAACAGGATGCCCTCGAGAAGGCTCAAGGTGATATCGGTGATGCGGTCGAACTGATCGGAGAAGAAGTCCGACTGGCCCTTGGTGATCTCCTCCCGGAGCTCTTCGTAGTCGGGGAGGTCGACGTCGAGGCCCACGTCATCGGCGAGGGACTCCACGTCGGCGGCCAGGTCGTCGTAGATCCGGGGGAAGTCGTCGGCCAGTTCCCGACCCTGGTCGGCGAACGAAGGGAACACGAGGTAGCCGATGAGGGTCAAGATGCCGGCGAGAGCGATGTAGGAGAGGCAGGAACCCATCCAGCGGGCGAGACCGCGAGCCTGCAGCCAGCTGACCACGGGGTTGAGGACGTACACGATGACCACGGCCAGCACCACCGGCGGGAGCAGGACCCGGATCTGCAGCAGGAGCCAGCCGACCGCAGCGAGGAGCAGCAGGGTTCCCAGCAGGCTCCAAGCCGCAAGCCCGAGACGCCGCAGGCCGCCGGCGGGAACCTCCGCCATGATCAGCCGGTCGAGCCGTCGCCGCCGAGGCGCCTTTCGGCGGCGCGCCGCTTGGCTTCCTCGCGCACCCGCCGCAGCCGCCGGATGGTGAGCGGGTCGTGACGCTCGGCCTCGGGATCGTCGATGAGGCGGCGCAGCACCTGGTAGTAGCGCGTGGCGCTGATGCCGAGGTATTCGCGAATAGACCGGTCCTTCGGACCGGGATACAGCCACCAGGCGGCCTCGAATTCGAGAACGGAGGTCTCGCGCTCGCCGAGCATCGCCGCCAGGCTACGGCCGGGTCGCACCCGAACCTGGGATTTCCCGACCACTTCGGCAGTACCCTGAGGGAAGCGCCGGGTTAGCTCAGGGGTAGAGCGCGTGTCTTGTAAACACGTGGTCGTCGGTTCGAATCCGACACCCGGCTCCGGGCTTCAGCCGCGACCTCGCCGGCGGGCCACCTCGAACACCGCCACCGCGGCCGCCGCCGACACGTTGAGGCTCTCGACGCCGTCGCCGAGTGGGATGCGAGCCACCAAATCGGCACGTTCCGCCACGAGGCGGCTCATTCCCTTGCCCTCCGCCCCGAGAACCAGGGCCACCGGCCCTTCGAACAACTCGACTTCGTAGATCGACGTCGTCCCATCCGCACCGAGGCCGACGATCCACACACCGCGCCTCCGAAGGTCTTCGAGGGTCCCGGCGACCGAGGAGACCTCGACCACGGGGAGCCGTTCCAGGGCCCCGGCCGCCGCCTTGAACGCCGTCGCTCCCAGCGGCGCCGATCGCCGCTTCCCGACCACCATCCCGCCGATACCGGCCGCCAGCGCGGAGCGAGCAACGGCACCGACGTTGCGGGGATCCTCGATGTGGTCCAGCACGACCACCGCCGGAGGATCGGTTCGATCAAGCGCCTCCTCCAGCCTGGCCGTCGGGATGGGCCGGCAGCGGGCCACCACTCCCTGGGGTGCAGTCGTTGCCGCCAGTGAGGTGACGTCGTCGACGATCCGGACGGTCGCCCCCATCCCGCGAGCGGCTTCGATCAGGTCTCCGAGCGCTCCGACCCGGGACGACTCGACCGACAGCTGTTCGACCCGCCCGGCCTCGACGGCGGCGGCCACCGCATGGTGACCCTCGACCGCCTCACCGATGCCAGGTGGTGCCATCGGGCCCGTCCTCGAGGATCACGCCGGCCTCGGCCAGTCGATCACGAATGACATCGGCAGCCGCCCAATCCCTGTCACGCCTGGCGGAGTTGCGTCGGGCGATGAGTTCGGACACGACCTGCTCGGGATCCGTGACATCCAGGCCCAGCGCCCCGCCCAATGCGGCGAGGGCGTCGCCGAGATCGGCCAGGTCACCGGTCGGCTCGGCGATGCCGAGCACCGAGGTGATCTCGTCGTAGGCCGCCGCCGCCGGTCCCGCATCCTCTCCCGCATCGAGGAGCCGGTTCCCCTCCCTCACGACGTCGAAGAGCGCCGCCAGGGCCTCCGCGGTGTTGAAGTCGTGATCCATCGCTTCGCGGAATCGCTCGATCGTGGCACCGTCCGGAGCAGCGCCGCCGGACTCGGTCCGCCTGCGGAACGACCAGAGCCGCTCCAGCGAGGCCGCGGCATCGGCGATCGCCTCGTCGGAGAAATCTATCGGCTGGCGGTAGTGCGCCCGCAGATAGAAGAGGCGCACGGCCCGGGGCGGGTAGCGCTCGAGGATCCCGCCGAGATCGACGACGAGACCGGTCGACTTGGCCATCTTCTCCCCCTTGAGACGCACCATCCCGTTGTGCAGCCAATAGCGAACGAACGGCTCGCTGCCGGAAGCCGCCTCGGACTGGGCGATCTCGTTCTCATGGTGCGGGAAGATGAGATCCAGCCCCCCGCCGTGGATGTCGAACCCGAATCCCAACTCGACCTCCGCCATCGCCGAACACTCGATGTGCCAGCCGGGCCGACCCGGACCCCAGGGCGACTCCCACGACGGTTCGCCCGGCTTGGCCGCCTTCCACAGAGCGAAATCGAGTGGGTCGCGCTTGCCCTCGCCGGGCTCGACGCGTGCTCCGGCCATCAATTCGTCCGGGTCCCGACCCGACAGCTTGCCGTATCCGGGGAACGATCGAACTGCGAAGTACACGTTGCCCTCGGCGGGATAGGCATGGCCGCCGTCGATGAGGCGGGTGATCACATCGTGCATGTCACCGATGTGCCGGGTGGCGTAGCACAGGCGATCCGGCGAGCGCACACCGAGGCGATCGTAGGCATCGAGGAACTGGCCGGTCGCCTCGGCCGCCACCTGGTGAGTCGGAATGCCGCGTTCGGCGGCGGCCGCGATGATCTTGTCTTCGACGTCGGTGATGTTGGTGACGTACGTCACCCGGAAGCCCTTCCACTCGAGATAGCTCCGGATGACGTCGAAGACGACTGCTTGGCGTCCGTGGCCGACGTGGGGGGCGGCCTGCACCGTGGGCCCGCAGGCATACATGGACACCTCACCCTCCGTCCGGGGCTCGAAGGGCTGGAGGGAGCGGCCGAGGGTGTTGTAGACCTCCATGGCCCGGGTGATGGTATCAGCCGCCCGTTACCCTCTCCGACCATGGATCGACCGGCGAATCGGCCCTGGGTTATCGGCCACCGCGGGGCCTCGACGGCGAGGCGGGAGAACACCGTCGCCGCCTTTCGCCACGCCTTCGCCCTGGGGGCCGACGCCGTCGAGCTCGACGTGCGCCGCACCGCCGATGGCGGTCTCGTGGTTCACCACGATGCCGTCGTGAACGGCATCGGGCCGATCGTGCAACTCGACACCGCCGAGGTGGCGACGCGGGCGCCGTGGATCCCGACCTTCGACGAGGCGATCGACGCCTGCGCCGGCATGTGGATCAACGTCGAGATCAAGAACTCGCCGGCGGATCCCGACTGGGACCCCGAAGACCGGGCCGTCGACGGTGTCCTCGCTTCACTCACCACCCGGGACGCCTGCGACCGGGCATTGGTCTCGTCGTTCAATCTCCAAACCGCGGTTCGAGCGGCCGGGGCTTGTCGCGATCTCACCGTCGGATGGTTGATCGACCGGGGGATCGATCCGATCGGGGCAATCGCCGGAGCCGCTGATGCATCCATGGACTCGCTGCATCCGCACGCAGCCGCCCTGTCCCCGGGGATCGCAGAAGAGGCTACAACCGCCGCCCATGCGGCCGGGTTGCTGCTGATCACCTGGACGGTGGACGATCCGGTGGAGATCCGTCGCCTCGCCGCAGCCGGAGTGGACGGAATCATCACCAACGTGCCCGATGCGGCCCGCTCAGCTCTCGACGACTGCGACCGCGACGGCGGCTAGCCCCTCGTCACGCCCCAAGAAGCCCATCCCATCGGTGGTGGTCGCTTTCACCGCCACGGCGTCGACGTCGAGGTCGAGTGCCTCGGCCAACGCCCCCCGGATCGCGTCCCGGAAGGGCGCCACCCGGATCGTCTCGGCGATCACCGTGGTGTCGAGCGAGGTCGGCACGAAACCCTCCCGCCGGACACGCTCGACGATGGTCCTGAGCAGATCCATGCTGTCGGCCCCTGCCAGCGACGGATCCGACGACGGGAAGTGCTCCCCAAGGTCGCCCCGAGCCACCGCACCGAGAAGAGCGTCGGCCACCGCATGAGCCAACACGTCGGCGTCGGAGGTGCCGATCAAGCCCCGGTCCCGGTCGACGACCACGCCGGCCAGCAGCAAGGGGCCGCCGCCTCCGAATCGATGGGCGTCGAAGCCCCAACCGACCCTGCTACCCATCGATCACCCCCAACAACGCAGCGGCGAGATCGAGGTCGGCCGGATACGTCACCTTGAGGTTCGCCGGTTCTCCGGGCACCGTCGCCACCCTCCCACCGGCGCGCTCGATGAGGACCGCGTCGTCGCTGGCATCCTCATCGGACGCAGCCTGCGCTTCACGAAGCGCGGAGAGCCTGAACCCCTGCGGGGTTTGCACCGCCACGAGACCTTCCCTGGGGACGGTCTCGCGCACGATCGGCCCCTCGGCGCGCTTGATCGTGTCCCGCACCGCCACCACCGGCACGACCGCGTCCACATCGCCGACGTGCAGTCGTTGGAGAATGCGAACAACGAGGTGGGGAGTGGCCAGCGGGCGAGCCGCGTCGTGGACCAGCACCCACTCGGCATCGGTGGGAAGTGCGGTGAGACCGGCCGCGACCGAGTCGCGGCGCCGATCGCCGCCCGGAACACCACCGGGAACGTCTCCGACCACAATGACGCGCTCCACGCCACCGGTCATGAGCACCTCCCGGGCTCGGCGCCACAGGGGAACCCCCCCGACCAGAGCAGCGTGTTTCTCCCCACCGAATCGCTCGCCGCGGCCGGCGGCCACGACGATACCCACCGTCGTCACGGAGCGGCCCTCGCAAAGAGCATCCTGCCGATCGAGGTCCGCACCGCATTGGCGACCTCCACCGAGACCGTTTCGCCGACCAGACCGGCTCCCCCTTCGACGACCACCATCGTCCCATCGTCGAGATACCCCACACCCTGACCCGGCTCGGTCCCTTCCCTCTCGATGAGGAGGTCGATGCGATCGCCGGGAACGACGGTCGGCCGCAGCGACTCCCCCACCGCATGCGGATTGAGCACGCTGATCCCCCGGAGAGATGCCGCCTTGGTCAGGTTGTGGTCGGTGGACACCAGGGTGGCCTCCGTACGGGCCGCCACCGCCAGGAGTTTGGCATCGACCTCATCGTGCTCCGGCACCGTCTCGTCCGTCACCCTGAGGTCGATGCTCGGAACATCCCGTAGCGCCTCGAGGACGTCGAGACCCCGACGCCCCCTCCTCCGGCGGCTCTTGCTTCCCGAGTCGGCGATGCCCTGCAACTCATCGAGGACGAAGGAAGGCACCCACACCTGACCCGAGACGAGCGTTGCCCGAGCCAGTTCCAGCACCCGCCCGTCGATGGCGGCGCTGCTGTCGATGATGAAGCTCGACGCCCCGGGAAGATCCGGCCGTACCCGGAGCGGCTCCTTCGGTCGCAACCCGGCGGCCGCCAAGAGATCTCCCGCTCGAGACGAGAAGACCTTGCCCCCAAAGGCGGCCAACAACAGCACGATGAGTGCGGCAAGCGGCCATCCAATCGCCGGCGGGAGGAACGCCACGATGGGAACCGCCAGCACGACGCCGACGATGAGCCCCGCGAGGAGGCCGAAGGTGCCGGCGAACAGCTGGGGCCCCGTGGCCCTGGCCACCAGATCGGGAGCGCGCTCCAACCCGCGTCGGACCAGCCGACCGAGGAGACCGCCCACCACGTAGCCCACACCGGCCCCAATGACGGCCCCGAGCACGATCGTGACATCGGGATCCAGCTCCGAGCCTTCCGCCCAATCGGGGACGCCCCGGCCGATAAGGAAGCCGAAGGCGGTGAATGCCAGGGTGACGACGAGTCGGACGGCCTCGCTGATCATCGGAGGCCGCCCTCCTTACGCATCCTCGAGAACCTCGATCTTTGGGAGGGCGCGATCGAGCCGCTTGGTGGCGTCCTCCTCGGAGACGTCGAGTGCAAAGCGGATCTCGCTGGTGAGGATCAGACGGGCCTTCGACAGCATTCGCTTGAGGGCCGGGGAGATCCCCTTGGTTTGCTGGGCGTAGGTGAGGTCGCGGACGACCTCGGCCACCTGATAGATGTCGCCGCTGTTGATCTTCTCGGTGAGCAGCTTGTACCAGCGACTCCAGTTGGCACCCGCCTCCTGGGGATCGTCCTTGAAAGTTGCAAAGACCCGCCGAGCCGCAGCCTTGGAGATGACCGGCCTCACTCCCAACTCGGCGGCGTTGTCGACGGGCACTCGCAACGTCAGTTGGTCGGTGGCCACTTCGAGCACGAAGAAGTCGGTCCGCTTCTCGTTGAACTCGCGACGCTCCTTCTTGATGATCGTGGCGGCTCCATGGTGGGGATAGACGACCTTGTCCCCCACCGAGAACGGGGACGCCGGTTTCCGAGCGGTGGTCTTCTTGGCCGGGGTCTTCTTGGCCGGGGTCTTCTTCGCCGGGGTCTTCTTGGACGCGCTCGTCTTCTTGGCCGGGGTCTTCTTGGCCGCCGGCTTCTTCGCCGTGGTCTTGGACGCGCTCGTCTTCTTGGCCGGGGTCTTCTTGGCCGCCGGCTTC
>JBFELU010000057.1:0-16542 GCA_041551965.1 Acidimicrobiia bacterium
GGCCCGGACCGGTGTCGTGGGGCTCGTTCCGACCATGGGCTTCCTGCACGAGGGACACCTGTCGTTGATAAGCGCCGCCCGGGAAGCCTCCGACACGGTGCTGGTCAGCCTCTTTGTGAATCCCCTCCAGTTCGACCGGCTCAACGACCTCGATGCGTATCCCCGCGACGAGGAACGCGATGCATCGCTGGCGGCGGCCGCCGGCACCGACGTGCTGTTCGCCCCGACCGTCGACGAGGTCTACCCGGTGGCGCCGCTGACCCGAGTCACCGTTGACGGGGTCTCGGAGGCGATGGAGGGAGTTCATCGTCCGGGCCACTTCGAGGGGGTGGCCACAGTGGTGGCGAAGCTGCTGGCCGGGACGATCCCGGACCTCGCCGTCTTCGGCCGCAAGGATGCCCAGCAGCTCGCGGTGGTGCGGCGCATGACGGCCGACCTGTCGTTCCCCACCGAGATTCGCGGTGCACCGACGGTTCGAGAGAGGGATGGTCTGGCGCTCTCGAGTCGCAACGTGCGTCTCGATCCGGGGCTGCGACCGGCGGCGCTGTCACTCTCGGAAGGGCTGATGGCGGCGGCGGATGCGGCCGAGAGCGGTGAAACGGCGGCCGCGGTGCTGTGCGGCATCGTGGAAGAGCACCTCGATGCGGCGGTACGACCCGATTACGTCGAGTTGGCCGACGCCGGGGAGGTCCGGCCGATCGCAAGACTCGACCGGCCGGCGTTTCTCGCGGTGGCGGCCTTCGTCGGAGGCGTGCGGCTCATCGACAACGTGTGGTTGTGGCCGGGGGGAGAAGCGGACCGCGGCGTCCGTCTCGAGACCGAATCGATCCTGTACGGAGGGAGTGACTGATGCTGCTGGTCGTGGACGTCGGGAACACGCAGACGGTGATGGGCCTCTTCGACGGGGCCGATCTCATCGACCAATGGCGACTGTCCACGGTGAGGGAACGGACCGCCGACGAGTACAAGCTCTTCCTCGAAGGCCTCTTGCGTCAGGACGGCCACCACGTCGAGGAGGTCACCGGAGTGGCACTCTCGTCGGTGGTACCGATGGCGAAGGAGGCGATGATCGCGGTGGCTCGGGAGCTGATCAACGGGCAGGCGGTGGTGGTGGGACCCGGGGTCAAGACCGGCATGGCCATCAGAATCGACAATCCTCACGAGGTGGGGGCCGACCGGGTGGTCAACTCGGTGGCCGCGGCCTCGAAGTACGGGACGCCGGTGATCTCCGTGGACTTCGGCACCTCCACCAACTTCGACGTCGTCGATGGCGAGGGCTGTTATGTCGGCGGATCTATCGCTCCGGGGCTCGAGGTCTCGGAGGACGCGCTGATCGCGGCGACCGCCGCCCTGCGGTCGGTCGAGATGAGGGAGCCGCGGTCGGTGGTCGGAAAGTCGACGGTCGAGGCGATGCAGAGCGGCCTCCTCTACGGGCACGCCGGGATGGTCGACGGGATCGTGGGACGCATGCGGGCCGAGGTCGACGTCGACACCCCTGTGGTCGCCACCGGCGGCCTGGCCTCTACCATCGTGCCCCACTGCCGGTCCGTGGAGATCGTGGACGACCGGTTGACGCTCGACGGGCTGCGCATGATCTACGACATGAATGTGGGAGACGACGGATGACGGACGAGGCGTCCGACGGTCTGGAGGAGCATCGGCTCACGGCGGTGCGGCTCGCCAAGCTCGATGCCATGCGGGCTGCCGGTGTGGACCCCTACCCGGTGCGGTTTGAGCCGACGGCGACGGCTGCGGCGCTGGTCGCCGACCACGGCGAGATCGGCCCCGGTGACGAGACCGGGGTGACAGCCACCGTCGCCGGCCGACTGATGGGCAAGCGAATCATGGGCAAGATCGCCTTCGGGGTGCTGCAGGACCGCACCGGGACGATCCAGCTGTTCGCCGACACCGGCCTTCTCGGGGACCGCTTCGCCGGCTTCGAAGACCTCGATCTCGGTGATTGGGTCGGGGCCTCGGGAGAGGTGGTCAAGACCAGGAAGGGCGAGTTGAGCGTCCGGATCGACGAGTTCGTCCTGCTCGCCAAGGCGGTCCGTCCCCTGCCGGAGAAGTGGCACGGGCTCCAGGACGTGGAGACTCGCCATCGCCGGCGTTACCTGGACCTGGTGGTCAACGAGGAGGCGCGGCGTGTGATGCAGGTCCGCAGCGCCACCATCGATGCACTCCGTTCGGCCTTTCGTGACCGCGGCTTCCTCGAGGTCGAGACGCCGGTCCTGCAGCCGATTCCCGGCGGCGGCATGGCCCGGCCCTTCGAGACCCACCACAACGCGCTCGACGTCGACGTGTATCTCAGGATCGCCGTGGAGCTGTACCTGAAACGGCTCGTGGTCGGCGGGGTGGAGCGGGTCTTCGAGATCGCCCGGACCTTTCGCAACGAAGGCGTGTCGCCCCGCCACAACCCGGAATTCACGATGCTCGAGGCGTATCAGGCCTACGCCGACTACCTCGACGTCATCGATCTCCTCGAGGAGGTGATCCCCTTCGTCGCCGAGACCGTCGCCGGTGGTACGGAGCTCACCTTCGGCGGCCGAACCCTGTCCATGGCGGCGCCGTGGCGCCGCATCCGCTACGTCGACTCGTGCGCCGAGGCAACCGGGATCGGGTGGCGCCTCGACATGCCGCTCGACGACGCCCGCCGGGAAGCATCGGCTCTCGGGATCGACGTCCAGCCGGGGTGGGGGGTCGGCAAGATCGTGGCCGAGGTGTTCGAGGCCCGGGTCGAGCCCGATCTGTGGGATCCCACCGTGGTGATGGATTTCCCGGTCGAGATCTCTCCGCTGGCGCGGCGGCATCGCGACGATCCCCTCCTCGTCGAGCGCTTCGAGGTGATCGTGGCAGGGCGGGAGATCGCCAATGCCTTCTCCGAGCTCAACGATCCGGTGGAGCAACGCCGCCGATTCGAGGTCCAGGCGGAGGCCCGCCGAGCCGGTGATCTGGAGGCCCATCCGATGGACGAGGACTTCCTCCGGGCGCTGGAGTACGGGATGCCGCCCACCGGCGGCCTCGGCATCGGGGTCGATCGGCTGGTGATGCTCTTGACGGGGCAGGAGAGCATCCGCGAGGTGATTCTCTTCCCGGCGATGCGGCCCGAGGAGGGCTGAGGTCAGAAGCGGACGGCGGCGTCGACGCGATCGACGAGGTACTCACCCAGCCGTCGGAACACCTTGGTGACCTCCCGCTCGGGCAGATCGGCCACCGCCGCTTCGGCCCGGGCGATCCGGTCCCGGGTCTCGGAAAGGGCTCGTTCGACGTGGCCGCCTTCCCGGACCAGCGCCAGCACCCGCTCCACCGTCTCGGCCGGATACGGCCGGCCCCGCTCCAGGAGGGCCCGAACTTCGTCTCCATCGGGGCCCGCCAGCGCCGAGAGGACCGGGAGCGTGAACGTGCCTTCACCGATATCAGACCCGGCCGGCTTGCCCAGGAACTCCTCGGTGGCGATCACATCGAGGATGTCGTCGGTGAGCTGGAACACCATGCCCACCTCGTGGCCCCAGCGGGTGGCGGCCTCCACGGCGTCGGCTGAGGCATCCGCCGCCATCGCTCCGAGGCGCGCCGAGGTGGCGATGAGGCTCGCCGTCTTCAGCTCGATCACCCGGTAGTAGCGGTCCGGGCCGTGGTCGATATCGTCGACGAGCTGGAGCTCCAGGACCTGGCCCTCGCAGAGGGCGGCGTAGGTGCGGGCGAGCAGCTCGACCGCCTCGCGGCCCAGGGGTGCGGCCACCTCCGAGGCCCGGGCGAGGAGGAAATCGCCGGCCAGGATGGCCACGGTGTTCGACCAGTTGGCGTTGACCGATTCGGTGCCCCGCCGGCTCTCGGCCTCGTCGATGACGTCGTCGTGGTAGAGGGACCCGAGATGGACGAGCTCCACCGCGACGCCGGCGGCGACGGGGTCCTCTCCGGGCTTGTCGCCGAGCTCCGCGGCCACTTGGGCGAGGAGGGGGCGGTAGCGCTTTCCTCCGGCTCCGAGTAGGTGCTGGGCGATCTCCGTGAGAAACGGGTCGTCGGAGGTGCTGGCTCGGTAGAGGCCTCGTTCGACCGCCTCGAGGCGCGCCCACACCCGATCGATCGGCACGAGATCTCGGATGAGGGGCTGCTCCACGGGGACTCCCGAGAGGTTGGTCGGGATGGTAGCGGTCGGCTCACATCAACCCGCATCTGGAGGATCCTCAAGGGACGGCGCCTTCTATCCGACTGAGAATCAGGGCCGGCGAGGGGCGCCGGAGAGGCCCTCTTGCTTGCGACGGGCCACCGCTATAGTCACAGGGGCGCCTCCGAGCAGGCGCCATTGACGTGTCGGGAGACGAGAGTTTTGTTTGAGAGGTTCACCGATCGAGCCCGCCGGGTGGTGGTGTTGGCCCAGGAGGAGGCGCGCCTCCTCAATCACAACTACATCGGCACCGAGCACATCCTGCTGGGGCTGATCCACGAGGGCGAGGGCGTGGCGGCCCGGGCCCTGGAAGGCATGGGCATCAGCCTCGAATCGGTGCGCAGCCAGGTCGTCGAGATCATCGGCCAGGGGGCTCAGGCACCGAGCGGGCACATCCCGTTCACCCCGCGCGCCAAGAAGGTGCTCGAACTCTCCCTCCGCGAGGCGCTCCAACTCGGTCACAACTACATCGGCACCGAGCACATCCTTCTCGGCCTCATTCGGGAGGGTGAGGGCGTCGCCGCCCAGGTCCTCCAGAAGCTGGGGGCCGAGCTCCACAAGGTTCGCCAGACCGTCATCCAGCTGCTGTCCGGGGCGCAGGGTGAGGAGGCTGCTCCCGCCGGTGAGGCAACCCCGGCCGGGGGACGCCGCGGGGGCGGAGAAGGGGTGACCGGCTCGACGGTCCTCGACCAGTTCGGCCGCAACCTCACCCAGTACGCCAGAGATCGCAAGCTCGATCCGGTGATCGGCCGGGTCCGCGAGATCGAGCGGGTGATGCAGATCCTGTCGCGGCGCACCAAGAACAACCCGGTGCTCGTCGGTGAGCCGGGCGTCGGCAAGACGGCCATCGTCGAGGGCCTGGCGCAGCGCATCGTGACCGATGACGTGCCGGAGACGCTCAAGGGAAGGCACCTCTACACCCTCGATCTCGGCGCGCTCGTCGCCGGCTCCCGTTACCGGGGTGACTTCGAGGAGCGGCTCAAGAAGGTGCTCAAGGAGATCCGCACTCGCGGGGACATCATCCTGTTCATCGACGAGATCCACACCCTCGTCGGTGCCGGTGCCGCCGAGGGGGCCATCGATGCCGCCAGCATCCTCAAGCCGATGCTGGCCCGGGGCGAGCTGCAGACGATCGGGGCCACCACTCTCGAGGAGTACCGCAAGTACCTCGAGAAGGACTCGGCTCTGGAGCGCCGGTTCCAGCCGATCACGGTCGACGAGCCCACCGTGACGGAGACGATCTCGATCCTCACCGGCCTGCGGGAGAAGTACGAGGCCCACCACAGCGCCTCATACACCGAGGACGCCCTGGTGAGCGCCGCCAATCTGGCCGACCGCTACATCGCCGACCGCCACCTCCCCGACAAGGCGATCGATCTCATCGATGAGGCGGGGAGCCGCATGCGCATCAAGCGCAAGCCCGCCACACCGGAGCTCGAGGAGCTCGAGACCCGGCTCGCCGACGTACGCGCCTCGAAGGAGGAGGCGGTCCAGGCACAGCAATTCGAGCGGGCCGCCCAGCTGCGGGATCAGGAGCGCGAGCTGATCGCCGAGCGGGCGGGGCTCGAAGCCGAAGAGGACGACGAGGTGGTGTCGTTCATCATCGACGAGGAGCAGATCGCCGAGGTCTTGGCTCAGTGGACCGGCATCCCGGTGCAGAGCCTCACCGAGGAGGAGACGGCCAAGCTGCTGAAGATGGAGGACGAGCTCCACAAGCGGATCGTCGGTCAGGACGAGGCGATCATCGCGGTGAGCCGGGCCATCCGGCGGACCCGGGCCGGACTGAAGGATCCCAAGCGCCCCGCCGGGTCGTTCATCTTCCTCGGCCCCTCAGGTGTCGGGAAGACCGAGACCGCCAAGACCCTGGCCGAGTTCCTCTTCGGCGACGAGGACGCCCTCATCCAGCTCGACATGTCCGAGTACATGGAGAAGCACACGGTGAGCCGTCTCGTCGGCTCGCCCCCCGGATACGTCGGCTACGACGAAGGCGGCCAGCTGACCGAGGCGGTGCGGCGCAAGCCGTTCTCGGTGGTGCTCTTCGACGAGATCGAGAAGGCGCATCCCGACGTGTTCAACACGCTGCTGCAGATCCTCGAGGACGGCCGGCTCACCGACGCCCAGGGCCGCACCGTGGACTTCAAGAACACGGTGATCATCATGACCTCGAACCTGGGAACCGCCGACCTGCGCCGCAAGGCCATCGGTTTCGCCGAGGAAACCGCGGAGGTCTCCTATCAGCAGATCAAGGAGAAGGTGACCGAGGCGCTCAAGAAGTCGTTCCGGCCCGAGTTCCTGAACCGGATCGACGAGGTCATCGTCTTCCACGAGCTGACGATGGACCAGGTCAAGGCCATCGTCGACCTGATGCTGGTTCGGGTTCGGGAGCAGTTGAAGTCGCAAGCGCTCGAGCTGGCGCTCACCGACGACGCCAAGGAGCTGCTGGCCACCAAGGGGTATGACCCGCAACTGGGAGCCCGCCCCCTGCGCCGGGCCATCCAGCGGATGCTCGAGGACTCCCTTTCCGAGAAGGTGCTCTTCAACGAGTTCCCGGCCGGGTCCACGGTGTTCGTGGACGTCGACCCAGAGGAGAGCGAAGCGCTGACCTTCACCGCCCTCGAGACCCCCGATCAGCCCCCGGTGGAGATGGCGGAATCTCCCGAGTCCTGATCTCGGCCCGGTTGCACTCCTGCCGGTGTGTCTAGACTCGCTTACGGGCGAGTATCGCCCCCTACATCCGAGATCGGGAGGAGTCAATCTCGATGAGAAACAGGCGATTTATCTATGTTGTCGCGCTTCTTGCGGCCTTCATGCTCGTGGTGGCGGCTTGCGGGGATGATGACGACGACGACGCGACCGACACCGGCGTGGGTACGGATCTACTGGCTCAGTGTGCCGACGATTCGTCGCTTGGCGAAGACGTCATGGTTGGCATGGCGTTCGACATCGGCGGGCGCGGCGACCTCTCGTTCAACGATCTGGCCGCCAGGGCATACGACCAGACGATGGCGGGCTGTGGCTTCACCGGAGACGAGCTGGCGCCGACTGCGGGCGGGGAGAACCGGGAGGAGAACCTGCGGTTGTTGGCCGAAGCCGGCCACAACTTCATCATCGCCAATGGATTCGCGTTCAACCAGAACGTGGGTCGCGTGGCGCAGGAGTTCCCCGACGTCACCTTTGCGATCACCGACGACTGTGCCCTGGATGAGAACTTTGCGGTTCTCGACCTGGAGAACGTCGCGTGCATGTTGTTCGCCGAGGAGCAGGGCTCGTTCCTGGTCGGAGTGGCTGCCGCGTTGAAGACCGAGGCGGACACCCTCGGCTTCATCGGTGGCGTTGCCACGCCGCTCATCCTCAAGTTCCAGGCGGGCTTCGAAGCCGGAGTCGCCGCCATCGATCCCAACATCACCGTGTTGGTTCGGTACCTGACCGAAGCCCCGAACTTCGACGGGTTCGTCTCGCCGGAGTTGGGGAAGGAAGCAGCGCTGGCACTGTACGACCAGGGCGCCGACATCGTGTACCACGCCGCCGGGCTGTCCGGCCTCGGCCTCTTCGAGGCCGCCAAGGAGGTCAGCGACACCACCGGTGAGAAGGTGTGGGCCATCGGTGTCGATTCCGATCAGTACAACGCGGTCGCTCCGGAACTGCAGGAGTTCATCCTCACGTCGATGCTGAAGCGCGTCGACCTCGCGGTGGCGACCACCGTGCAGGACTTCCTGGCGGGCGAGTTCCAGCCGGGGATCAGCCGGTTCGACCTCGCGGTGGAGGGCGTCGGCTACTCGACGACGGGCGGCTTCATCGACGACATCACCGACGAGATCAACGAGTGGTCGGAACAGATCGCCAGCGGTGAGATCGTGGTCCCGACCGAGCCGTAGGAAACGCAGGAGATAGACCTGCTAGTTTGCGCTGGGCCCGGTGAATCCGGGCCCAGCGCTCGTTCTGGGGAGAGGCGTGGAGGAGACACCGGCCGTCGAGATGGGTGGCGTCACCAAGCGCTATCCCGGTGTGGTTGCCAACCAGGACGTGGCGCTGACGGTGATGCCCGGTGAAATCCACGCCATCGTGGGTGAGAACGGGGCGGGCAAGTCGACGCTGATGAAGATCCTGTACGGGATGGTGCACCCCGATGAGGGCACCATCAGGGTCAATGGGGAGCACCTTTCGATGCGGTCTCCCAAGGACGCCATCGACGTCGGCATCGGAATGGTGCACCAGCACTTCATGCTGGCCGACAACCTCACCGTCCTCGAGAACATCGTGCTGGGTTCCGAGCCGATGTCGGGGGTGGAGATCGACTTCGCCGCTGCTCGGGAACGCATCGCCGAGCTCGGGGAGACCTACGGCCTGGTCGTCGACCCCGGCATCCTGGCCGAGGATCTGTCTGTCGGGGAGCGCCAACGCGTGGAGATCATCAAGGTGCTCTACCGCGGCGCCCGCATCCTCATCCTCGATGAGCCGACAGCGGTGCTGGTGCCCCAGGAGGTCAACGAGTTGTTCTCCTCGATGCGGGATCTCACCGGGGAGGGGCACACGGTGCTGTTCATCTCCCACAAGCTCGATGAGGTGCTCCAGATCGCCGATCGCATCACAGTGATGCGGGGTGGACACACGGTGGCGGCCGTGTCCGCTCAGGAGGTGGACTCCCGGCGCCTCGCCGAGTTGATGATCGGCTCGGAGCTCCCTTCTCCGGAAACTCGGGAGTCGACGGTGACGGAAGACGTGGCGCTGGCGGCGCGCGACATCGGGGTTCAGGACGCAACCGGGCGGTGGCTGCTGCAGGACGTCAGCTTCGAGGTCCACCGTGGCGAGATCGTGGGCATCGCCGGTGTCGAGGGGAACGGACAGCGCCCGCTGGTCGATTCGCTGCTGGGGATCGAGGCACTGGCGACCGGCAGCATCGATCTCGGTGAGGCGGAGATCACCGACCTGCCGGCGCGAACCCGCCGCGAGGCCGGCATCGGGCTGATTCCCGAGGATCGGCAGCGACAGGGACTCCTGTTGCCCTCGCCGCTCTGGGAGAACGCCGCCCTCGGGCATCAGACCGTGGCGCCCTTTGCCAACGGACCGTGGATCGATCGCAAGGGTGCCCGGGAGAGAACCGAACGGATCATCGAAGTGTTCGATGTGCGCACCCCCGGGGTCGACGTGCCGGCGACGGCTCTCTCGGGAGGGAACCAGCAGAAGTTGGTGGTGGGGCGGGAGATCCTCGCGAAACCGAAGGTCTTGATCGCAGCACAACCGACGCGAGGCATCGACATCGGTGCTCAGGCCGAGGTGTGGGAGCATCTCAAGGAGGCCAGGGCCGAGGGCATGGGGATCCTCTTGATCTCGGCCGACCTCGAGGAGCTGATCGGGCTCTCCGACACGCTGTATGTGCTGTTTCGAGGACGGCTCGTCGCCCGGCTGAATCCCCGAGAAGTGACTCCCGAGATTCTCGGCTCCTACATGACGGGCGCCCAGGAGACGGCGGCGTCGTGAAGGGCAGATGGCTCGTCACGTTGGTCGCTCCCACGGCGGCCATCCTCTTCGCATTGGGAGTCGCCTCGCTGGCTCTCCTGCTCGTCGACATCGATCCGATCTTCGCCTACAAGGAGATGTTCAAGTTCGCCGGCAGCACGGAGTCGCTGATTTCGATGGTCAATCGGGCCATGCCGCTCTACGTGTCGGCGCTTGCTGTAGCGGTGGGCTTCAAGATGGGCCTGTTCAACATCGGTGTGGAGGGTCAGTACCTGATCGCCGCTCCCTTGGCTGCGTACGTAGGGGGGATCGTCAACCTGCCGGCCCCGCTGCATATCACCCTCGTGCTGGTGGTTGCCATGTCGGCCGGAGCATCGTGGGCATGGATCGCCGGCGAACTGAAGGTGCGCCGGGGGGTGCACGAGGTGATCAGCACGATCATGCTCAACTTCATCGCGATCGCTCTCGGCACCTACCTCGTGGTCAATTTTCTCAAGGAGGAGACCGAATCCCTGACGGTGGCCACTCCCCTCATCCCGAGATCCGGGCAACTCCCCTCAATGAATCCGCTCTTCGAGGCAATCGGCATCAACGCCAAGGCGGGCTCCGAGCTCGGATCGTTCCTGATCATCGCGATCCTCCTCGGCATCGCTTTCCACCTGCTTGTGACCCGCAGCCGTTTCGGCTTCGACCTGCGTGCCAGTGGACTGAACCCCTCCGCGGCGCGCGCCAGCGGTGTCGACCCGAACAGGATGATCGTCCGCACCATGGTCATCAGCGGAGCGATCGCCGGGTTGGTCGGCATGGAGCGGGTGCTCGGCTTCTTCCACCAGTACACATCGGATTTCCCGCGTTTCCTGGGCTTCAACGGAATCGCAGTCGCGCTGCTCGGCCGCAACCACCCGGTCGGCATGGCGTTCGGTGCCCTGCTGTTCGGGTTCATGGACCGGTCGGCCCTGATCCTCGACCTGCGCGATGTGCCGCGTGAGATCGTCACGATCATTCAGGGCATCGTGGTGCTGGCGGTGGTCATCGCCTACGAGGTCATCGCCCGAATCCTCGAGCGGCGGGCCGTCCGGGCTGCGGCCCGGGCAACCGGACTCGAGGGGACCGCGGAAGGCGTGGCATGACGGCTCTGCTCAGGGTTCGTCGGACACTCAACCTGAAGGGAGCGCGACGCGGCTTCATCCTCGGTCTCGGTGTCGTCCTGATCCTGGCCGTGGTGGAGCAGATAGCCGGCACGAGCGAGCTGACCACTCGTGGGACGGGGAGCGCGGCACTCCGCCTCGCCATGCCCATCATGCTCGCCGGACTCGGTGCCGTCTACTCCGAGCGATCCGGAGTGGTCAACATCGGTCTCGAGGGCATGATGATCATGGGCACCTGGTTCGGGGCATGGGGCGCCTTCCAGTACGGTGCCTGGTGGGGAGTCCTCATCGGCTTGCTGGGCGGCGCCATCGGAGGCCTCATCCACGCGATCGCCACGGTGACGTTCAATGTGGATCACATCGTGTCGGGTGTTGCCATCAACATCCTGGCCCTGGGCGGCATGCGCTTCCTGTCCGCCATCGCCTACGGGCCGGAGACGGGTGGCAGCGTCGTGCAGTCGCCCCGGGTGGAGGGAGTGGGCACTTTCGACCTGCCCTTCTTCGCCGGGGGTGAGATATTCGGCTGGGTAACCCCCGACTTCTTTGGGTGGATCGAACGGCAAGACTGGTTCTTCTTCTCCGACGTGGGGGGCGTGCTGCGGGGCCTGACGGGTGATGTTTCATGGCTCACGCTCTTGGCACTCGCCCTCGTGCCTTTCACGATATGGGTGCTTTGGCGCACCGCCTGGGGCCTGAGGGTGCGCTCCTGCGGGGAGAACCCGTGGGCCGCCGAATCGCTCGGTGTCCCCGTCTATCGCATGAAGTACTACGCCGTGATCATCTCCGGCGCCCTCGCCGGGCTCGGCGGAGCGTTCCTGCCGCTCGTGCAATCGGGTCTGTACCGGGAGGGGCAGACCGGTGGGCGTGGCTTCATCGGCCTCGCTTCTCTGATCTTCGGGAACTGGCGGCCGTCCGGTGTGCTCGCCGGCTCAGCTCTGTTCGGGTTCGGTGACTCGCTTCGTTTCCGTGGCGCCGATGCGGTGCGGGCGCTCTTCTTGGCCATTGCGATCGGCCTTCTCCTGTACGCGATCCGTACCTGGCTGCGAGGGGCGAAGCGACGGTCATTGCTCCAGGTGGCGGCGGCGGCCGTGTCCCTCCTTGCCTATCTCCAACTCGACGAGGTGCCCACCCAGCTGATCTCGGTCACGCCACATCTCATCACTCTCTTCGTGCTCGCCGTTGCCACGCAGCGGTTGCGCATGCCGGCGGCCGATGGGGCGCGGTACCGAAAGGGCGAAGCCGTCTAGGTTCGCCGCGCCCGCAGCAGTCCCTCGCGCCGCAAATCTCACAGGGGAGTCGCCGGTGCCTCACGACACCGGCAGCTCGCGACTTCAGTACTCTCAGTCGACTATGCGTTCTCGGGCAGTGGTGGGCATCACCCTTCTGGCCTCCGCCTACGTGGCGGCTCAGCTGCTGGCCGACGTCAGCAGCCTCAAGATCACTGAGATCGCCGGTCTCAGCATGGATGCGGGGACTCTGGTGTATCCGTTCACCTTCACGATCCGCGATCTGATCCACAAGGTCGCCGGCAAGACGGTGGCCCGGGCGTTGATCGTGGCGGCGGCGGGGGTGAACCTGTTCATGGCGGGGCTGTTCTGGCTGGTGGCCCGGCTCCCAGCCGTCGCCGATGTCGGGCCTCAGACCGAGATGTTCGGCGATGTTCTGGGGCCGGTATGGCGGATCGTGTTCGCCTCGATCGTCGCCGAGGTGATCTCTGAACTCATCGATACCGAGGCGTACTCGGCATGGGCGCGCCGCTTCGGCTCTCGCCACCAGTGGGGCCGGGTGTTGGCGTCCAATGCGGTTGCCATACCCATCGACTCGGCAGTCTTCGTCGCGATCGCCTTTGTGGGGACCGTCTCGGCGGCCGATGCCTGGGAGATTCTCGGCACCAACGTGCTGGTGAAGGGGATCGTGACGGTGGTGTCGATCCCGTGGATCTACCTGGTGCGCCCGAGAGCGGAGGAATCAGGCGTCGGGTGACACCCGGCCGAAGAAGGTGATCTCCTGGGCGGCCAGCTCCCGGAACGGCTCCTTGCCCTCATAGGACTGACCGGGATAGGCACTGGTGACCCGAAGGGTCAGGCTCGATGTTCGCAGGCTGCGGATCTGGACCCGCTGAGGTTCGTTGGTGTCGTCGAGCTCGGTGACCGTCGCCTGGGGGAGATCGTCGATGATCACCTCGATGCCCCTGATCCGGGCGTTGCGCAGGAAGCGCTCCTCGTCCTCGAGGTTGTGGATGAAGATCTCGGTGATCTGGACCGGTGGCGAGAAGAGGAACGTGATCTCGGCATCCACGCCGCCCTCGGTGGCATTCCACGAGTTGGTGGGGTCATCATCGACGAGCGCCGCACAGGGGAATGCCGCCAGCTCGGAGGTGCAATCGATCCGGATCGGGGACAACTGGACGACCTCGAGGATCGGCTGGGTGGTCGTGGTGGTCGAGCTCGTCTCGGCGGTGGAGTCGCCACCACCCCGGAAGACATTGACGAGCAAGGCCAGCACGGCCACGGTGAGGATCACGCCTGCCAACACCATGAGGGCCCGGGCCCCGGCGGTGGTGCGCAGCATCGGCTGGGGGGCTACCGGCAGCGGAGCCTGAGACAATCGGGCCCCGCACGCCTCGCAATGGCGGTTGCCCGGTGGGTTGATCGAACCGCACGATGTGCAAGGCTGCGGCTGCAGGCCCGTCGGCCTTTGCGATGGTTCGTTCGGCTCTTCCTCTGCGGGCCCGTTCTCCAATTGGAACGGCTCGAAGAGGTTGTCGAAAGGATCGATCTGGTCGTTGTCGTCCACGGTGTTCGCTTTGGGCTCCCCTCGCAGCGGACGCTGCGGGAACGGCTTCAGGTTGGCCGGGGTATTGTGCCACGGATCCAGTCATGGGGATTGCCGCTCTCGTGCTGCCGACCGTCCGAACCGTCGAGTCCTGGACCACCACCGGCCGTCTCGCCGGTGTGCTGCTCCTGGCGCTGTCGCTGGCCGCCGTCGTGGGCCTCTCCCGGTTGGTGCTGGGGCGCCGCGCCGCCCGGATCACCACCGCGTTCCTGGTGGTGGCGGCCGTGATGGGAGTGGTTCTCTGGGCCGTCGTTCGTGTCATCGACGGGGCGTAGAGTCGGCCCGGATGATCGATGTCTCGGCGGGATGACACCATGAGCTACCTGTGCACGGAGTGTGGGTACGGCAGCCCCAAGTGGATGGGGTTTTGCCCCCAATGTCGGAGCGATGGGGCGCTCGTGGAAGTCGACGACCGGGCCGTGGCGGCGAAGACCGCCAGGCCGGCGTCGGCCGTGTCGATCGTCAAGGTGGGCGTCGACGAGACCGTCCACCGGCCCGTGGGCGTCGGAGAAGTCGATCGGGTCCTCGGCGGGGGTCTGGTGGCCGGCGCCGCCATCCTGCTCGGCGGTGAGCCCGGGGTGGGCAAATCGACTCTCCTGCTGCAGGTGGCCGCCTCGGTGGCGGGAGGCAGCGGCACGGTGGTGGTGGCCACCGCCGAGGAGTCGGCCCAGCAGGTCGCCCTCCGGGCCCGAAGACTCGGGGTGGGGGACCCCAACGTCCTGATCGTCGCCGAGAGGGACGTCGATGCCATCGTGGCCGCGGGTGCCGAGATCCGACCCGATCTGCTGATCGTCGATTCCATTCAGACCGTGGCGGTGACGGAGCTGGGGGGCACCCCGGGTGGTGTCGCCCAAGTGCGGGAGGCGGCCGCCCGCCTAGTGCACGCCGCCAAGGAGACCGGCGTCCCGGTGGTCCTGGTGGGCCACATCACCAAGGACGGATCGATCGCCGGACCCAAGCTCCTCGAGCACACCGTCGACGTCGTCCTCTATCTCGAGGGCGACGTGGAGCGGGGCTTGAGGGTCCTACGGAGCCTCAAGAACCGATTCGGGGCCACCCACCAGATCGGTCTGTTCGAGATGCGTGATGCAGGGATGACGGAGGTGACCGATCCCGGCGGCCTGTTGCTCGCCGATTGGAGGTCGGCCGTCCCCGGCAGCGTGGTGTTCCCGGCGGTCGATGGTCGCCGGCCCCTGCTGGTGGAAGTTCAGGCCCTGGTCGCCGAGGCCACGACTCCACAGCCGCGACGAAGTGTGAAGGGGCTCGAGACGGCTCGGGTGCATCAGCTTCTCGCCGTGCTCGAGCGGCACGCCGGCCTCTCCTTTGCGGGCCGGGACGTCTATGTCAGCGTGGTGGGCGGCATCCGCCTGCGCGACCCCGGCGCCGACCTGCCGGTGGCGATCGCGGTGGCGTCGTCGCTCCTCGATCGAGCCGTGGGGCCACTGGCGGCATGGGGGGAGGTCGGACTCACCGGGGAGGTGCGGCCCGTCGCCCACCACGATCGGCGAGCCGGCGAGGTCGGCCGTCTCGAGATCCCCACGGCGATCGGTCCGTCGCCGAGCGGGGCCGACCGGATCGAAGGAGTCCTGGCGAGGGTCGGCCTGCTGCCCTGAGCGGCCCGCTCGGGAGAACGGGTTTCGTAGTAGCCTCGCCGCGGATGACCCAGCCCGAAACCGCCATTGAGATCCTGCGGGCGTTGGCGCCCGGAGAGACGCTCCGCAATGCAATCGATCTGATCTTGCGGCAAGAGACCGGGGCCCTGGTCGTGCTCGGATACGGCAACGACGTCGAGGCGATCTGCACCGGCGGGTTCCACCTCAACGGGGCCGACTTCAGTGCGGCGCGACTCGCCGAGTTGGCCAAGATGGACGGCGCCGTGGTCACCGACGGGGCGGCCGAGGTGATCTACCGGGCGAACGTGCATCTCATCCCCAACCCGTCGATCGGGACGAACGAGACGGGAACCCGCCACCGGACCGCGGAACGGGTGGCGGTGCAAACCGGCCGGCCGGTGGTGGTGGTGAGCGAGGGCCGCTCGACCGTCACGGTGTTCACCGCGCGCGACAAGTTCGAGTTGCGGGATCCCACATCGTTGCTGGCGCAGGCCAATCAGAACCTCCTCAGCCTGGAGCGATTCCGGCGCCGCCTCGCCGATGCGGAGGCCCGGTTGACCCAGTTGGAGGTCGACGACATCGCCGTGTTCCGCGATGTCGTCCTCGTCTTCCAGAGGGCGGCGCTGGTGCAGCGGGTGGCGTCGATGATCGAGTATTACGCCGTCGAGTTGGGCGGTGAGGGCGACATCATCGAGATTCAGGTCGAGGACCTCCTTTTGGGGGTGCGCCGCATGGCCGGGCTGGTCTACGCCGACTACGCGAGGGTGTACCCGCCGGAGGTTCCGGATCCGCTCGAACTGTTCGCCAACATCGACACCGAACACCTCGCCGACTTCGGCAAAGTGGCCGCACCGCTGGACCTGGGGCCGCTCGACAGTCAGGCCCGGGCGCGGGGTTATCGCATCCTGGATAGGATTCCCCGACTCCCCGATGCCGTGAAGGAGTCGCTCGTGACCCGTTTTGGGAATGTTCAGGGCCTGTTGCGCGCTTCAGTTGGTGATCTCGACGAGGTCGAGGGCGTCGGCCGGACGAGGGCACGTCAATTGCGGCACTATTTCGACCGCTTGCTCGACACCACCCGGACCTGGGACTTCGACGAGGAGTGATCCCCGGCCTCCCGAGCATGTGAAAAGGTGAAGCGAGGGCGCGGTCTACAATGCGCGCCCGACCCCGCGAAAGGCAGCATGGCGACCAAGAAGACGAGCGCGTCCAAGACGACGGCGAAGAAGCCGGCGGCCAAGAAGACCCCGGCCAAGAAGACGAGCGCGTCCAAGACGACGGCGAAGAAGACCCCGGCGAAGAAGACCCCGGCCAAGAAGACCCC
>JBFELU010000058.1:0-16199 GCA_041551965.1 Acidimicrobiia bacterium
CCCGGCCACTCCGTGGGCCTCGACGGTCCGGGACAGTTCGATGAGCCGGGCCTGGGCTTCGTCGACCCTCGCCGGTGAGGCCCGGCCCCCTGAGGCGATCTCGCCGACCAGTTGCGGGGCGTAGTTGGCGCTGGCGGTGATTGCCCCCCGGGCGCCCCCGGCCACGCACAGCGAGACGGCCGCCGACGAACCGGTGAACATGAAGAAGTCCTCCGGGGCGCCGCGCACGATGGATCCGAGACGGACCGGGTGGCCTCCGGAGTCCTTCATGCCCCTGATGTTGCCGTGGTGGGCCAACTCGACGACGTCGCCGAGCGGGAACTCGTAACCGGTCACGTTCGGCACCGAGTACATGAAGACCGGGAGGGGAGCGCGGGAGGCGACGTCGTCGAAGTACTCGTGCACCCGGGCGTGACGGCCCCGGACCAGGGTGGTCGGGGTGAGCACCAGGATCGCATCGGCCCCTGAGTCGACCGCTTCGGTCGCCTGACGCAGCGAGCCTCGAAGTGTCTCGGAAGCCACTCCGCACAACAGAAACGCCCGAGGTGCGGCGGCGCGGGCACCCCGCACCAACCGGTCCCGTTCGCCGGGCTCGAGGTAGGGGCCTTCTCCGGTCGATCCGGCGATCAGGAAGCCGCGCACACCGCGTTCGGTGAGCAGCTCGATGTTGGCGAAGTGACCGGCCTCGTCGAGCTTGCCGGAGCGGGTGAACGGGGTGATGAGTGCGGGGAGATGGCGGGGTGGGGTACGCATGCCGCGAGGCTACCGGGTCAGCCCGGGGGCGAGTTCTTCGCGCCGTCCCCGCCGGCGACCGCGGCGACGGCGCCGAGGGTGAGGTAGATCGCTCCCGACACCCAGCGGCGGGTGGAGTGCCAGGCCGGGTGACGCTCGAGCGTGCCGCCGATGGTGCCGGCCGCCAGGGCGTAGGCGCTGTCGGAGAGAATCCCGAGGATCACGAACAGCGCGCCGAGGACGAGGAGCTGCGGCGTCGTCCCCTCGGCCGAGTCGAGGAACTGCGGCACGAAGGCCAGGAAGAATGCGGCGGTCTTCGGGTTGAGGAGGTTCACCACGAAGCCGTCGACGAACACCCGTCGCAGCGGGACCCGCCGGCCGGCGTCCGCTTCCCCGGCGGTCTCTCGTTCGGCGAGAGCCTTGATGCCGAGGTAGATCAGGTAGGCGGCCCCGACGTAGCGGACGACCGAGTAGGCCACGGCGGAGCGGGCCAGCAGCGCCGAGAGCCCGGCGACCGCCGCCGCGATGTGGACCAGGCTCCCCGCATGGATGCCGAGCACCGACACCATCCCGGCCTTGCGCCCCTGAGCGATGCTGCGGGTGACGATGTAGAGGACGGCCGGGCCCGGGACGACGAACAGGATGATCGCCGCCACCGAGAAAGCGATGAGGGTTCCGCCGTCGGGCATGACGGGGGAGCATACCGGGAGTTCGGCGTCCCCAGAGCGGCGATAATGGGCGGGACGTCCTACCGCGGAGGCTATTGGTGACGAGCACCATGCAGCGCACCGACAAGCCGACCCGCCGCCGTCTTCCCTGGTTCCTCGAGTTCTATCGGTCCGCCGTGGGGAAGAAATGGGTGATGGCCATCACCGGGATCATCCTGATCGGCTACATCGTGGCCCACATGATCGGGAACCTGAAGATGTACATCGGGCCGGCCGAGATCAACGCCTACGGCGAATCGCTCCGGGACCTGGGCGGGCACCTGGTGCCCCGGACCCACCTTCTCTGGATCCTGCGGATCGGCCTGATCGCTGCCGCGCTCCTGCACTTGCACGCCGCGTTCACCTTGACGCTGCTGAATCGCAGGTCGCGACCGGCCCGGTACGAGGAACGCCACTACGCCGCCGCCAACTACGCCTCGCGGACGATGGTGTGGGGCGGGGTCATCATCCTGGCCTTCCTGTTCTTCCACCTGGCCGATCTCACCTGGGGCACGGCCAACCCCGACTACGTCCGGGGCGAGGTCTACGGCAACGTGGTGGCGAGCTTCGAGCGCCTCCCGGTGGCGATCTTCTACATCGTGGCCAACGTGCTGCTGGGCATCCACATCTTCCACGGGGCGTGGAGCATGTTCCAGTCGCTGGGTGTCAACAACCCCAGGTTCAACCAATGGCGGCGCTGGCTGGCGATCGGCCTGGCCGCGGTGGTGGTGATCGGCAACGTGAGCTTCCCGATCGCGGTCCAGGCCGGGATCGTCGGGTGAGGTGAGGTGATGATGCAACTCGACGCCAAGATCCCCGAAGGTCCCATCGCCGAGAAGTGGGACAACCACCGGTTTGCCATCCCTCTGGTGTCACCGGCCAACAAGCGGAAATTCTCGGTCATCGTGATCGGCACCGGTCTCGCCGGAGCCTCGGCGGCGGCCACCCTGGGCGAGCTGGGGTACCGGGTGAAGGCGTTCACCTACCACGACTCGTCGCGGCGGGCCCACAGCATCGCCGCCCAGGGTGGCATCAATGCGGCCAAGAACTACCAGGGCGACGGCGACAGCATCTTCCGGCTCTTCTACGACACCGTGAAGGGCGGCGACTACCGCTCCCGCGAGGCCAACGTCTATCGCCTGGCCCAGGTGAGCAACGAGATCATCGACCAGTGCGTGGCGCAGGGCGTGCCGTTCGCCCGGGAGTACGGGGGCTTGCTGGCCAACCGCTCCTTCGGTGGAGCCCAGGTTTCCCGCACCTTCTACGCCAGGGGCGTGACCGGACAGCAGCTGCTGCTGGGCACCTACCAGGCGCTCGCCCGCCAGGTGAGTGCCGGCACGGTGGAGCTGTTCACCCGCTCCGAGATGCTCGAGGTGGTGGTGGCCGAGGGCAAGGCTGTGGGCGTGGTGGTGCGCAACCTGGTGACGGGGGAGGTCACCTCCCATTCGGCGCACGCAGTCGTCCTGGCGACCGGCGGGTACAGCAACGTCTACTACCTGAGCACCAATGCCATGGCCTGCAACGGGACCGCCATCTGGCGGGCGCACCGAAAGGGCGCCCTGTTCGGGAACCCGTGCTTCACGCAGATTCACCCCACCTGCATCCCGGCCAGCGACGAGTTCCAGTCGAAGCTCACGCTGATGTCGGAGTCGCTGCGCAACGACGGCAGGATCTGGGTCCCCAGGGAGATTGGGGAAACCCGGTCGGCCTCCGAGATCCCCGAGGAGGAGCGCGACTACTACCTGGAGCGCCGCTATCCGGCGTTCGGGAACCTGGTGCCCCGGGATGTCGCTTCCCGGGCCGCCGAGCAGGTGATCAACGAGCAGCGGGGGGTGGGGCCGCTCCGCAACGGGGTGTATCTCGACTTCGCCGAGGCGATCGGGCGGTTGGGCCGCGACACGATCGAGGAGCGGTACGGGAACCTGTTCGAGATGTACGAGCGCATCACCGACGAGAACCCGTATGAGACCCCGATGCGCATCTACCCGGCACCCCACTACACGATGGGGGGCCTGTGGGTCGACTACGACCTGATGACGACGATCCCGGGCCTCTACTCCATCGGGGAGGCCAACTTCTCCGACCACGGCGCCAACCGGCTGGGGGCCAGCGCCCTGATGCAGGGCCTGGCCGACGGGTACTTCGTTCTCCCCTACACGATCGGTGGGTACCTGGCGGGGATGCTCGGCACGGATCCGGTGCCCACGAGCCATCCGGCGTTCGCCGAGGCCGAGCAGGACGTGCGGGACCGGGTGGCTCGTCTGCTGGGCACCAACGGATCGCGCACGATCGACTGGTTCCACCGCGAGCTCGGCAAGATCATGATCGAAGAGTGCGGTATGGCCCGCTCCGAGAACGGTCTCCGCAAGGCGATCTCCGAGATCGCCACCCTTCGCGAGGAATACCACAGGGACGTGAAGGTGCCCGGCGACGGCGTGTCGATGAACGAGTCGCTGGAGAAGGCGGGGAGGGTGGCCGACTTCTTCGAGCTCGCCGAACTGATGTGCCACGACGCCCTCTACCGGGAAGAATCCTGCGGCGGGCACTTCCGACTGGAGCACCAGACCGACGAAGGCGAGGCCCGGCGGGACGATGAGCGGTTCACCCACGTCGCCGCCTGGGGCTTCGGAGGGGTGGGCGCCGAGCCTTCGCTCACCAGGGAGGAGCTCGAGTTCGAATACGTCGAGCTGTCGCAAAGGAGCTACAAGTAATGGACATCACGCTGAAGGTGTGGCGCCAGGAAGGCCCCGACGCCGCGGGGCGATTCGAGACCTATCAGGCCACCGACGTCAGCCCCGACATGTCCTTCTTGGAGATGCTCGACATCCTCAACGAGCGGCTCACCCTCGATGGTGAGGTGCCGATTGCGTTCGAACACGATTGCCGGGAAGGAATCTGCGGGACCTGCAACCTGATGATCGACGGTCATCCCCACGGTCCCCAGATGGGGACTGCGACGTGTCAGCTCCACATGCGGAAGTTCTCCGACGGTGACACGATCACCGTCGAGCCGTGGCGAGCGGCGGCTTTCCCGATCATCAAGGATCTGGCCGTCGACCGGTCGGCCTTTGATCGGATCATCGAGGCCGGGGGTCACATCGGAGCGCCCACGGGGAGTGCCCCCGACGCCAACCTGATCCTCATACCCAAGGATGCGGTCGACGCCGCCATGGATGCGGCGCTGTGCATCGGCTGCGGTGCCTGTGTGGCGGCGTGTCCCAACGGGGCGGCACAGTTGTTCGTGGCGGCCAAGTACGCCCATCTCTCGCTGCTGCCTCAGGGTCAGCCGGAGCGTTTCCGGCGCGCCGAGGCGATGGTCGACACGATGGAGGAGTACTTCGGGGCCTGTTCCAACCACGCCGAGTGCGAGGCGGCCTGCCCCAAGTCGATCAGCATCGACTTCATCGCACTGCTGAACCGGGACTACGTGCGGGCCAAGTGGAGGAACCGCCGGCTGGCCGGACAGAGCGTCTGAGGGGTAGCGTCCCCGAGGGCGTACTATCCCGGCCATGACTGTGGAGATTGGACAACCGGCACCCCCATTCGAGCTCTTCGACAAGACCGGCGAGAAGCTGTCGCTCGACGACCTGAAGGGTCGCAAGAGCCTGATCGTGTTCATCCCCTTCCCGTTCACCGGGATGTGCGAGGGTGAGCTGTGCACCATCCGCGACCGCATGGCGGAGCTCAACGACTTCGATGCCAACGTGGTCGTCATCACCTGTGACACCCGCCCCGCCAACGCCAAGTGGTCGGAGCTCAACGGCTTCGGGTTCCCGGTGCTGTCGGACTTCTGGCCGCACGGCGAGACCGTGAAGCGCTACGGGGTCTTCAACGAGAAGGTGGGCTCCGCCATCCGGGCGACTTTCGTGCTCGATGCCGACGGCATCGTGCGGGACATCGTGGCCACCGACTCGCTGGGCACCCCTCGCGAGTTCGACGCCTACACCGAGGCCCTGGCGCGGATCTGAGGCTCCTCACCCGACGCCGCTGAGGCGGCCCGGACGCCGGCGATAGGCTGGGTGCCCGAGCGCGACCCTCGAGGAGGCGCCATGGCCCTGGATCGCGACACGCTCGACGACCTCATCGACACCATCCGCCGGTACGTGAACGAACGGTTGATCCCCTCCGAGGACCGGGTCGCCGCCGAGGATCGCGTGCCCGACGAGATCGCGGTCGAGATGAAGGACATGGGGTTCTTCGGCCTGACGATCCCCGAGGAGTACGGCGGGTTGGGGCTGACCATGACCGAGGAGGTGCTGGTCGGCTTCGAGTTGGGGCGGTGCTCACCGGCGTTCCGCTCGGTGTTCGGGACCAACAACGGCATCGGGTCACAGGCGATCGCCATCGACGGCACCGAGGAGCAGAAGGCCCGCTACCTACCACGACTCGCCACCGGCGAGCTCATCGGGTCCTTCGCCCTCACCGAGCCGGACGCCGGCTCGGACGCGGCATCGCTGAGCACCAGAGCGGAGCGTGACGGGGTCGACTACGTGATCGACGGCACCAAGCGTTACATCACCAACGCCACCGTGGCCGGCGTGTTCACGGTGATGGCCCGGACCGATCCTTCGGTCAGAGGGGGGAGGGGCGTGAGCGCCTTCGTGGTCGATGCCGATACCCCCGGGATCACGGTGGGCCCCAAAGAGCAGAAGATGGGCCAGCAGGGGGCCCCGGTGGCCGACGTGGTCTTCGACGGCTGCCGGGTCCCGGCCGATGCTCTCATCGGGGGGGTGGAGGGGCAGGGGTTCCGCACTGCGATGAAGGTCCTCGATCGGGGGCGGCTCGCCATCTCGGCTTCGTTCACCGGTTTCGGCCAGCGGATCTGCGACGACATGACGGAGTTCGCCGTGCAGCGTCGCCAGTTCGGGAGGCCCATCGCCGACTTCCAACTGATCCAGGCCATGATCGCCGACTCGACTGCGGATCTCGTGGCGGCCCGAGCCATGGTCCTCGAAGCGGCGGCTGCCGCCGACCGGGGGGAGGACATCTCGCTGCGGGCCGCCTGCTGCAAGATGTTCACCTCGGAGATGCTGGGACGGATCGCCGACCGAAACGTCCAGGTGCACGGGGGTGCCGGGTACGTGGCCGATTATGCGGCGGAACGTCACTACCGGGACGCACGCCTCTCCCGAATCTACGAGGGCACCACCCAGATCCAGCAGCTGATCATCGCCCGCTCGGTGATCGGGTCCGCCCGCAACCGGCTCGGCATCGAGTCTTGATGGCTCCCCCCTCAGGGAGGAGGGGGGTCTATTCCACCAGCCGATACCCCACGCCGCGCACCGTCTCGATGTGGGGACCATCGGGGTCTTCCTCGAGCCGCCGGCGCAAGCGCCGGATGTGCTGATCGAGTGTCCGGGTGTCGCCGGCCCAGGCGAACCCCCATACCCGATCGAGGAACTCCTCTCGGGGCACCACCCTCCGCGGCCGCTCCATCAGCATCCGGAGGACCTCGAACTCCTTCTTGGGGAGATCCTGCTCGGTGTCGCCGAGGCGCAGCCGGAATGCCGCCGCATCGAGTGTGGCCGATCCGAAGGTGAGGACGTCCACCTCCATCCCGGCGCCGGCCCGGCGAGTGGCGGCCCGTACCCGGGCGACCAGCTCGCGGACCGAATACGGCTTGGTGAGGTAGTCGTCGGCTCCCAACTCCAGCGCCGTCACGATGTCGGCCTCGGCATCTTTGGCGCTCACCACGATGACCGGCACGTCGGACTCGCGGCGGATGGCCCGCAGCACGTCCAATCCGGGAAGGGCGGGGAGCATCAGGTCGAGGAGGATCACGTCGGGACGCACCGCCCGGAACTGCTCGAGCCCGGCTCGGCCGTCGAGCGCAGAGTCGACTTCGATGCCCTCGGCGGTGAGGGCCACCTCGAGGGCGTCCACGTACGACGGCTCGTCCTCGACGATGAGCACCCGGGTCATGCCGCTCTCCAGATGGGAAGGCGGATGGTGAACGTGCTGCCGACACCCACCGTCGACTCGACGGTGATGTCGCCTCCGTGGTTGCGAGCAATGTGACGGGCGATCGAGAGCCCGAGGCCGGTGCCCCCAGACTCGCGGCTCCGGTCCCGATCGACGCGGTAGAACCGCTCGAAGATCCGATCCAGATGGCGATCGGGGATCCCGGATCCATGATCCCGCACCGCAATCGACACGTCGTCCGGGGATGCCGTCGTGGTGATCGATACGACGTGCTCTCCCTGAGCCGGGCGTCCGTACCGGATGGCGTTCTCGACGATATTGGTGAACATCGTCTGCAGTTGACGCCGGTCACCCCGCACCATCGCCATCTCGGGGGTATCGCGCAGTTCGACCCTCGCTTCGGCTTGATCGGCCTGCGGGGCCACCGCCTTGGCGACCGAGGCGATCACATCGGTCACATCGAGCGATTGCGAAGGGCGTTCCTTTCCCTCCGCCTGGGAGAGGTCGAGGATGTCGCCGATCAGTTTCGACAGTCGGGTGGCCTCCGAACTGAGGCGATCGGCGAGGCGCGCCAGGACGGCCGGATCGTCGCGCTGCGAGGCGATGGTCTCTCCCAGGACGGCGATGGCACCGAGCGGTGTCTTCAGTTCGTGGCCGACGTTTGCGATGAAGTCGCGACGCATGGCGTCGACGCGGCGCTCCTCGGTGATGTCGATGAGGTAGGCGACGGCGCCGAGGCTCTTGACGCCGTGATCGAATGGGATCGCCCGGATGGCGAGGTGGCGCCGGCTCGGGGAGAGGAGCTCCACTTGCCGCTCGACCGGCTTTCGGTCGAGTATCGCTTCGTCGATGGCTTCCCGCATGCGGGCCTCGGCTACCGCCTCACCGTGGCGGGCTCCCAGGAACTGAGCGGCGGCCTCGTTGGCCTGGAGAACCACGCCGTCGTCACCGGTGATGAGGATCCCGATCGGTGCGTGTTCGAGGCCGGCCGCCAGCCGGGCCCGCTCCTCATCGGAATCGGTGGCGAAGCGTTCCAGCCGATCGGTGGTGGCGTCGAGGGCCTGTGGCCGCTTCCACCATCGCTCTGCGGTGGATCCCCTGATGCTGTGGAGGGCGTCGTCGACCGATCCGCCGAGGCGCCGAAGCTGCCATATGGCGACGATGGCGACGATTACCGCGACCAGGGCGAGAGAGCCGGCGATCACGATGGGGACGTCCACGAGCCGACTATAGGAGCCGCCGAAGGCGGTTTTCGCGCTCTCGGAATTCACGTTGCGTTCACACGAGCGCTCGCCGGGAGTCACATTCGGCCCCGTAGCGTGCCGGACGAACATGGATCCCATCTGGCTTCGGGCGGCGCTCACGATCGTGATGAGTTTGTTGCTGACGGCGTGCGGCGATGCCGAGGGGACCGGTGATGGGGCCTCGGGAGGGCGCACCGGCGAGATCCTGATCGACGGCTCCAGCACGGTCTTCCCGGTCACCCAACTCGCCGCCGAACGCTTCGGAGAGTCGAATCGAGGCGTTCGCGTGTCGGTTGGGATCTCCGGCACCGGCGGCGGTTTTGAGAAGTTCTGCAACGGCGAGACCGACATCTCCGATGCCTCGCGTCCCATCAAGGATGAGGAAGCGGCCGCTTGCGCCGCCGCCGGCATCGGGTTCATCGAGATGCCGGTGGCGTTCGATGGGATAGCAATCGTCGTGAATCGCGAGAACGACTTCGCGGAGTGTCTGACCACAGAGCAACTCCACCGGATGTGGGGGAGGGAAGCCGAGCGGACCGTCACCCATTGGGATGACGTGAATCCCGTCTATCCGGACCGCGAAATCGAGTTGTACGGGCCCGATCCGGATTCCGGCACCTTCGACTACTTCACCGACGAGATCAACGGCGGTGAGGGGGTGAGCCGCCGCGACTACACCCCGTCGACCGATGACAACGTTCTCGTGCAGGGTGTGGCCGGCGGGAAGGGAGCCGTGGGCTACTTCGGGTTCGCCTACTACGTGCAGAACCGAGACAAGCTGCGTTTGGTGGCGGTCGACGGCGGAGGCGGATGCGTGCTCCCGTCGAACGAGACGATCGAGGACGGCTCGTACAACCCGCTTTCTCGACCGGTGTTCATCTATGTGAGTACGGCAGCGCTGGCGAAGCCGGAGGTGGCGGCATTTGTCAGGTATTACAACGAGCACGGCGCCGAGATCGCCGCCGACCCCAACGTCGGGTATACCGCGCTGCCGGATGACCGCTACGAAGAGAACCTGCGAGCCCTCGAGGAGGCGAGTCCGTGACCACTCCCGCTCGGGCAGACGGGTATCTCCGGGTCGCTCCTCGTCGTCGTCGTACGGAGCGCATCACTCGAGGGATACTGTTCGCGGCCGCTCTCCTGTCGATCGGCGTCACGTTCGCCATCGTGCTGTCGCTCGCCGACGGCGCCCGGAGCTTCTTCAGCAAGATCCCCCTGATCGAATACCTCACCGGAACCGAGTGGTATCCCCAGTTCGAGCCGGCCGACTTCGGGGTTCTGCCCCTCATCTCGGGCACGCTGCTGGTGGCGGCCATCGCGATCGCGGTCGCCGTGCCCATCGGTCTGGCCACGGCCATCTACCTCTCCGAGTACGCCTCGGACCGACTGCGGACGCCGCTCAAGTCGGCGCTCGAGGTACTGGTCGGTATCCCCACGGTCGTGTACGGATTCTTCGCCCTCACCTTCATCACGCCGACGATCATCCGACGCCTCTTCGACTCGGCGGGCACCTTCAATGCTCTCGCGGCCGGCATCGTGGTGGGCATCCTGACCGTGCCGATCGTGGCGTCGGTGTCGGAGGACTCGATGAGGGCCGTGCCCCGGTCGCTCCGGGAAGCCGCCTACGGCTTGGGGAGCCGTCGCATGACGGTGGCGCTTCGGGTGGTGTTCCCGGCGGCGATCTCGGGGATCCTGGCGTCGGTCATCCTCGCCGTCGCCCGGGCGATCGGAGAGACGATGGCCGTGACGATCGCCGCCGGTCAGCTTCCCCAACTCACCGCCAACCCGCTGGAGCCGATCGAGACCATGACCGCGTTCATGGTCAACGTCTCCCTTGGTGACACCCCGGTCGGCAGCATCGAGTACCGGGCACTCTTCGCCGTCGGCGCAACGCTCTTCCTGATCACGTTGGGCCTGACCATGATCAGCAACGCCGTGGTCCGTCGATTCAGGCAGCAGTACGAATGAGCAAGATCGCGGCCACACCCCAGGTCGAGTCGGCGGTTCGGCGTCGCATCGCGCAGCCCCCGGCTCGCGCCTCCGAGCGCCTCTTCCAGCTGGCCCTGATGGCGGGCATCGCCATCGCTCTCATCTTCCTGGTGACGTTGCTGATCCAGGTGGCTGTCCGCGGGATCCCGGGCCTGTCGCTGTCCTTCCTGACCGACCTCCCGTCGAGCGACCCGGGGAAAGCGGGGGTGGGCCCGGCGCTGGTGGGGACGCTGTGGATGCTGGCCGGCGTGACTCTGGTCGCGTTCCCATTGGGAGTGGCGACCGCCGTCTATCTCGAGGAGTACGCCCGGGACACCCGGCTGACACGGCTGATCCGCACCAACATCCAGAACCTCGCCGGGGTCCCCTCGATCGTGTACGGGTTGCTGGGGCTGGCGTTCTTCGTTCGATTCCTCGGCGCCTTCACGGGCGGCCGGTCGATCATCGCCGGCGCGCTCACCCTGTCCCTGCTGGTGCTCCCGGTCATCGTCATCGCCAGCGTGGAAGCCCTTCGGGCCGTGCCGAACTCGATGCGGGACGCCTCATACGGACTCGGGGCCACCCGGTGGGAGACGACGCGGCGTCAGGTGCTCCCGGCGGCACTGCCCGGCATCTTCACGGGCGTGATCCTCTCCTTGTCCCGGGCGATCGGCGAGACGGCTCCCCTGATCACCATCGGGGCGCTCACCTTCGTGAACTTCTTCCCCGCGTCGCCGACGGATTCCTTCACCGTCCTACCCATTCAGGCCTTCAATTGGATCAGCCAGCCTCAAGCGGAGTTCCACGACATCTCGGCGAGCGCGATCGTCGTGCTGCTGGTGCTGCTGTTGAGCATGAACACGATCGCAATCCTGTTGCGCAGGCGTTTCGAGAAGAGGTGGTGACATGAACGATGTGAACGTTTCGCTCGGCGGCCTGGCCGGGTATCGCTCGGGGCCGACGGCCGGGCCCGAGATCGACGAAGCGGTCTTCACCATCGAGGATCTCTCGTTCTGGTACGGGGGTTTCCGAGCGCTGCGCGACATCACCATGCGCATCCCGGCTCGAACGATCACCGCCCTGATCGGCCCCTCCGGGTGCGGGAAGAGCACCTTCCTCCGCACGCTGAACCGGATGAACGATTTGATTCCCGGGGTGTCGTTGTCGGGTACGGTCCGCTATCACGATCTCGATCTCTACGGCGACGAGGTGGACCCGGTCGAGGTTCGTCACCGGATCGGTATGGTGTTCCAGAAGCCGAATCCCTTCCCGAAGACGGTGTATGAGAACGTGGCGTACGGCCCGCGTATCCACCGGATGGCGTCGGGGAAAGGGGAACTCGACGACATCGTCGAGCAGAGCCTGCGGCGGGCCGCCCTCTGGGACGAGGTCTTCGACAAGCTCGATCAATCGGCGCTCGCCCTCTCCGGGGGGCAGCAGCAGCGCCTCTGCATCGCAAGGGCGATTGCGGTGGGTCCGGACGTCATCCTCATGGACGAACCGGCCTCCGCCTTGGATCCGATTGCGACGCTGCGGATCGAGGAGCTGATGTATGAGCTCAAGGAGACCTACACGATCGTGATCGTGACCCACAACATGCAGCAGGCGGCAAGAGTGAGCGAGCTGACCGCCTTCTTCACCGTCGACGTCACCGAGGACAGCCAACGGACCGGGGTGCTCGTGGAGTACGACGAGACGGGGCGGATCTTCACGCGTCCGTCTCAGCAACGCACCGAGGACTACGTTTCGGGCCGATTCGGATAGGAGCCGATAGCGATGACCGACACAGGTTCTGGCCACGACATCAGGCACCACTTCGACGAACTCCTCGCCGAGATCCGGCAGGGAGCGGTCGCGATGGGATCGCTCGTCCTCGAGAACACCCGGCGTCTCACCGACGCGCTGCTCGAGAACGACCTCGACCGGGCCCGCAAGGTCGTCGCCGCCGACGATGAGGTCGATGCGCTGTACATCAGTCTGGAACAGGGCGTCTTCGAGGTCATCGCCCGTCAGCAGCCCGTGGCGAGTGATCTCCGCTTTCTCGTGGCGATCACCCGTCTCCTCTACGAGATCGAGCGGAGCGGCGACCTCGTCGTGAACGCCGCCAAGGGCCTGCTGATGCGCGACGGCTATGAGATCCCTCAGGCGATCCACGGGACCATGGCGCGAACGAGCGCGCTGGTCGCCGATCTCTTCGGCAAGAGCATCGACGTCCTCGCCGACCTCGACGGCTCCGCGGCACAATGGCTGGATCGCCTCGACGACGAGATCGACGATCTGGTCGGCGAGCTCTACACCATGATCGGGCGCTCCAGCGACGACCTCGGGTTCGACGTTGGGATGGAGCTGTCGCGGGTGACTCGCTATCTCGAGCGCATCGCCGATCATGCCGTCAACATCGGCGAGCACGTGGCCTTCATCGTGACGGGTTCATTCCCGGGCCACTCCTCGGCGACGACCGACGAGGGCTAGCGCTCAGCCGAAGAGACGCCTCCACAGCCGGATCCAGAAGCCCGGTTCGCCCGGCTCGGGGAGTTCGGTGAGCACCGCGGCGATGTGGTCGGGCGGGAGGTCGCCCACGAGGACGTAGGAGTAGTCGGGGGCGTTCCACTGGACCCACACTTCGGAGGGGGCCACGATGCGCCGGTAGGTGTGGCCTCCCACCTCGAAGCGGGTGGCCTCCTCGAACGCTCCCAGCCGGCGGGTTCGCTCGGTCTCGAACAATGAGAAAGAGAACAGGCCGTCGGTGTAGAAGGCGTGCAGGGTGCCTTCCTCCCCCCGGTAGGTGTCGGCCCGTCGGTAGCCGGCCACCTCGATGCCGAGGCGGTCCGGAGCGGGGCCCCGGGTCACCATCGTCTGCTCGTGCATTTCGGGCATGTCGGATGGCATGGGCTGCGGCCCGGGGGAGAATTCGACCAGGACCGCCACGCGGAAGACGCCATCCTCCCCGTCGAGGATCTCGGTGACCAGCGGCACCGTGCTCTCCTCATCGATGATCATCCGGGCCCTCTCGGTGGGGCCTTCCATCACCGTGACGGCCACGGCGGAGCGCCCCAGCCGCGTCGTCGGCTCGGGGTCGGTGAGCCGGTAGCGGTCGCTGAGGGCCCAGGCGCTCCACTCCTCGACCTCGAGCCCGTACCAGTCGGCCCCGCTCCGCGTCGCGGTGGTGCCGCCGGCTGCCATCAGCTCGCCCCCGGCCCCGTGCACCATCGACATCCCGCCGGACCGGGTGACCTCGTAGGTGGTCCCGGCCGAGTCGCCGTCCCAGGTGCAGAGCACGATGCCGGAACCGTGGAACTCCGCGGCGGCGGCCCCCTCGAGGTAGTCGGCGAGGTCGTCGTCGGCCCACGCCGCCGGAGCGACGAGCAAGGCCGCCGCAAGACCCGCCACGAAAGGGAGGACCCGCCTCATCATCCGCCTCCTGCCGGGGCCCGCACCGTCTGGATACCGGGTTGCACCACCAGACGGGCCGTGTGGCGATTGGCGAGGGTTTCGAGATCGACCTCGGGCTCGGAGACTCCGGGTCCGGTGGCCAGCCCTATCACCAGGGCGAGGGCGGCGGCACCGGCGGCCGCCCAGGCCCACACCGGGCGCAGGAGGCGGCGCCGGGCCGGAGCCGACTCGGGGATGAGGCCGGGTGGCGGGTCGATCATGGGCAGGTCGCGCACCGTGTCCCGGGCGATCGTGATCTCGGTCAGCTCGGCCCGGCACGTCGGACAGGTCTCCAGGTGTTCGGTGACGGCGTGGCGCTCGGTGGCGGTGAGTTCACCGTCGACCAGGGCGCTGAGCAGGTCCTCGGGATGCTTCATCCGAGCTTCTCCCTCAACATGCGGCGGCCTCGATGGATCCGGCTGCGGACGGTGCCCACCGGCACGTCGACGGCTTCGGCGATCTCGTCGTAGGTGAGCCCGACCACGTCGCAGAGCACCACGGCCTCCCGGAACTCGTAGGGAAGGGAGAGGAGGGCCTGCTGGACGTCTTCGCCGAGGCGGACGGTGGCGAGGACCTCTTCGGGCGGCGGCGCCACACCCCCGGCCCCGCGGTCGACTTCGGCGAGGGGGACAGTGGGGCGGCGTTTGCGCCGCCGGGTCTCGTCGATGAAGGCGTTGCGGGTGATCCTCCACAGCCAGCCTTCGAAGGACCCGGGACGGTAGGTGTGGAGCCCTTTCCGGACCCGGAGCAGGACCTCCTGGGCCAGGTCGAGCGCGTCGTCGCGATTGCCGGTGAGCCGGTAGGAGAAGGTGTAGATCTTCTGGCCATAGCGACGGGCGACCTCTTCCCATGTGCCCGGCGCTTCACCGGACATGTGCCATCCCGGACAACGATCGGGGCGGGGTTCGCGTTCCCGAGGCTTTGATGAGGTTCAGCGATGCCCTCCCGGCCGGATCGGCCAGTGTAGGTGGAGGGGGATCAGCCGAGGGTCAGAGCGTCGAGGAACCCCTGGAGGCGCTCCCGGGTGATGAAGCGCGCCCGCGGTTCCCGGCGCTCCCGCTCGTAGATCTCGAAGGGGCCGTACTTCTCGGTGATGAGCAGGCCTCGATCGGCGCCCGATGAGGCGAAGTCGACGGCGAACCGCCGGATGTCGCCCTCGGCCAATTCCGGATGATCGCCGGCGGCGTGACCGACCAGTCGCACCAGGGTCCTCGCTCCGGCCCGGGTCGCCTCGAAGGTGTCGCCGGAAGCCGGTGTGACGACGTAGCCGGTCATTCGCATCACACCGAGCACCACGTCTCCCGCTCCGGCCCCGGTCGGGTCGACTCCCTGCGCTCGCAGGCCCGACTCGATCGCCGCCGGGAGGCGCAGCTCGTCGCTGAGGGGACCCAGGCGGTCCTCGGTCCGGGCCGGTGCCAGCCCGGGTGCATGCTCGGGGAGATCGGCGAGCTTCTCGAACGGGTCGAAGGAGGGGTCGTGCGCCAGCCCGGGCAGGAGTTCCGGCATCATCGGTGGGGGCAGCTCCCCGGGCGTGTCGAGATCGACCGAGCCGACCTGCTCCCACTCACCGTCCCGTCTTCCGAGCGCCACCACCTTGGTGACATCGGCGATGGGGAGCTGATGGCGCTTCTCTCGCACCACCTCGACCGCTTCTCGAACCAGCAAGTCGCGCAGTACCTGGTCGACGTCACCGGCGGGGAGGGGGACGTCGAATGAGACGAGGGCCCGCGATCCGCTGACGTGGAACTCGGCGACGGAGGGACGGGGTCGATCCGGTGCCTTGGTCGCGGCCCCGGCCGTGCCGGGGGAGCCCGCGGTGCGACGTCGCATGGCGATGAGGACGGCGACGATGACGAGGACGACGACGATGGCGGCGATGAACACGGCTGTCACGGGGCGTTCTCCTTCGACACCCTCATCATACGAGGGGTTGGATGCTGAGCCGGCGGGGGATCAGGAAGCCCGGCGGGCGGCGGCGATCTGGCGCTCGCGGCGCACCCGGCGGCGCTCCCGCTCGGACATGCCGCCCCAGATGCCGAACTTCTCGCCCGTGGTGATGGCGAACTCGAGGCACTCGGGCCGCACCTGGCACTCCCGGCAGATGGCCTTGGCCGCCCGGGTCGAGGCACCCCGCTCCGGGAAGAAGAGGTCGGCGTTGGCTCCCTTGCAGTTGGCCCCGTCCTGCCAGGCGAGG
>JBFELU010000059.1:0-16016 GCA_041551965.1 Acidimicrobiia bacterium
CAGCATTCCCAAATCGGCCGGAACGAACCGATCCCCATCCCACGTCCATGACACAACGAGCCCGTCACGGTCGACCCCAAAGACCACCGCCCCCGCGGGACCAGCAACAACCCCGCCAGGTCCCCACCACCAGCCCCAGTCCAAGTCGGCTGTCAGCACTGGTCGCCAGCTACCACCGGTAGGTGACGCCCAGATCCCCCAAGACCCATTCTCGCTCTCGGTCCCGGCGAACAGCGTCTCCCCGTCGCTGCTCAGACCCGACAATCTCGCTGGGGGTTGCGTCGGGGCTTCGTCCCAAGCCACCCCATCGGATGACAGCCAGACATCGCCAGTCTCCGGCCAATCACCCCACCCCTCATCAGAAGGAGGCTCGCAGATCGCCGCGTACCCGCCACCAAAGGTGACAACTGAGGTGAGCCACCCGTCATAGCTCGCCGCCAACCACCAAGAAGCATCAAAGAGATCATCCAGCGACGCCTCGAGCGTCGGCACGTCGATGGTTGCCCGGCTCTCCTCCACGACACGTTCCGAGTCCCGACCAGATCCCAACAACCAGATCGCGACACCAAAGACAGCCACCACCCCAGTTACCGCCAACCACCGCAGCACCGCACCACGGCTCCCAAAGGGCGACCAACGCACAGACCCCCCAATGTCACCACCACCAAGTGTCACACGCTGTAACGGCCCACGCCAGAGCCAACCGCCCCTTCACGCCCCCGATCGCTCAGGGGACATTTCGTAAGACTGGCCCACGCCCCGGCGGTGCCTAACTGCTCCGAGCTGGGGGGAACTGCCCCTTGCCCTGCTCCTCGGGTAGTGATCAGTCGGTGATCAGGAGCGCAAGAACGCGTTGAGCACAAGGCAATTCCGGGAGCCATCGGATTCCGGGGTCGAAGGATGGTTACCCCTGGTGGTGGGCTGAGGTCGATCACGTCAGCGTGGGAGAAGGAGAAGGAGATTGGTCTCCGGTGGTTCAGGTAGGCGGCGACTCCCCACGAACGCGAGCGAAGAGTTCGCCCTCAACTGGTCGGCGGCCTTCCAGAGATCCGCCTCGAGCTTCCGCAGTTTGTCGCCCTCTGTCACGCGGTCTCCAGGCTGGGTGTTGATCCGTCCGAGCCTGTCCAGTGGCGGCTCTCCCAAGCGAGTGGCGACCTGATCTCCAGGTTCCGGAGCTGCCGCATGTTGCGCGAGCGTTGCGCCAAGCCCGGCTGTTGGGCGGGTCAGGTAAGAAGCACCCCTTGCGGGGCAAGGGGTTCGGTGGTCGGGCTGGCCGGATTTGAACCGGCGACCTCTTGACCCCCAGTCAAGCGCGCTGCCAAGCTGCGCCACAGCCCGTCGACGGCATCCTACCTCCGTCGGTTCGAGTACCCCTCCCGCCGGTGTTACCCGGAGACGTAGGACTCATCAAGCGATTGGTAGAGCTCCTCCTCCTGGGCGAAGTGGAGCCGCAGGACCGCATGCAGGGAGTAGAGATTCCTGCGCAGATCGAATGTGTCGATCGGATCCTCGTCACCGACTTCGTCGACCAGACGGTGGAAGACGCCTGCGAGGTGAAAGATCTCGCGGTGGGTCAGGCTCATGGCCGCGAGAGGATCGTCGCCGCCGATGATCTTCGACAGAATGGGGTAGATCTCACGGTCGTCCGCCTCTTCGTGCGGGAGCAGCTCTTCGAGGAGGAAGGCGTCGATCCAGCGCAGCTCGGCTCGCACCTGGGCGGGCTCGAGCCGATCGAGCTGATCCGCCGCCGTGGAGAGCTGACCGATCTTGGGGATCAGCGTCACGTGTTCCGCCTGGAGTCGGGCCGACAAGTCGGGCGGAAGCTTGGGCTGCGACCGCCACGGTATCGGCCCGCCGAGTGCCCTGAGGGCGCTGCCGATCGCCAGCACATCGATGACCTCCTGCAGAAGGGCTCCTGCGACCGGCGGCAGGATCCCGAAGGTGGCGCCAACCATCGCGACCAGTGACAGGCCCATGCCCAGGAACGCACTCTGGGCGGCCACGGCGCGGGTACGAATGGCGATTCTCATCGCTTCGTCGAGCCGGTCGAGCCGATCGACCACGAGGACGATGTCGGCGGCCTCGGAGGACGAGGTTGCTCCCCGGGCTCCCATGGCGACCCCGACGTCTGCCGCGGCCAGAGCCGGAGCGTCGTTGATGCCGTCGCCGACCATCACCGTCACGCCTTCCTCGGTCCAGGCGCGTACGGCGTCGACCTTCCCTTCCGGCGTCCGCTCTGCGAGAACGCTGTCGACTCCGATCGCAGCGCCGACCGCGTCGGCCACGACCGGGTGGTCACCCGTTGCCATCACGACATGGTTGATGCCTCGGCGGCGTAGGGCACGGATCGTTCGCGATGTGTCGGGCCGGATCTCGTCAGTCAGCCGGAACGCGCCGGCCATGCGCCCGTCGATGGAGGCGTAGACGTTGAGGCTGGGCTGCCGGGCGCTTCGCTTGCGGTACGCCGCAACTTCGGGGCCGGGATCCCGACCGCCCGTCGCCCACTCGAAGCTACCCAATGTGACTCGGCGGCCCTCGACCAAGCCGGAGATCCCCGCACCGGGCGTCTCGACTACCTCAATCGGCACGGTGAGCGGCAGCCCTCGGACGCGGGCGGCCCCAACGAGCGCGGCTGCCAGCACGTGGTTCGACATCTGATCGAGTGACGCGGCGAGCCGAAGCACCTCCTCTGGCGCGTCATCCCACTCGAACGTGGTGATCGCGGCGAGGGTCGCTTCGCCGACGGTGAGTGTGCCGGTCTTGTCGATGATGAGAATCTCGGCATCGGCGAGACGCTCCAGCACACCGCCGCCCTTGATCACCACTCCACGTTGGGCGGCTCTGGAGATGCCGGAGACGATGGCGATCGGCACGGCAAGCAGGAGCGGGCAAGGGGTGGCCACCACGAGAACCGCAAGGGCCCGTACCGCGTCTCCCGACACGATCCAAGCAATGCCGGCGATCGCCAGGGCGATCGGCACGAAGCCGAACGCGTACCGGTCGGCCAATCGCGCGACGGGTGGTTTGGCCGCCTTTGCTTGCTCGACGAGGCGGATGATTCCGGCGTAGGTGCTGTTCTCGGCTGATGCGGCGGCAACCAGGTGGAACGAGTTCCCTCCGTTCACGGTTCCGCTCGAGATTCGATCCCCGGGTTCGTGAACGACGGGAGCCACCTCGCCGGTCAGGGACGATTCGTCGAGAGTGGCGCGGCCATCCACCACGACCCCGTCGACGGGGACCACCTCACCGGCCTTCACCAACAGGCGATCCCCCACCGACACCCGCTCGACGGGCACGGTGACGATGGAGCCGTCGACCATTCGATGCGCCTCTCGCGGGGCGCGTTGCAACAGCGCGGTGAGGTGGTGTTCGGCCCGCTGCTCGGCGTAGGCATCGAGTGCCTCGCCGGTGGCCAGCATCACTCCGATGATGGCAGCCGCCAGATACTCACCGAGGGTGATCGCCCCGGCGATGGCCAGGAGGGCGATGATGTCGAGCCCCACCTCCCGCCGCCGGATGCTCTCCACAAAGCCCACAACGAGCGGCAGTGCCGCCACGATCCCGGTGGCCGACCACAACATGTGGGCCAGGGAATCGGCGTCGACGAGGGCGGCGGCGCCCCCCACCGCGGCACCGAATGCCGTGATGGCGACCATCCATGCGGCACGGCCACGAGGGATCACCAGCTTGTGCTCTGCGGGAGCCACCCCCCTACATTGCCACGGCGCGCTCCCCGATCGATGGGGCATTCCGGCCCGTTTTTCAGAGCGGTGCCGGGTCAGCCTCGAGAGCGCCGGCGTCTCGCCACCAATCGGATCGGGGTCCCGAGGAAGTCGTAGGCGTCGCGCACGCGGTTCTCCACGAATCGCAGGTAGTCGGGCCCCAGCTCCCCACCGCGCACGAACAGCACGATCGTCGGCGGTTCGGTGCCGGCCTGGACCGCATAGAGGATGCGGGCCCTTCGTCCCTTGCGAACCGGTGGCGGGTGGGCCTCCTGCCACTCCCGTATCCGCCGGTTGAGCTCGGGGGTGGGGATCCGGTTGCGGCGGGTCTCCAGCACCGTTCTCACCGCCGGTGCCAGCCGCCGGAGGCGGGCCCCGGTGCGGGCGGAGATGCGGAGGACCGGCGCCCATCCGACGAACGCCAGCCGATCGCCGACACCGTCGGTGGTGAGCGCCTTCTCATCGGTGTCGGCGAGGTCCCACTTGTTGAGGATCACGATGAGCCCTGCTCCCGCTTCGGCGATCTCCTCGGCGAGACGCTGTTCCTGGTGAGTGACCCCCTGGGTGCCATCGATCACCAGGAGCGCCACGTCCGTCTCGGTCAGCGCCTCCCGGGCCCGCAGCACCGAGTAGTACTCGGTCGCTTCGTCGACGCGCGAGGCGCGACGGATCCCGGCGGTGTCGAACACCCGGAACGGTTCGCCGTCGAGTTCGACGACGGCATCGATCGGATCACGGGTCGTGCCGGGCTCGGGTGACACCAGGACCCGCTCCTCGCCCAGCAGCCGGTTCAAGAGGGTCGACTTGCCGACGTTGGGCCTGCCGAGTATCGCCAGCGTGGCCATGGCCGGTTCGTCTGCCTCCCCTTCGGGGAGGAGTGCCACCAACTCCTCGAGGAGGTCGCCCACCCCCCGCCCGTGCAGGGCGCTGACCGGGTGAGGCTCGCCGAGACCCAGTCCCCAGAGCGCGACGGCGTCCGGCTCGGTCCGGGGTCCGTCGATCTTGTTGGCGACGAGCAAGTAGGGCACGCCCGAACCCTGCACCAGCCGGGCGACGGCCTGGTCGTCGTCGCCGGGCTCCATCGTGGCGTCGGCGACGAAGAGGACGGCGTCGGCGCCGCTCAGGGCGGCCTCGGCCTGCTGCCGGATTCCCGCGACCAGCGAGTCACCCCCCACGGCCCATCCGCCGGTGTCGACGAGCAGGAAGCTCCGTCCCGCCCATTCGGCCCGGAACTCCTTGCGGTCGCGGGTCACTCCCGGCTTCTCCTCGACCACCGCCGCCCGGCGGCGAAGGATGCGGTTGACCAGGGTCGACTTGCCCACGTTGGGGCGCCCCACGATTGCGACGATCGGCAACCGGCTCATGGGCGCTCGCGACGGACCGAGGGGCGCGGTGAGGGGATCACGGGAGCAAGCATAGGGGTAGGCCGCGGCCGCTTCCTACCATGGCGGTCATGGCGGTCATGGCGGACAAGGTGCTGCTCGCCGAGCCGCGCGGCTTCTGCGCCGGCGTCGAGATGGCGATCAAGGCCCTCACCTGGATGGTGCGTGTCTTCGACGGTCCGATCTACTGCTATCACGAGATCGTGCACAACGCCTCGGTGGTGGAGGCGTTCGAGGCGGCGGGCGTGGTCTTCGTCGACGATGTCGCCGAGGTTCCGGTCGGTGCCCCGGTCATGCTGTCGGCCCACGGATCGGCTCCCGAGGTGGTAGCGGTCGCCGCCGAGCGCAGTGCCGTGATGATCGATGCCGTCTGTCCGCTGGTGACCAAGGTCCACCACGAGGTGAAGCGGATGGCCCGGGAAGGGTTCGACATCATCTACGTGGGCCACGAGGGCCACGATGAGGCGGTCGGAACCATCGCCGAGGCCCCCCAGTCGGTGACGCTCATCGATCCCGATCGAGGCCTGGGTCCTTTCGAGCCGGCCGATCCGACCCGGGTCGCCCTGGTGGCACAGACCACCCTGGGGCAACACGAATGGTGGTCCGTGCTCGAGGACGCCCGCGACCGCTTCCCGGAACTGTGGACGGCCCGCAAGAGCGACCTCTGCTACGCCACCACGAATCGTCAAGCCGCCGTCGAGGTGCTGGCCGGGCGGACCGACGTCGTGCTGGTGGTGGGAAGCGAGAACTCCTCGAACACCAGGGCCCTGGTGCGGGTCGCCGAAGCGACCGGGGGGCGGGCCCATCGCGTCGACGGCCCCGAGTCCATCGATCCCGCCTGGTTGGACGGGGCCTCCATCGTTGGAGTCACCGCCGGCGCCTCCGCCCCCGATTCATCGGTCCGCCGGGTGATCGAGGCGATCGACCCTCGGCACGGCGTGGAGATCGTTTCGGTGACCCGGGAAGCGGAGTACTTCCCCCCACCTCCCCATCTGAGGAGCCTGATCCGCACGCTCCAGGCGGTGGTCGAGGCGGGGCTCACCGCGCGTGCCCCCGGTCGGCCGGGCCCGATCGACGACGATCAGCGCTGGGACGCCACGGCCGCGCTCGGACTCCTGACCCGGGTCACGCCGGATCGGTGAGGCGGAGGACGATCGCCGCCACCTCCTCGGCCGTGTAGGGGGTGGTGTCGACGACCACGGCGTCGTCGGCGGGTCGGAGCGGAGAGACTTCGCGGGTCGAGTCGGCCCGGTCCCGGCGCTCGAGATCGGCGACGATCTCGTTCACCGTCCGACCCCCGGCCTCGGCGTCGCCGGCCCGGCGAAGAGCGCGGGCCTCGGCGTCTGCATCGAGGAAGACCTTGACCTCGGCGGCGGGGAACACGACCGTTCCGATGTCGCGGCCCTCGACGACTGCATGGCCGTCGTGGCGGGCCACCCATGCTCGCTGCAGGTCCACGATCGCCGACCTGACCCGGGGGTAGGCGGAGATCGCACTGACGAGGGCGGTGACGTCCGGGCCGCGAATGGCGGCCGACACGTCCTCCCCGTCGAGGAACATACGGCCGTCTTGGAAGTCGAACTCGGCACGGGTGACCACGGCGAGCAGGTCCTCCTCGGGACGACCGACGGCGTCGGAGCGCAGGACCGCCAGTGTGGCGGCACGGTAATAGGCGCCGGTGTCGAGGTACGCCGCCCCGAGCCGGGCGGCCACGATGCGGGCCACAGTGCTCTTCCCAACCCCGCCCGGGCCGTCTAACGCGATGACCACAGTGTCTCCAGATCATCGTCGAATCCCGGCCACGACACGGCGGCAGCCTCGAAACCGAGGACTTCGACCGGGGCCCGCGAAGCCGTGGCGGCCACCGCCCCGGCCATGGCGATGCGGTGGTCCCCGGCGGCGTCGACGATGCCTCCGGCGATCGGTTGGGAGCCTTCCACCGCAAAGCCGTCCTCGCTCGATTCGGCGGTGCCGCCCAATGCCCGGATCATGGCCACCGTCGAAGCCACCCGATCCGACTCCTTGACCCTCAGTTCCCGTGCGTCCTTGACCCGGGTCGGTCCCTCGGCGCCGATCGCCAGCACGCCCACGAGAGGAAGCTCGTCGATGGCCCGGGCGGCCGTCTCCCCGGCGATCAGGGCGCCCCGGAGGGCGGCTCCCGTGACCCGCACATCCCCGGTCGGATCCCCCAGGACCATCCCCGTCGCGTTGCGTTCCACCCGGGCCCCCATGTGCTCCAGGATGTCGAGGAACCCGGTGCGTCCGGGGTTCAATGAGACGTTGGGGGTCTCCACGGCGGAACCGGGGCTCAATGCCGCGGCGGCCCACAGAAAAGCCGCCGATGAGGTGTCCCCCGGCAGGAGGTACTCGGCCGGCGGCACGGGGCCGGGCCCGATCTCGTACTCGGTCGCGGTCCGGTATCGGCCCAGGCCCAGGGAGGCCAGCCACCGCTCCGAATGATCACGAAACCCCGGGGGTGAGTCGATGACGGTCGGACCCTCGGCCTGCAAGGCCGCCAGCATCACTGCGGTGCGGATCTGTGCCGACGGCACCACCACGTGGATTCTCGCACCGCGCAGTGATCCGCCGATCACGGTGACCGGCGGCGTGCCCTCCCCGGACACCTCGATGGTGGCTCCGAGCCGCTGCAGCGGATCCACCAGCCTCCGCATGGGGCGTCTGCTGAGGCTCTCGTCCCCGGTGAGCACGGTGCGATGCGGTCGGCCCGCCAGGGCCCCGCAGAGGAGACGCAGCGAGGTACCGGAGTTCTCCAGATCCAGGGGCTCGGCTGCCGGGAGCCAGTTCTCGACGCCCGGGGAGTGGACCGTGTGCGTCGTGAGATCGATGCCGAGGTGCCCGAGTGCGCGGGCGGTGGCGGCGACATCCCGTCCCGGACCGAGGTTGCCGACCCGGCTCGTGCCGGTCGCCATGCTCGCCAAGATGAGGGCCCGATGGGAAAGCGACTTGTCTCCCGGGACGCGGCACGCGCCGCGGAATGCGGCCGAAGGGCCCGAGAACGTGGTCACCCCTCCATCTTCCCACCGGCCGCGTACAAGGAGCGGATCTCTTCGACGGTGAGCCGGCGCCACTCCCCCGGGCGGAGCGCCCGATCCCGCAACGGCCCGATGGCCGTCCGCACCAAGCGAAGGACCGGGAACCCGATGGCGTCGAACATGCGGCGCACCTCGCGCTTCCTTCCTTCGGTCATCACGATCTCGACCAGCGACTCCGAGCCGTGGGCGTCGATGATCCGGGCCGAATGCGCCCGCGCCGGACCGTCCTCGAGATCGACGCCCACGGTGAGGCGGCGGAGGTCACCTGCCGCGGGGAGTCCCGACACCCGGGCGACATAGGTCTTGGGGACCTCGTGGCGGGGATGGGTGAGGAACTCGGTCAGGTCGCCGTCGTTGGTGAGGATGAGGAGGCCCTCGGAGTCGGCGTCGAGCCGTCCGATCGGGTACACCCGGGTCTCGGCCGGAACGAGATCCACGACCACCGGCCGGCCCTGAGGATCGGAGACCGTGCTCACCACACCGGTCGGCTTGAACAGGAGGTAGAAGACCAGATCCGGTCTGATCGGCAGCGGGATCCCGTCGACCTCGACGTGAGCTCGGGTGGGGTCGACCTTCTGCCCGAGGTGAGCGGGTGCGCCGTCGACGGTGACCCTGCCGGCCCTGATGAGTTCCTCGGCCGAACGGCGCGAGGCAACACCGGCATGGGCGATCAATCGTTGGAGGCGTTCGATGGCTCCTCCGGGCGGAATGGCCGTTCCAGAGCCTCCATCACCTCGGCGGGCGGCACGTGGTCGCCGAGGGGTGGGAGGTCGTCGAGGGCGGGCAGCCCCAGCTTCTCGAGAAAGAGGTCGGTGGTGCCGAACAGCACCGCCTGTCCGGGCCCCGGAGCCCTCCCGACTTCGTCGATGAGGCCCCGCCGCTCCAGCGTGCGGAGAGCGTGCTCCGAGTCGACCCCGCGGATCTCCGAGACCTGGGCCCGGGAGACCGGCTGCCGGTAGGCGACGACCGCGAGCGTTTCGAGGGCGGCCTTGGAGAGCCGGGTGGCTCGCTCCGATGCGGCGAACCGCTCGACGTAGCCACGGAGGTCGGGCCGCGTGTAGAGCCGCCAGCCGCCGGCGACCTCCCTGAGAGTGAGCCCGCTGGCGCGTCCTCGGAGCCGTTCGCCCAGGGCCGCCAATGCATCGGCCACCGAGGCCGTGGGGATCTCGAGAACCTCGGCGATCTCCCTTTCGGTGACCGGCTCCTCGGCCACGAAGAGGATGGCCTCCAGTGCCGCCGTATCGTCCGTCACAGGGTCCATTCGCTCACCAAGCCGGTTTCGGGCTCGCGAAGGTGGCGCAGTGCGATCGTCCCTTCGACTTCTTCCTGGGAGGCGGAGAGCAGGCCCCACCGGCTCAGCTCGAGGATCGCCAGGAAGTAGGCGACGACCTCCATCGGGCGGCTGCAATGGGCGGTGAGCACCTCGAAGTCGAGTTCGAGCGCTTCGGCGACCCGGGCGCGAGCATCGTCGATGGCGAGGGTCACCGAGGGAAGATCGAGCTCGAGATGATCGAGGTCGGGTTCACGCCGGCGCGACAGGAGGCGGCCTGCGATCTCGGCGAGACCCGCGGTATCGGTGGCAATGCGAACCAGCGGAGGCGGCGGCGTGAGATCGGGATCGGGTCCGGCCGTCCTTCCCACGAGGTCCGCCGTCGTCTCCATCTTGTGGCGCATCACCGCCGCCACGTCCTTGTAGGTGAGGCAGGCCAGCAGGCGCGCCAGCAGGCGGTCCCGTTCCTCCGACAGAGCCAGTTCGTCGTCGAGGTCGACGTCGGCGTCATCCGGGAGCAACCGCCGCGCTTTCAGCTGAATCAGAGTGGCGGCGATCACCAGGAACTCCGAGGTGATCTCGAGATCGAGTGCGCGGTCGAGGTAGGCGAGGTACTCGCCCACCAGGTCGGTCAGGCTGACCTCGGTGACCTCCAGCTGGCGGGCGGTGATCAGCTGCAGGAGGAGATCGAGCGGCCCTTCGAAGACCGGTGTCGAGACTTCATAGCGCATGTGTCGATCCATGGTATTGAGGGATCTTGCGGTCAGGGGGCCTTTTGCTCGCCGTCGGCGGCGAGCAGAACCCGCCAGTCGTCCTCGGAGATGTCGCCGGGCCGGGATCCGTGGTGGTGGCGGGCGAAGGCGACCACCAGCGGTTCGGCCTCGAGCCGCGCCAGGTCGTCGGCGCCGGCAGCGCAGTGATCCAGATAGCGGCCGAGACGGCCGGGGCCCGGGAGGCGGGCGAGTTCGCAGAGCGAGGCGAGGACTCGCCCGGTGATGCGGAGCGGAGCATGCCGCTTGCCGACGTCGTGCAGCAACGCAGCCCGTTCGAGATCGGTCCGGTCCGGGATCATCGATCGGACCCGCAGCGTCGCGGCGAAGGCGTGACGCTGATCCGGCCGGGCCTGGGCCCAGAACACCTCGGCCTCCTCGGCCCGGAGCAGGGCGGCGACCTCGGCTTGCTCCGCCGGGGCCAGCGGCCTGGCACGAGCGACCTCGAAGAAGCGACGGACCAGGTGGAGCAAGCGTTGCATCACACCAGGGCTCGCATCAGCCACCCGATGGCGCTGCCGAGGAAGTCGAGCGATCCCTCGAAGACGAAGAGGAGCACGAAGAGCAGCAGGAAGCCGTATTGGCTCGCCTTCTCGAAGGCGATCCGCCCCCGCTCCGAAAGGACGAGCGGGACCAGTCGGCTGCCGTCCAGGGGCGGGATGGGAAGGAGGTTGAAGATCGACAGCGCCGCGTTCACCAGCAGGGCGCCGAAGAGGATTCTCCCCCACAGCGCGGTGGTGGTGATCCCGACCCCGAGCCCGGAGGACCAGAGAATGCCGGGCTGTGCCGTGTCGGTGAATGGTCCGAGGACGCCGAGGAGGGCGGCCAGCAGCAGGTTGCTGGCCGGACCGGCGAGGGCGACGATCGCCATGTGCTCCGTGGGGCGGCGGAAGAAGCGGGCGCTGACGGGAACCGGCTTGGCCCAGCCGAACACGTTGGAGCCGGCCAGGGCGAGGAGGGTGGGCAGGAGGATCGATCCGACCGGGTCGATGTGCGGGATGGGGTTGAGCGTGATGCGCCCCGCGGCCCGAGCGGTGGGGTCGCCGAAGCGCTCGGCGACCCAGCCGTGAGCGACCTCGTGGAAGATGACGCTGGGGATGAGGATCGCGACGAACAGCGCAACGTCGACGGCAGTGTTGTCGTGGATCAACTACTCGGCCGACTTGCAGGAAACGCAGTAGATCGACGCCGGCCGGAACTCGAGACGGGCCTCACCGATGTCGTTGCCGCACTTGGCGCACGTCCCGTACCCGCCTTCTTCGATGCGGGCCAGCGCCTCGTCGACTTCGCCGAGCGTGCCGCTCAGCGATTCGACCAGACCGAGCACCTCGGTGCGTTCGGCGGTGGCGGCGGCGGCATCGGCGAAGCCGTCGCCGAAGTCGACGTCGTTTCGCAATTCCCCGGCTTCGGTTGCTCCCAGCTCGCGCAGTTGATGCACGAGCCGCTCGCGCTCTTCGAGGAGTCGGGCTTGGGCCTCTGGATGGGTGGACGTGCTCATACGGCTGGTCAACTCCGGGGATGCGAGTCCGCGTACACCCTCAGGAGATGCTGCGGAGAGACTCGCGTGTAGACCTGTGTGGTGCTGATGCTAGCGTGCCCCAGCAGCTCCTGGACGGATCTCAAATCGGCTCCTCCCTCGACCATGTGGGTGGCCGCCGAGTGCCTGAGGACGTGCGGCGAGAGGGGCGCCAAACCGGCGCGTCGGGCGTGGTTGCGGACGATGCCGAACACCCCTTGTCGTGACAGCCGACCACCGCGAGCGTTGAGGAAGAGGGCGCCCGGGTCGGCGCCGGGGCGTCGCAGCCGCAACCGGTCCGGCAGGTAGGCCTCGATGGCCCGCACCGCCGGCCTGCCGATCGGGACGATTCGTTGCTTGCCCCCTTTGCCGGTCAGGAGCGCTCGCCGCTCGGTCAGATCGAGATCGATCTGGTCGAGCCCGATCGCCTCGCTGACCCGGGCCCCGGTTGCATACAGGAACTCCAGAAGCGCCCGGTCGCGGCGTCCCAGCGGCCGGTGGGGGTCGGGAGCGGCCAGGAGCCGCTCGACCTCGTCCACGCCGAGTGCCTTGGGGAGGGAGCGGGGGCGCTTCGGAGATGCCAGGAGACGGGTGGGGTCGTCCTCGGCGATGTCCTCGGCGATGAGGAATCGATGGAAGCCGCGGACGGCGGCGATCTTGCGGGCGATCGACGGGGCGGCCAGGCCGCGATCGGAGAGCGACGTCACGAACCCGCTCACCAATTCTGGGGTGGGTCGCCGCCCGTCGAGGAACGTCACGTACTGACTCAGGTCACGGCGATACGCGGTGACGGTTGCGGCTGCGAGTCCCCGCTCGACCCTCAGCGATGCGAGGAACTCGGCCACGGAGTCTTCGATCACGACTCGAGTGTCCTGAGGAGGGCTTGCAGGCCCACGAGCGTGGTGGCGTCGTGGATGGCATTGGCGCGCAGCGCTGCATCGATCTCGCCGACCGTGAGAGAGACCACGGTGGCGGCCCGCTCCTCCGGGCCCTGAGGATCGGCGGACCTGGGAATGAGCTCCTCGGCGAGGTAGATGCTCGATCGCTCGTCGGTGAACCCGGGCGAGGTGAAGCAGGTGTGGAGCAACGTGAGGCGGCCGGGCTCGAGGCCGACTTCTTCGACGCACTCGCGTCGTGCCGCGGCGGCAGGGTCCTCTCCCGGAACGTCGAGCTTTCCCGCCGGCAGCTCGAGCAACTCCGTGCCGACGGCCGGCCGATGTTGGCGGAGCAGATGGACCCGCTCGCCGTCCCAGGGAATCACCACCACGGACCCGGGGTGACGGACCACATCGCGAACCGTCCAGCCATCTGGGGTCAGGTGGTAGGCCCGCTCGAGGGTGAGGAACCTGACCCGCGCCACACGCCTGACTCCGACCCTGGGGAAGTCGGTCATCAGGCCCGCTCCGCGATGTGCTCCTCGATCTCGATGCCTGCTGGGGCGGTGCCGTCGCGGCGTCGCTTGGCGGCTGCGATGAGGCCGGTGAAGAGGGGGTGGGGGTCGTCGGGTCGGGAGGTGAACTCGGGGTGGAACTGCGAAGCCACGAAGAAGGGGTGGTCGGGGAGCTCGATGATCTCGACGAGCAGGTTGTCGGGGGAAACGCCGGCCAGCACCAACCCGGCCGCTTCGAGATCCTCGCGGTACCGGTTGTTCACCTCGTAGCGATGCCGGTGGCGCTCGTAGATCAACTCCTCCCCGTACAGCCGGCGGCTGTGGGTCCCCTCGGCGAGCTTGGCGGCGTAGAGCCCGAGCCGCAGGGTGCCCCCCTTGTCCTCGACGCCCTGTTGGGTCTCCATGAGGTCGATGACGGGGTGGGAGGTGGTGGGGTCGAACTCGGCGCTGTTTGCGGCGGCGAACCCGAGCTGGGATCGGGCGAACTCGATCACGGCACACTGGAGCCCGAGACACAGCCCCAGGTAGGGGATGCCCTGCTCCCGGGCGACCCGGGCCGCCTGAATCTTGCCTTCGATGCCGCGGACGCCGAACCCGCCGGGTACGACGATCCCGTCGAGGCCCGAGATCACGGACTCCGCCAGCAGGCCGTCGACTTCGTCGGATGGGATCCAGCGGAGATCCAGCTTGAGATCGTTGGCCATCGCTCCGTGGCGGAGGGCCTCGACGACCGAGAGGTAGGCGTCGGGGAGATCGACGTATTTGCCGACCAGACCGATGGTGACCTCGTCCGTGGCGGCCGCCATTCGCTCGGTCATGGAGCGCCATGCGGCGAGGTCGGGTTCGTCGGTCTCGAGCTGGAGCCGATCACAGATCACTTCGTCGAGGCCTCCCTCGCTGAGGAGCAGGGGCACCTCGTAGATGTTGGGGGCGTCGGTCGCGTTGATCACCGCCTGCAGCGGCACGTCGCAGAAGAGGCTGATCTTGCGACGTTCGGCGTCGTCGATGGGGCGGTCGGATCGAACGACGATCGCATCGGGGTGGATTCCGCGACTGCGCAACTCGGCGACGCTGTGCTGTGTCGGCTTGGTCTTCAGCTCTTCACTGGGGCCGATGAAAGGGATGAGGGTGACGTGGATGTGCGCCGTGGCTCCTCGCCCCAGGTCGTTGCGGAGCTGTCGCACTGCTTCGAGGAAGGGCAGGATCTCGATATCGCCGACGGTGCCGCCGATCTCGGTGATCACCACGTCGGCTCCGGTGCGTTCGCCGAGGCGGCGGACGCGCTGCTTGATCTCGTTGGTGATGTGGGGAATGACCTGGACGGTGTCCCCGAGGTAATCCCCCCGCCGCTCCTTCTGGATCACGGACAGGTAGACGGATCCGGTCGTCACGTTCGAGTCGCGGCGCAGGTTGGTGCCCGTGAACCGCTCGTAGTGGCCGAGGTCCAGGTCGGTTTCTCCGCCGTCGTCGGTGACGAATACCTCGCCGTGCTGGAACGGGTTCATGGTGCCGGGGTCGACGTTGATGTACGGGTCGAGCTTCTGATTCACGACATCGAGACCCCGGGTCCGGAGGAGTCGACCAAGGGACGCTGCCGTAATCCCCTTCCCGAGGCTCGACACCACTCCGCCGGTAACAAAGACGTACTTGCTCACGTCGCGCCGCATCGTAGCACCGGCCCCTTCCTGGGCCGGCTCACGCCGTGATACCGCGATGCGCGGCGGCGACCGCGATCAGTTCGGCGGCGTGGCCTCGACCTCGATCACTCTCGGGAAGACCGCCGAGCATCCGCGTGAGCTCGGCGATCCGCGCGTCGCCGGTCACCGGCCGCACCGTCGCCACCGCCTCGCGCCGCTCGACCACGAAATGGGCGTCGGCGTAGGCGGCCACCTGCGGCAGATGGGTCACGACGAAGACCTGGCGACCCAGCGCGAGATCGGCCAGCTTCTGACCCATGGCGAGGGCGGTGGCACCCCCGATGCCGGCGTCGATCTCATCGAAGGCCAGCACGGGCGCCTCGGCTCCCCCGGCCGCAAGCCGGATGGCGAGCACCAGGCGGCTGAGCTCGCCTCCCGAGGCCACCCGACCCACGGGCCCGGGTTCGAGCCCGGCATCTGAGGCGAAGCGGAGTTCGATGCCGTCGGTCCCCGCGGCCGATGGCTCGCGCCTTCGGAAGGCGAAGTGCACCACCGGGTTGCGGAATCCGAGGTCGCGAAGGTGGGCGGCAGCCGATTCCTCGATTCCCTTGGTCGCCCGGCGCCGGGCGGCGCTCAACCGGTCGGCGGCGGCGGCAACCGCGACGGCGGCTCGCTCGATCTCGGCCGTGAGCGTTTCGGCGTTCTCCAAGAGTCGCTCCAGACCATCGGCGCGAGCGCCGGCCTCCCGGCCGTAGGCGAGGACCTCGTCGAGAGTCGCCCCGTACTTCCGGCGCAGATCGCCGAGTTGGGCGGCCCGCCGCTCGAGGTCTTCGAGCGCATCCGGGTCGTGGTCGAGCTGGTCGGCGGCTCGCCGGACGTCGAGGGCCACGTCGCCCACCGCGGCGGTCGCTGCCTCGAGTTCGTCGAGGACATCGGTCAGCGTTGGATCGTGCCGGGCGACGGAGCGAAGCGCCTCGACGGCCGACCCCAGCGTCTCGGTGGAGCCGCCGCCGTCGGTGAGGAGCCGGTGCGCCTCGGCCAGCCCCGCGGCGATCTCCTCGGCATGGCGGAGCCGCCCGAGCCGCAAGGTCAGGGCTTCGTCGTCGCCGGGGTGGAAGCCGGAGCCGGCGATCTCGGACGCCTGATGCCGGGCGAGGTCGAGTTCCCGTTCCAGGGCCCGCCGATCGCCCCCCAGGGCCGCAAGGTCGGCGGTGAGATCGCGATGGGTTCGAAACGCAATGCCGTACGCTCGCGCGGCCTCGAGGCCCTCGGCATC
>JBFELU010000060.1:0-15981 GCA_041551965.1 Acidimicrobiia bacterium
CGCCCGCCGACGCCGGATACGGGTCGGTCTTCGCCGAGATGCTATCGGATCGACGCCCGGCCTGTCAGCCGTGCGAGCGGATCACGTCGCCGAAAGCCGCCACCTGCTCAACCCCCGGCAGAGCGACCACGACCCGATCGACACCCGCCTCCGCCCACGCCTCGATTCGGGCCGGGTCGGGCGCCGACCCCACCGTGATCTCGAGGGCATCGGGATCGCGACCGGCGTTCTCCGCCGACCTTCGCGCGTGTGCGATCAGGTCCGCCACCACCTCCCGGGGCCGAGTCCCGGGGAAGAACCCATCGCCCAGCTCACCGGCCCGACGCGCCGCTCGCTTGCTGTGGCCTCCGATCACGATCGGGATCGGACGCTGCACCGGGTGCGGGCGTGAGTACACCCGATCAAAGGACACGAACGGCCCCTCGTGACTCGCCAGATCCTGGGTCCAGAGGGCCCGCAACGCCCGAATGGCATCGTCGGTGCGGTCGCCTCGATCGACGAACGGCACCCCGAGCGCCTCGAACTCCTCGGCCAGCCAGCCCGACCCGATCCCGAGCAGCAGCCTCCCGCCGGACAACACATCGAGCGTGGCGGCCTCCTTGGCGAGGATCACGGGATTGCGCTGCGGGAGAATGAGCACGCCGGTGGCCAGCCGAATCGAGGAGGTCACCGCGGCGACGTAGGAAAGCCACACCAGCGGGGCGGGGATGTCGAAGTCCTCGGCGCCACCCGCCATGCGGCCGCTGCGGGCGTACGGGTAGGGAGAGGCGTAGCCGGCGGGCACCACGACGTGCTCGACCGTCCACAGCGATTCGAATCCCGCCTCCTCGGCGGCCCGAGCCGTCGCGACGGCACCCTCCGGTTTCACGGCGGGATACGTGTTGACGAACGCCAGGCCGAATCGCATCGGCCGCCGAGCCTACCCGGTCGGGTGACGCGGAGAACCCGTCGGTGTCGTGAACCGTTCGGGTGGGCCTAGCGCCGCCACAGGTGCCGGGTGAACAGCAACAGGACCGGGAAGATCTCGAGGCGGCCCAGGATCATGAGGAACGACAGCAGCCACTTCCCGCCGGCGGTGATCCCGACGTAGGTGCCGGTCGGGCCGACCTCCCCGAGACCGGGCCCGATGTTGCCGATCGCCGAGGCCACCGCGGAGGTGGCGGTGATCAAGTCGGTCCCATCGCCGAAGGCGGCTTCCGACACCGCCAACAGCACCGTTCCCGCCACGAAGGCAATCATGTAGAAGATGAAGAACGACTGGATGCTCGCCGTGATCTGCGGCGGAACGGGCTTGCCTCCGAAGCGGGTCACCAGGACGGCATCCGGATAGACGAGCCGCTTCAGGTCCGCCGACGAGGAGCGAAACAGGACGCCGAAGCGGAAGGTCTTGATTGAGCCCGACGTGGACCCGGCCATGGCGCCGCAGAACATGAGCACGACGACGCCGATCTGGAGCCACTCGACCCACCCGGCGAAATCGTCGGTCACGAAACCGGTGGTGGTGACCAGGGCCACCGCCGCAAAGATCCCGTTGCGGATGGTCTCCACCCCTCCGGTCTCGGCCCACAACCCGACCGCGATGAGCACCGCGGCACACACCACGATGCCGGTGTAGAGCCGGAACTCCGGGTTGCGAAGATAGGCCCCGGGATCCCGCAGTGCCCGGTAGTGCAGGGCAAACGACACACCGGTGGCGAACATGAAACCGACGATCACCCACTGGGTGTAGGCGGAGAAGCCGGCCACCGAGTCGGGTTCGGTTCCGAAGCCCCCCGACGAAACGGTGGTGAGCCCGTGAGCCACCGCCTGAAACGGGCTCATGTCGCCCAGCGACAGCAGCAGGAGAGCGAGACCGGTCATGCCCAGGTAGACGAGCCAGAGCCGCTTGGCCGTCTCCCGGAACCGGGGGGTGAGCCGATCGGGCTCCGGTCCCGGAGCCTCGGCCCGGGCCAGCTGCACCCCGCCGACACCGAGCAGAGGGAGGATGGCGATCGACAACACGATGATCCCCATTCCGCCCAGCCACTGGGTGGTGGCCCGCCAGATGAGAATGCCGTGGGAGAGCTGCGACGGATCGGTCACCGCCGATCCGGTCGTCGTGAAGCCGGCGGCGGCCGCGAAGTAGGCGCTCGTGACGTCGGAGATCGCGCCGGTGAAGAGGTAGGGCAGCATGCCGAAGGCGGCGAGCACGAAATAGGCGAGGCCGGCGGCGGCGAACCCCTCCCGCATCGTCAGCTCCCCGGGTCGGCCCCACGCCCGCCAGGCCAGGAGCCCCGCGATGACGGTCACAGCCGCCGACCCCCCGATCCCGGCGGCGTCGGACCACTCCCCGTATCCGGCGGCGGTGACAGCCGCCGGCAGCATGGCGACCCCGGCTGAGGCGACGACGGCGCCGATGATGTAGGCGAGACGGCGATCGGGCCGGCGCCGGCGTGAGATGCGCTCCACGGCCATCAGCCGGCGAAGAGCCTCTCGACCTCTTCGATCGAACCGGGGGTCGCCAACACCACCAGGTGATCCCTCCCCTGGATCACGGACCCTCCCGTGGGTAGGAACACATCGTTGCCGCGAATGAAGCCCCCGACCACCGCATCATCGGGGATGGGCAGCTCGGCGAGGGTGAAGCCGACGGCCGGCGCGGCCGGGTCGACCTCTATCTCCATCGCCTCGGCCGAGGTGCCCTTGAAGGTGGCTACCGACAGGATCCGATCGCGGCGCACGAAGCGAAGGATGGCATTCACCGCCGCCACCCGGGACGACACGGTGGCATCGATGCCGACGTCCTCGAGGAGACCGGCAACCTGGAGACGACCAAAGCGGGCGATCGTGTGGGGAGCGCCCACGGCCCGGGCCACCAGACATCCCATGAGGTTGACCTCGTCCCAGCCACTCAGGGCGACCACGACGTCGCCCTCACCGAGCGAGAGTCGATCCAGAACCTCGGGATCGGTGGGGTTGCCGTGGACGACCAGCGCCTCACTGCGCCGGGCAATGGCGCCGGCCCGTTCCGCCATGGCTTCGACGATGACCACGTTTGCACCGTCCCTCAGCATCAACTCGGCTGCCATCTCGGCGATTCGGGTGCCCCCGAGCACCACGACCCGGCGCACCGTTCCGTGGTGGATGCCGATGAGGTCGGTGGCCCGCTGCACCTCCTCGGAGCGGACCATGAGGAGGGCACGATCACCGACCTCGAAACGGGACATCCCGCGCCCCATCATCGTTCGTCCGTCGCGCACGAGTGCCGCCAGAACCCAGTCCCGCTCCAGCTCGCGGCGACGCAGATCGACGACGCTCTGCTCGGCCGCCTTGGACCCCGCCCTCACGGCCCCGCCGACGAGCGCCAGCCGCCCTCCGGCGAACTCGACCAAGTCGGAGACTCCGTGATAGCGCACGAGGCCCAAGACCTCCCTCGCGGTGGACTCGCGAGCATCGATGATCACGTCGACACCCAGCCCGGGTGACACCTCGCGCAGATCGGTGTCCTCGACCCGGGCCACGGTGCGGCGGGTGCCGAGAGCCTTGGCGCTGTGACAGGCCATCATGTTGGCGCCGTCGTTGTCGGTGACGGCGAGAAGGAGGTCGGCACCCTCGGCGCCCGCCTCCTTCAGCACGGTCGGACTGGCACCGTTGCCGGTGATGACGAGGGCATCGAGACGGTCCTGGATCTTCGCCGCCTTCCCCTCGTCGGCTTCGACGATCACCACATCCTGGCCCTCGGCGATGAGGCGCTCTGCCAGGTAGGCGCCGTCGTGACCGGCGCCGATGATGATCACGCGCATGGGAACCGGCATCGGCCCCAGCGTACCGCCGGGGATCGTCCCGGCCACGACGCGCCGGAGGGGCCCCGCGGGACCCCTCCGTCGTCGAGTCGGCTCAGGCGCCGGCGCCGTCGAAGGGGGGACCCCCGCCGAAGCCGCCGGGGCCGCGCCGGCCCTCGCCACCCTCACGGAGCGGAGGACCCTCATTGACGAAGGTCGCGATCCGCTCGGTGGCCTCGGCCAGCTTCTCGTCGGCCTCCTCCTGGGTGATCCGCCCGTCGGCAACGGCCGCGTCGAGCCTCTCGGAGATTTCGGCCACCAGCGAATCGATCAACGCAGCGGTCTGGCTGCCGGCGATCTCCGCCAGGGTTGCGCCGTCCCGCAGCTGGGCCGCGAGATCGGGAGCCTCCATGCCGAGGAAATCGGCGGCGGCGCCGATCACAAACCGCAGGCCGCGATGGGGGCGCCGCTGCGGCAGTGCCTCGGCGAGGGTCTCGGCCACCGCATCGGCCTGAGCCTGGGTGATGGTCCCGTCCGCGACCAGCGGGCCGAGCGCCTCCAGGATCTTGGCGACCGGGCCGTCACCGGCCGCGGCCTCGTCGTCGCCGCCGCTGCCGGTCTGGGCCAGGGCGATGCCGGACATCGTCAAGGCCATCACCAGCAGGACGGTGACGCCGATCTTGAGCGTCTGCTTCATCTCACACCTCCTCGGTGTTTCCGTGATCCAGGGGATCCGTACGAGGAGAAGGTTCGGACACGGGTGTACGAGGACGGTTAAGGCCGATTCAGGGTTTGGGAAGACCCGGAGTGAGCACCCCGGCCCCGGTCAACGCCCCGGAACGGAGCATGGTCAGGGCCTCTTCGGCTTCCTCGAGAGGAAAGGCCTCGGTGGCGCTGCGGAGCGGGATCCGGGCCGCTGTCGCCAAGAAGGCTTCGCCGTCCTCCCTGGTGAGATTCGCCACGGAGAGGACACAACGCTCCTCCCACAGGAGACGGTAGGGGAAAGAGGGGATGTCGCTCATGTGGATCCCGGCACAGACGACCCGTCCGCCCTTGACGACGGCTCCCAGCGCGACCGGGACGAGCTCCCCGACCGGTGCGAAGATGATCGCCGCGTCGAGATCCGCGGGGGGCGCTTCCTCCGAGCCTCCCGACCAGGCGGCCCCGAGTTCACGAGCAAAAGCCTGGGTGCCGGCGTCACCGGGGCGGGTGAACGCGAAGACCTCTCTGCCGTCGGCGACGGCCACCTGAGCCAGGAGATGGGCGGCAGCGCCGAAGCCGTAGAGACCGATACGTTCGGCTTCGCCGGCCATCCGATAGGCACGGTGGCCGATCAGCCCGGCACACAACAAGGGCGCCGCGGCGACGTCGTCGAAAGCATCCGGGATCGAGAAGCAGTAGCGGGCATCGGCGACGGTGAACTCGGCGTAACCGCCGTCGATGGTGTACCCGGTGAAACGGGCCCGATCACACAGGTTCTCCCGACCGGAGACGCACGATCGACACTCGCCGCAGGTCCACCCCAACCAGGGCACCCCCACTCTGTCCCCCACGGCCGGACTGGTGACCCCGGCGCCAACCGCCTCCACGCGGCCCACGATCTCGTGGCCGAGCACGAGCGGGAGTCTCGGATCGGGGAGCTCCCCGTCCCGGATGTGCAGATCGGTGCGGCACACCCCACACGCCGCGATTCGGATCAGGACCTCGCCGTCGATCGGCTCCGGGTCCGGCACCTCGACGACGTGCAGCGGAGCACCTGGGGCGGACAAGAGGGCAGCCCGCATGGAGCCACGGTACCCGTCACTGGAAGCTGACGAACACCACCTGGGGAGTCAGGGAAAGGACGTCTTCGGCGCTGGGCGTGGGCCTGTCCTCGTCGAAGAAGTTCTTCCATCCGTACCGCCAGCCGAATCCCTCCCACCCGGCGGTGACCCACCCCCAGGTCCCCAGCTTGGTGGGGAGATCGCCGTGCCCATCCATCTGGATGACGACCGCCAGCTCTGGAGGGGTTCGGATGTTCTCGCGGTTGATGAGCATGTCGAGCCGGAACTGGTGGAGCAGCAGCAGCTTCTGGGGGAGAGCGTTCTCGCGGACGAGCTCCGCCAGCCAATCGACGACCGTGTTCACCTCGGCCGCTCGAACGCTGCCGATCTGACGCAGGTGGACCTGATCGGGCTTGAGACGCCACTCCGGATCGAGTGCCAGCCCGACGTTCGGCTCGAGAAGCAGTTCCTCGTACAGCTTTGCCTGCGTGAGGAAGTCGCTCCGGCCCGGCTGGAGATCCAAGACCACGTACATGTCGTGACGGGCCGCGAAGTCGACCCATTCGCGAAGCAGTTCGACCGAGGACTCTGCCGAATAGTCGCCGTCGGATCCGGGCGTGGCATCGGCGATCGTGGCGATGATCTCCCAGGTGGGCAGCATGTCGAGGCCGTCTCCTTCATAGGCCTCGCGGAAGGTCTCGATCCGTTCCAGGCCCTGCCGCATTCCCTGCTCGCCCAGCGACCCGAGGGCCGGAACCCCCGGATGCCCATAGAGAGCCACCAGGCGCCGACCGGGGAATACGAGGAACCCCCCTCCGGGAATCTCGCTGCCCTCCGTGATCACCGGCAACTGCCACTCGGCGCTCTCGGCGGGGACGTCACCGACGAAGTGCACCATCCGGGCACCGCCGTCACTCGCCTGGATGGCCCGACCGACTTCGGGGATCCGACGTAGGTCGGATCCGTCGACGAGGCCCATGAGGCCGCCGGTGAGGCCGACCGCGACGGCCGCGGCCAGGGCCGGCAACGGGCTGTCGAGATCGACGAGCCAGACCTCGCCGGTGTTGCCGGTCCCGGTCACCACTGCCGGAGGCTCCTCCAGTGCCTCCGGGGCGGCGTCCGACTCCCCGGTCGACGGTTCGGCCGTGGTAGACGTGACGGCATCGGTGGTGGGGGCCAGTGTGGTCGTGGTGGTGATGGCCGGCGCCGTCGTGGTGGTGGTCGTGGTCGGTGGGGGCCGGAGTCGGGTGCCTTCGCTGATCGAGTCGACGACGGCGGCAACGGTGGCCGCCCCCGGCGGGCTCGGCAGCTCGACTGCCTGCTGGACGCCGATCAGTTCGTCGAGCCGCAGAGCGAGCGCATCGAGGTCTCCTTCGTAGGGAACGACCTCGGTGAAGGCGGGGGGAATGGCGGTGACGTCCCCGCCCACCACGGTCACTCGTTGAGGGGAGAGTCGCTCCAGTTCGGCGGTCACGAGCGCCGTTGAGAGGGGCGAATCCACCAGCATCGGGGCTCCGAGCACGGCGGCCAGCCGGGCGGCCAGGGAGGCCCGATCCAAGTCTGCATCGGAGACCACCACGACATCGGCGGCACACTCGAAGGCCGCTTGCGACAGGGCCACGACCAGCGCCGCTGCATCGTCACCCGAGACGAACTCGACTCCGTCACCGCCGACGGCCGCCGGGGTGGTGGCGGCACAAGCCGAAGGTGAGATGGTCGTCGTGGTCGCAGAGGTCGCCGAGGCAGTCGTGTCGCCGCCAATACTGGAGGTCGACCCGTCACCGCCGCCCGGCGCGGTACCGGATCCCCCGGAGCAGGCCCCGACCAGCAGGGCCACGACGGTGAGACTCGCAAGACCCCGATGCTTGGCCATGTCCGGGCGAGGGTAGCCGCGCCGCCGAGGGGGGCGAACGCTACGGGGTGGCCTTCCAATCGATGGCCACTCGGTGCTCCGGATCGTCCCGGTCCACCGCCACCTCGACCTCCAACCCCGGGCCGACCCGGCCGACCAGGTCGTCGGGGACCCGGTGGAGGATCTGAGCCGGGTAGGGATCCCGACCGGGGAGCTTGACGTCGAGGCCGATGAGGAACAGGTCGTCCTCCGAACCGGCGTCGCCTTCTTCGGCGAGTCCCAGATCGACGAGCTCGCCCATACGCCGCATGAGGGTGATCGTGCCCCGGCCCCGCCGACCGCGCGCCAGGGTCTCGGCGGTCGGGTGCCGACGGTCGGAGGAGATCTCTCTGATCGCGGCGATGAGCGCTTCCGGATCCCCATCGCTCAACCGGTGTGTTTCCTCCGGGACTCCCCGGTTCCAATCGACGGCGACCCTGGCGGGATCGGCGGGGTCCACGACCACTCCCACCGAGGCACCGGGGCGGACCGATCCCAGGGCCGAGATCGGCACGACCTGCTTCACAGAAGCCGAGTAGGGATCACCACCGTGCGGCGGTGTCACCTCCAAATCGAACCCGATGACCGGGCGGTTGTTCAACCGCACCGATGTCTCGTTCATCCCGGTGATCTTCGCCGTCGTGGGGGTCCCCGACTCGACGAGCCGGGGACGAAGTCCGGCGACGGGACCGATCTTGCGTCCAACCACGTAGAAGATGAGACCGAACGGCACCATGAAGCCGCCGGTCGCCAGGAAGCCCACCCGGGCCTCCCCCGCGACGATGAGACCGACGAGCAACAACCCGAACCCGACGAGCACGTTGATGCCACCGGTGATGGTGAACGCCTTCACTTTCCTTCAGCGTAGGAGAAGTGGGGGCCCGGCGTCGCTCAGGATATGGGGCGGGTCGGCCGATAGGGGATCCATGAAGCGCAGCCTTGCCGCGCTGATCGCGGCCCTGTTTCTCGCCGGATGCACCGGATCGACGTCCCCCGACCCCGCTTCGCCACCTCCGGCCCAGGAGCCCTCCGGGCTCCCCACCCAGGTGGTAGGCGACGCCCGGGACGTGGCCGACGGCCTGGAGCAGCGATACCAGGACATGGAGTCGATGGTCCCATAGGCCGGTCCGGGTTTCGGTGCGGTCGCCGCGGCTAGATTGAGACGTCGGCGACCGTCGGAAGGACGAGATGGCTCCGGTCGAGCCCCGCTACGAGTATCGGATCTGGGCACCTCGTCTCGATGACGTGGCAGCCCGCTTCCGAAATCTCTCGGCCCCGGACCGGGCACGGATCACTTCCGAGATCTACCTCGTCTCGCACGCCGTCTCGCATGTGAATCCGAAGATCCGGCACGAGGTCCTCGACATCAAGGTGCTCCTCGGCGTCGTCGATGAGTTCGAGCGGTGGGAACCTCGCCTCAAGGCCGACTTCCCCCTGGAGGGCCGGGTGCTCGAGGACGAGGTCTTCCCTCTCCTGGCAATGACGGCACCCACGCTGCACCGGGCTTCCTACACCTCGCAACAGTTCCTCAGCGAGATCGTCCAACCGCACGCCGAGCTGCAGGCGATGGAGATCAACAAGCGTCGCGAGTCCTTCGTGGTCCACGACTGCATCGCCGAACTGGCCGATGTGAGGGTCAACGGGTTCGAGCAGCAGACGGCCGCACTGGAGTCGGCCGACCCGGTTGCGCTCCGGACTGCGATCCGGCTCACCGGACTCGATGCTCACCCCAACACCAACTATCCCGTCGCGATCAAGCGTCTGATCGGGTGGACCGTCGAAGACACGAGCGCCGCATGGCCCGGGAGATAGAGCGGAAGTTCCTGGTCGTCGGCGACGAGTGGCGATCCGGCGCCGCCGGGAAGTCGTTTCGCCAGGGCTACTTGTCGACCGTCAAGGAGCGCACGGTGAGGGTCCGGGTGACCGGCGACGAGGCGTTGCTCACCGTCAAGGGCATCACGATCGGTGCCAGCCGGACGGAATTCGAGTATCCGATCCCCATCGACGATGCCACCCGCATGCTCGACGAGCTCTGCGAGCGGCCGATCATCTCCAAGACCCGCTTCATCGTGGAACACGAGGGACACATCTGGGAGATCGATGAGTTCGCCGGCGTCAACCAAGGGCTGGTGGTGGCCGAGATCGAGCTCGCACGTGAGAACGAGCCCTTCGAGCTCCCGGCCTGGGCGGGAGAGGAAGTCACCGACGATCCCCGCTACTTCAACGCGAACTTGATCAGCCACCCCTATACGGAGTGGTGAGGTCCTCGCTCAGGTCGCCGCCAGCATGGCGGCTGCCTTCTCGAAGGCTGATGGTCCCAGCCTGAGCACCGGGACTCCCGGATCCTCGATCTCCGTGCCGCTCATCGAGGCCTGGGCAAAGACGATCGAATCGATGTCGTGCTCGGCCGCCAACCGGCCGACGGCCTCCGACACCAACCGGTCGTGGGTCTCGGTGTCTCCGGCGCCTCGCGCCGCAAAGGCCTCTTCGACGACGGCGGTCTCGATGGTCAGGTCGTCGGGGCTCAAGCCCCGCCGCTGCGCCTCGGCGATGAGCGGCTCGATGATCTGCGCCGGAGATGTGGGCACCGTGCCGACGATCCCGATACGGGTTCCGAGATCGAGCGCCTCGGCCACGAGCGGTTCGGTGATGCACAGGGTCGGGAGGTTGGTGAACTTGCGAACGTGGGTCATCCCCTCGCCGACCGAGGTGCACGTCAGGAGCAGCATGGCACCGCCCGCCTGTTCGGCCTCGCGAACGTAGGAGAGGAGACGGGAAGCGGTGACGGGGGAGACCTCGCCGTCGGCCATCGTGTCGGCCAAGAGGGAGGTGTCGAGCATGTGCTGGATCTCGACGTCGGGATGGGCTTCGAGGAACTCCCGCTCGAGCGGGCCGATGATCTTGTCCATGACGAAGGGCATCGTGTGCAGCATGAACATTCGCTTCCTCATGTGTCCTCTCCTTGCCGCTTCCGGCGGGCCGGGGATGCCACCACCTCGTTGCGGATGATCCCGATCCCTTCCACTTCGAGTTCCACCACATCACCCACCTCGAGCCAGCGGTCGAACGACGACATCGGCCCGGTTCCGTGATCGCTGGTGCCCGAGGCGATGAAGTCCCCCGGATAGAGGTACTGCTCCTGGGAGATCCACTCGATGATGCGGGGGAACTTGTGATACATCGCCGACGAGTTGTCGTCGGCGACGACCTCGCCGTTGATGCGGGCCACCATGCGCAGATTGTCGTAGTCGAGCGAGTCGGGTGTCACCAGGCAGGGGCCCATGACGTTGGCGTGCTCGAAGTTCTTGCCCTTGGCGGGGCCGAGCATCATCTCCATCTCCCGGAATTGGACGTCGCGGGCCGAGATGTCGTTGTAGATCGTGAACCCGGCGATGTGGCCTTCCGCCTCGCCGAGGGGGATGTTGATGCCCTTCTTCCCGATGATCACCCCGAACTCCAACTCGAAGTCGAGCTGCTCGGTGAAGGTCGGCTTGTAGATCGGGTCGTAAGGCCCGGCAACGATGGCGGCACTCTGGGTGAAGTAGGGAGGGGACTCGAAGAAGACGTCGGGAATGACGTCGCGACCCATCTTGACGTGCTCGTGGAACACCATGGCATCCCACACGATGTTGGGGCGGGGCACCGGCGCCATGAGCCGGACCTCGTCGAAGGCATACACCACCCGCTCGCCGGCCGGGGAGGAGATCTCACCCCCGGTCTCGGCGACCATCGCCAGGCTCGCCTCGACGACCCGCCGGGCCTTGTCGCCCCTCGTCAGGTATCCGACCATGTCGGGGGGAACCAGAAAGCGGGCGTACTCGGCGGGATCCGGCTCTCCTCGTTCGTGGAAGTACCGTGTCGCGGCCGCGGTCAGATCGACCAGGGTTCCATCGGCCTCGGCGCCGATCCTCGTCAGGTCACCCAACGGGGACGGCACCGCAAACGTGTAGAGCCTCACCGTCGCCTCCCTTCGCTCACCCGTTCTCGTCTGGTCCGGCCGCTTCCCGCACCATTGCCACGTTTGCGGCACCGTGGGAGCGAACCGCTTCATCCACGGCCGCGACGTCGCGGTCGGCCAGGGCATCCACGATCCGATTGTGACGCTCGGCGTATCGGTCGGGGGTGTCGAGCCCGGTCACCGTGGCGGTGAGATAGGTCTGCGCAAACGGCTCGAGCATCGACCACAACCGTTCCAGCGTCTGATTACCCGCCGTGCGAACGACGACCCCGTGGAACTCGGTGTCCTTGATGGCCAACCCGTGGGCATCACCGGCCGCCGACAATGCCCTCATCTCGTCGATGAGGACCCGGAGTTCGTCGACGACGTCACGATCGGCGCGCTCGACCGCCAACCGCGCCGCCATCGCCTCCAGTTCGACCCGGACCTGCATGGCACCGAGATGCTCTTCGAGGGTCGGTTCGCGCACCCGGGCGCCCCGGTAGGGCTGGAGGTCGACCAGCCCGAGGCCGGCGAGATCGCGCAACGCCTCGCGCACCGGACCCTGGCTGATCCCGAGGTCGCGGGCGATCCGGGTCTCGACGATCCGCTCCCCGGGGGCCAACTCCCCCTCCATGATCATGGTGAGCAGCCGGTCCTTGATCTGATCACCGAGCATGTAGGGCCGGACCGGATCGGGCACGACGTCACCTCCCCTCAGATCATAGATGATCGATCAGTCGTCTCCGGAGGGTCCCCCTCCAGGGCGAACAGGATCTTCTCCGCCGACAAGGGGAGGTCGGTGATCCGGACCCCGAGCGCATCGGCGATGGCGTTGGCGATCGCCGGGGCGGTGGCGGCCGCCGCCGGCTCGCCGATCCCCTTGGCGCCGAACGGGGCCTCGCTGTGGTCCGATTCGACGATGATCGGCACGATCTCGGGGAGATCGTGCATGGTGGCCAGTTTGTAGTCGAGAAAACCGGTCACCCCGGCCCGCCCCTCGCGGACCGCCAGATCCTCGAACAGGGCGTTCGAAAGGCCCATGATGACACCCCCCTCGATCTGCTGCTCGCAGGTCGTCGGGTTGATCGCTCGTCCGACGTCGTGGGCCGCCGCCACCTTGATCAGCCGCACCACCCCGGTCTCGATGTCGACCTCCAGCTCGACTGCGTGCGTGGCGAGCATCCAGAAGATGCTGCTCATCCACTCCATCCCCGGCTCCGCCTTGAGCAGCGGCGACCCGGCCGTGGTGAAGCGCGCCTCGGCCATGATCGAATGTCCTTCGAATCCAAAGGATCCCAGCAACTCGGCGAGCGTGATCCGGGGCCCGACTCCGTGCTCCGAGATGACCCCTTCGTCGAGATCGAGCCGCGCCACATCGACGCCGAGCACCCCGGAAGCAAGATCGAGGACCCCATCGCGGACCTCCTCGCCCGCCTGTTTGATCGCATTGCCGACGTGATAGGTGGTCCGACTCGACGCCACCGGACCGTTGAAGGGCGACACCGCGGTATCGGTCGTCGAGATCGCCACCGCATCCAAGGGCACCCCGATCACGTCGGCCGCCATCTGTGCCAGCACCGTGTCCTGCCCTCCACCGATCTCGGGAGCGGCGCACAGCACCGCCACCTGGCCGTCCTGTTCCACCTTGACCACGACGTTGCTGCTGGTGGGCGTGGCGGTGGGCTTGATCATGGCGGCGAGGCCCTTCCCGCGGCGCAGGTGAGGCTCCGGCGGGTCCGGAGCGGGTTCCCCCCACCCGATCTCGGCGGCCGCCCGCTGCAGCGTCGCTTCGAGATCGATGCCGTGCATGATCTGCCCGTTGAGGTAAGGGTCACCTTCCACGTAGCCGTTCTTGAGACGGAGCCCGAGGGGATCCATCCCGAGACGCTCGGCGATGACGTCCATCTGCGATTCACAGGCCCAGGTCACCTGAGTCGTCCCGTAGCCGCGGTACGAGCCGGTGATCGCCCGATTGGTGTAGACCTGCTGCGAAAGCAGCCGCAGGTGCGGGATTCGGTAGGGACCGAAGACGGTCTGGGCGCCCCGGATCGCCACCCCCACGGTGTTCGAGGTGTAGGCCCCGCTGTCCCACAGGATGTCGGCGCTGCGAGCGAGGAGGAGCCCGTCCTCCCGCACCCCGGTCTTGAGGGTGAGGATCGCCGGCACCCGCAACTGGGAGGCGATGAGGTCTTCCTCGCGGGACAGTTCCACCCGCACCGGGCGGCCCCCGGTGTGGCGAGCCAGGGCCACGGCGGCGGTCTCGGCGATCAGCGTGTTCTTCCCCCCGAACGAGCCACCCACGTACCCGACGATGAGCCGCACCCGGTTGCTGGGGATCCCCAGTGCGGTGGTGAGCTCGTTGCGCACCTGGAACGGACGGTCGGTGGAGACCCACAGCGTGTAGCCGTCGGCCGCCGGCTCGTAGCGGGCCACCGCCACATGGGTCTCGAGCGCGGCATGGCTCACGGCATGGGCGGTGAAAGTGTGCTCGACCACCAGGTCGGCGGCGGCGAAGCCCTCTTCGACGTCGCCGCGGGCGTAGCGGTAGATGGTGTTGATGTTGGTGCCGGGCACGATCTCGTGCGATCCCCGCTCATAATGCTCGAGGTCGGGATGGACCAGTGGTGCCTCCGGATCCAGTGCATCCTCCATCTCCAGCACGGCCGGAAGCTCCTCGTAGTCGATGTGAAGAGCGGCCAGAGCCTCCTGCGCCTGAGCCTCGGTGGCGGCCGCCACGGCCACCACAGGTTCACCGACGTAGCGGACCCGATCGATGGCGAGGAAGGGCTGGTCCTTGATCGCCGAGCCGAAGGTGTACGGGAAATCCCGTCCCGTCACCACGGCCGCAACGCCCGGAGCCGATCGAGCAGCGGTGATGTCGATCGCCACGATCCGGGCGTGGGGATGAGGGCTGCGGAGCACCGCTCCGTGCAGCATCCCGGGCAGACTCACGTCGGAGCCGAACACCGCCCTGCCGGTGACCTTGTCGCGGGCATCGAGGCGGGCGACCCGCCGCCCCACATAGCGGGTCATGCGCCCCCCTCTCCGTACATCAGGGAGGCAATGGCCCGGAGCACCTTCGGTTGAGCTCCGCAGCGGCACAACACGCCATCGAGTGCGTCCTTGGCCTCATCGACGCCCGGACGGGGATGGGCCCTCAGCAATGCCTCGGCGACCAGGATGGTGGCCGGGGTGCAGTATCCGCATTGGAAAGCTCCCGCCTCGACGAAGGCCTCTTGCATCGCGTCGAGCACACCGTCCGAGGCGATTCCCTCGATGGTCTCGACCGGCCGACCGGCGAGGTCGGCCGCCAGCATCAGGCAGGAAGGGACGGCCCGGCCGTCGACCAGCACGACGCACGCCCCGCACTCGCCCTCACCGCAGCCTTCCTTGGCTCCGGTGAGGAGCAGGTCCTCTCGCAACACTTCCAGCAACGTGGCGTTGGCACCGACCACGAGCTCCCGGTCCGCGCCGTTCACGGTCAGGGTGAGCGAGATCATGCCGCAGAGCCCCGAGCCGCCGACACCGCGTCACGAAGCGTCCGCCGCGTGAGCACCCGGCTCACTGCCGTGCGATAGGCGGCGCCGGCTCTGACGTCGCTGATGGGAACCGCCGAGGCGGCGGCGGCCGCGGCGGCCTCCGCCAAGATGGCATCGGTCGGCGCCGAACCCCGCAGCACGTCCTCGGCGGCATGGGACCGCAATGGGGTCGGGCCCACCGAGGCCAGAATCACCGAGGCCTCGATGATCACTCGTCCGTCGATGACGACCGACACCGCCGACCCGACGAGGGCGATGTCGGTTCCACCGCCGCGTTTGCCGAGTTTGCGGTAGGCGGCACCCATCCCCGGCGCCGGCCGGGGGACCCGAACCGAGGTGATGATCTCATCGTGGTCGAGGACGGTCTCCCCGGGGCCGACGAAGAGCTCGGTGACGGGGATCTCCCTGGCGCCGGAGCGGCTCTCGACCGTTGCCGAAGCGCCCAGCGCCATCAGGGGCGGAGCCAGATCGGAGGCCGGTGATGCCCGCCCGAGATTCCCCCCGATGGTGGCGAGACGCCGAATCGGCAGCGAAGCCAGCACGCCGGCCGCCGCAGCCAGTGCCGGGTGCCTGTCCCCGACGACGTCGGACTGCTCGATTTCACGCACCGACGTGAGCGCCCCGATCCAGGTCGACTCGCCATCGGCGCGAACGCCGGTCAGGCCGTCGATACGTTTCAGGTTGACGATCGTCGCCGGGCGTTCCTTTCCCGACTTCAGGTCCACCAGCAAGTCGGTGCCCCCGGCCAGCGCCCTGGCACCCGGCTCGCCGGCCAGGAGTCCGGCCGCCTCGCCCACGGTGGCCGGTTCGAAGTAGGCGAAAGGAGGGAGCCGCTTCACGGCTGCATCAGTTCCAGACAGACACCGTCTGGGGTGGCCACGTAGGCGATCTCGAACCCTCCGGCTCCGGGTCGCCGCTCGTAGATCGGAAGCCCCTGCTCTTCGAATCGAGCCAGATCACGATCGAGATCGTCGGTGACCAGATGCGGGTCTGCATTGACGGCCAGCCTATCGGCTATTTGCAGTCGCCCGGGATCGGCCACGACACGAAGAGCAGTTTCCATTTCACAGTGACTGGTCCCGGAATC